>JBAUIH010000235.1:0-16895 GCA_049682755.1 Candidatus Aminicenantales bacterium | reverse complement strand
TCTTTGACCAGATTCCGGTACACTCTTCGGGTCTGGACGGCGGTCTCGTCTACGGAGCCCGACGTTTCGATGAGATAATCGGCCTGTTTGATTTTTTCAGCCGTCGGCATCTGGCTGCGGAGCCTTTTCCTGGCTTCCTGCCGGGTGATTCCGTCTCTTTTCATCAGGCGCTCGACCTGAAGTTCTTCCGGGCAATAAACGACGATCACCTTGTCGAAGAAGGGGACCAATCCTGATTCGATGGTCAAAGCCGCCTCGGATACGAAGATTTTATGAGTGTCCTTTTTTTCGAGCGCCTGGATAGTCGTCTTTTTTTTGGCCAGGACGAGAGGGTGGATCAGCCGGTTCATAAAATGCCTTTCCCGGGGATTGCTGAAGACGATCGTGCCGAGTCGGCGGCGGTTGATGGTCTTGTCTGGATTCAGGATTTCTTTTCCGAAGTGAGCGACGATTTGGCGCCACGCCGGCCGGCCGGGTTTCATCAGCTCGTGGGCCAGACGGTCGGACGACTGGACAAAACATCCCCTTTCGGCCAAAAGCCGGGCGACGACGGATTTCCCCGCGGCAATCCCCCCCGTCAGAGCCACGGTCAAAATGGACACAGGGGTGTTATTTCGCTTTCTTTTTCTTCTTTCCGGCGCCGACGAATTTGAAATCCTTGTTGAAACGGATGGCGACACCCTGCCGCTTGCCCTTTTTGTCCGGCTCCTCGAGCCGGACGGTGATCCCTCCGAGATTGAGCTTGATATCCTTGCCACCGGTGAGATTCTCGGGCAGGTCGATCACGAGATTGAGGTGTGAACCGACGACGACCCCCGAATCGAGGCAGAAGTAAGCTCCGGTCGCGCTGATGTTTTCGAGGGTGGTCGTTTCCGAAAATTTCACTCCGTGGGGAAGGCGGCCTTCGATGACCGTCGAGAGCGGCAGGTCGAGCCGCCATTCCCTTCGCCGGTTGGCCTGGACGGCCGGACTGGGCTCTTTCTTTTTGGGGCGCTGCGCTTTTTTCATCACAACCTCTGCTTGATGTCCTGCTAAAACAGGGCGGAATTGATCGCATACAAGGCCAGCTGGAGACGGCTGTGCGTGTCCAGCTTGGCATAGATGCTCTTGATATGCGACCGGACCGTGTTCTTGCTGATGAACAGGACTTCGGCGATTTCATCGTTGCTCTTTCCCTGACCGATGAGCCGGAGGACCTGAAACTCCGTCGGGGTGAGCTGGTCGAGGGTCTTTTCCTTGAGGTCGCGGCCGACAACAGAAATGATCCTGTCCATGATGCTGCTCATCTTGTCCCGGGGTAGCCATATTTCTCCCTTATGGATGACCCGGATGGCCTCTGAGAGCTGGCCGGCAGGGTCGGTCAGGTCGAAATAGCCCCTGGCTCCAGCGTTGATCAGGCCGACGATCTCCTCGTGGGAAGGGATGCTTCCCAGGATCAGTAGCTGGGATTTGCTTTGGAGCTTGGAGATCTCCTTGATGGCCTTGCAGATCTCGCGCATGTTGGGCAAGGGCTCGGTGTTGGCAAAGAGGATGACCTGGGGACGCAGCTTGCGGATGGATTCCATGAAGCTGTCGATGGTGTTCTTTTCAACATTGGAGATCTCGATGCCGTCGTCCGGCTCCAGGGCTTTCAGGATGCCCGAAAGGATGATCTCCGATGGACAGAAAATGAGGATTTTGATTTTTTTCTCTTCCGCCGGGGTCGTTTTTTTGGTCATATTTCACTCACTCTCTGTGTGTCTTAGCCCCAACACCAGATGACTTTCACTCTCGGCCCTACAAAATTCTATTCAATCGTCCCCTCCTTGTCAAGTCAAAGCTGCTTCTCTGACGAAAAGTGGGATCAGCGAGGGATGATGGGGACTGTGATCAGCCGCCGTCGGCCTGGCCCCCCGTGGACTGATCGGGCCGGCGGGGAAAAGAAAACGTCTCTCCAAGCGGATGGCGATGCCGGATGGAGAGAGATTAGTTAATATTCAACGGGATAGGCAGGAGTTTGAATCTCTTGTCCAACTGGAGCGAAACCAGCAGCTTTTTGCCGGTCCGTGTCGAATCCGTCTGGGTGAGTTTGACGGTTCCGGACAACTGCAGTTTGAGGCTGTTTTCCAGGATCAGCGTTTTCGGAATATCGAGCGCGATGTCCAGCTTGGCCCCGATCGTCACCTGAGAGCGAAGCCAGATGGTGGCCTCCTCCGCGCTGATCGAGCTGATCAGGGTTTTCTCCCGAAACCTGTTTTCCATGACGTCCAGTCCGGTCACCAAAGCGGGAAGAGAGAGCTCGAAGGCCCGCTCTCTCTTCCCGGCTTTGGAAGCGCCATGGATGGAGGGTTTAAGGGATTCCTGCTTGTCTTCCATGTTCGGAGTGTCATTATCCCCGGGTACCGCCAAGAGGACAATCCCTCTTGGCGGTGAATCAAAGGGTGATTTTTTTGACATTTTCATCATCCACAACGATTAGACCCGGGGACATCCGCGCGTCTCCTCCGGGAGGAATTCGAACAGGTCATCGGCTATCCGTCCGCTTTGATGAAATACTTGCTTTCGAAGCGCAAAGAGACACGCTGCTTCGAGGGATGAGAATGATTGGCCTCAACCAATGCCACTTTGCCGTTGATGACGAGCTTCAGGTTCTCATCCTCAGCCAAAGCGGGGGGAAGGACGATGATCAGTTTCAGCTTTGAGCCAAGGGCGATGGGATTGAACAGGTTGAACGAAGCGCCGTGATGGCTGATGTAGAAGAGGACGGTTTTTTCCTGGAAGCTTTTTCCCTCGGCGTTTCGGCCTTCGACGACGGTAAGAAGAGGCAAATTGAAGATTTGCTCTTTTCTTTCGGCCTTGCCGGACTGAACGGGCGAGGATTTCGATAACATCGTCGCTTCCTTTTCCTTTTTCGGTTCCACCATGCCATGCCTCGACCGAAGGGTCAATCACCCCTTTGGATGAAAAGAGGGGTGAAATTCTTTTCGCCTCTCCGTCAGACCCGACCTCACCCCCATCATTTTCTTCAGCGGCGCTCCGGAACGGCCGGGCTTTCCTTGACAAAGAAAGGGGGCGGCGCATAGAATGAGTCGATCATTGCACCCCGGGAGTATCCAGTGGCCGAAGACGAACGATGGGTCAAAAAAATCGCCGCCAAGAGCGAGGATTTTTCGCGATGGTATTTGGAGATCATCCGCAAAGCGGAGCTGGCGGACTATGCTCCGATGAAAGGAATGATGGTCATCCGGCCCGACGGATACGCAATCTGGGAAAACATCCAGCGACTGCTGGACGGCCGGATCAAAGACACCGGGCATGTCAACGCCTATTTCCCTCTGTTCATCCCGGAAAGTTACCTCCGGAAGGAGATGGAACATTTGGAGGGATTCGCTCCCGAGGTCGCCTGGGTCACCCATGGAGGACAGGAGGAGCTGGAGGAACGGCTGGCTGTTCGGCCGACATCGGAAGCCGTCATCGGATCAATGTACGCCAAGTGGATTCAGTCCTACCGCGATCTTCCGGTGCTGATCAACCAGTGGGCCAATATCGTACGCTGGGAAAAGGTCACCCGGCCATTCCTCAGGACCACGGAGTTCCTCTGGCAGGAGGGGCACACGGCCCACGAGACGTTTGAGCAGGCCCAGGACGAGACCATAAAGATCCTCTATCTTTACAAAGAATTCGTTGAGTCGGAGCTGGCCATTCCGGTTGTCGAGGGCCGCAAGACGCCGCGGGAAAAATTCGCCGGGGCCATGGAGACCTACGCCATCGAAGCGTTGATGTCGGACGGAAAAGCCCTCCAGATGGGCACATCGCACAACCTCGGCCAGCACTTCTCCAGGGTCTTTGATATTCGCTTCGAGGATCGCGAGCAGAAATTGCAGTATGTCTGGCAGACCTCTTGGGGGGTATCGACGCGCCTGATCGGAGCTTTGGTGATGACCCACGGAGACGATTCCGGTCTGCGGTTCCCCCCGCAGGTCGCCCCGGTCCAGGTCGTGATCGTTCCCATTTCGCTGGGCAACTGGAAAGAGAACGTCCTGCCGGCCGCCCTGGCCGTCGAGAAGGAGCTCCGACAGGCCGGCTGGCGGGTCCGGCTTGATGCCCGAGAGGAATTCACGCCGGGCTGGAAATTCTCCGAGTGGGAGATGCGGGGAGTTCCCCTCCGGATCGAGATCGGGCCGCGGGATATCAAGGATAACCGGGCCGTCTTGGTCCGCCGGGATATCCGGAAAAAAGATTCCGTTGATCTCGGGGAGCTGACCTCACGAGTCAAAGGGACGCTCCGGGAGATCCAGGTGTCCTTGTTCGATCAAGCCCTCCGTTTTCAACAAGAAAACACCAGAACCGTTTCCGACTATGACGAGTTCAAGGAGGTCATCGAGTCCAAGAGGGGCTTCATCAGCTGTGGCTGGTGCGGTGATGAGTCCTGCGAAGCCCGCATTAAAGAGGAGACGATGGCCACCGTCCGCGTGATCCCTTTGAATAGAAATAAAGAGGACATCGGTCCTTGCGTGTGTTGCCGGAAGCCCGGCCGCGAGCCGGTGCTGTTCGCCCGAGCGTATTGAAACCCGCCGGGCCGACATGAGCCAAGCGCCGGCCGGGCCTCGAAAAGAAGGACGAGAAGGGTGAGCGGTTCAGATCCAGAGGCGGAATTTAAGAGCCAGAGGGAATATATGGTGGAGGCCCAAATCCGAGCCAGAGGCGTGAGCGACGAGCGCGTTCTGGCCGCAATGCGCAAGGTCCCTCGTCACCTCTTCGTCCCCCCGGAGCTCCAGCGCTTTGCCTACGGCGACGAACCGTTGCCTATCGGAGAAGGCCAGACGATTTCCCAGCCTTATATCGTCGCTTATATGACGGCGGCCCTCGAGCTCAAGGGAGTAGAGAAGGTCTTGGAGGTGGGAACGGGCAGCGGATATCAGACGGCGGTGCTGGCCGAGATCGCTCCCGTGGTCTACACGGTGGAGCTCATCAGTCCCCTTTCTGAAAGAGCCCAGATGGTGCTGGAGGGGCTCGGCTGTGCGAATGTCCGGTTTCGGATCGGAGATGGGACGCGTGGGTGGGAAGAGGAGGCTCCCTTCGAGTCGATCATCGTCACCGCCGCGGCCGAAGCGGTGCCCAAGAGACTCCAGGAACAGCTCGCGCTCAACGGCCGGATGATCATCCCGGTGGGGGCGGGTTTTCAGGAACTTGTCCTCGTCCGTCGCGAACGGAAAGGATTTCGAAAAAAAAGACTTCTGCCGGTCCGGTTCGTCCCTTTGGTTTCGAGCCATTGAGTTCCGCAAGGCAGACGGACAGCCCGGCGCCTGATCGGAGGCAGAGACGAGCGATGAAGAAAAACATTGTCTTCTCCATGGCTCTCCTGACGCTTTTTTGCTCCGGCCAGACGGGAAAAGACAAGTTCATCAAGGTTTTTTTCCCCGACGGATTTTCGGTCACCGCGGAGCTGGCCGTGACCGTCGAGGCCAGGGCTCGGGGACTGATGTTTCGGGAAGAGATCCAAGAAGACCAGGCGATGCTGTTTCTCTTCGAGGATGAAGATATCCATTCTTTTTGGATGAAGAACATGCGCTTCTCGATCGACATCCTCTGGCTGGATAGGGAGAGGAGGATTGTCCACCTGGAAGCGTCCGTCCCGCCCTGTCTCCGCGAGCCCTGCCCGTCATATGCCCCAGGGGCGCCGGCCGCCTATGTGCTCGAGCTCCGGTCCGGCTCCGCCGAGAAGCACGGCCTGAGTGAATCGGACCGCCTCGAGTTCATCCTCCCCAGGGAGCTCAGCGGATTTCGAAGTCAACGACCTTGACGGCGCTTTTTCCGCTGAGTTTGTCCTTCAATACGGCCTTGAACTTGTATTGACCCGCCGGGATCTGACCGCCCAGGGTGAGGCTGTTTTGAGCATACAGGTCCATAACAGGGGTCCTGGTGGTGTAATGGAAGCTGAGTATATCGGGCCATTCCCGGAGGACTTCGCCCTCAGCGTCGAGCAATGCCATATCCTGGGTGTACCAGATCTCATAGAGACCTTCTTTCTTGCTGGTGAAGACGTTGACCGGTTCATAATAGACCAAGAGCTCCCCGTTCTTATCCAGAAGCGGCTTGGCTAAAGGAACATAGGAGCCGAAGCCGATGACGTTCGAACAGAAGTTGAAATGGCGGAACCCCAGTTCGCTCGTATTCTGGATTTCGACGATCTTTTCCTTGAGTTGCAGGATCTCGCTTTCTTGAGACAGGCAAAAGGGCCCCGTCAGGATAACCATGACGGCCAGCCAGATGAATCGTTTCATCGGGTTTCTCCTTGCGATGACATTTCGTCTTCCTAGCCACCATCATTCAAACAAGAATCCCGGCACGCGCTACGGACAGTCAGGACGGCTGCGTCCGGAGGATTGCCTCCAGCTCACGGGCGACGTTTTCGGCCGCCTTATCTGTTCCCAAGAGATCATCGATTTGTTGAAACTCTTCTTTCATCCGCAGCTTCCGCTTCTCGGAAAATAACAATGCCTTGGTTTCGCGAGCGAGGGTTTCGGCCCGGAAGTCCTTCTGAATGAGCTCCGGCACGACCTTTCGGCCGGCGAGAATGTTGACGATGCTGTACTCCCGGATCCCGACGAGGTGACGGAAAGGATAATAAGTCCATGGAGAAAGGCGGTAGAAGGCGATAAAGGGAGTGCCCAGCAGGGCCGTCTCGAGATTGGCCGTTCCGCACGAGGAGAGCACCAGGTCGGAATATGCGACCGATTCATAGGCATCCTCCGTGAGGATGTCGATGCCCGGCTTTCCGGAAGGGAGATGACGATCGAGAGAGCCGCGGGGGATTGATCCTGCCTGGACAAGAAGAAAGCGAACCGGGAACTCACCCTGTAACCTGCGGGCAGTCTCGACCAGCACGGGGAGATGGTTTTTGACCTCGGTCGGGCGGCTCCCCGGCAAAAGGGTGATCAGGCGGAAGCCGGAGGGAAGAGAGTACTTGGCCAGGAATTCAGAGCGGCTCATGCGGATCCCGACCCGGCCTTTGAGCGGATGGCCGACATAAGTCGCGGGAATTCCGTGGTCTTCGTAAATCCTTTTTTCAAAAGGAAAAATCAAGCACATTTTGGTCACGGTCCGGCGGATGGTCTTGAGGCGGTTTTTTCGCCAGGCCCAAACCGTCGGGCTGATATAGTAGAGAACAGGCGTCGCTGTTTTGCGCAGCCTCCTGGCCAGGCGGAGATTGAAATCGGGCGAATCGATCAAAACGGCGGCCTGCGGACGGCGCGCCCACGTTTCGTTCTGGACCCGCTTGAAAATCCGGCGGAAATGGGGGAGCCGGGTCAGGACCTCGAAAATGCCCACAGCGCTCAACCGCTCGATGGGACAGATGATCTCGATCCCCTCCTCGGCCAGCTTTCGACCGCCGATCCCGAAAAAGCCGACGTCCGGGTGCCGTTTCTTGAACTCGCAGACGACCTCCGCTCCGTATCGATCTCCAGAATGTTCACCGGCGACGATCAGGACGGACTTCATTGCGGGGGTTGGCCGTGATATTGGATCTCGGGCGGATTGTCCGGGTCATGGCCATAGAAAAAAAGCCAGCGGTCGTAGCTTTCCTCGGAACGATAAACCCGGAAGGATTTCTGGGTGGATGAACTGACCACACCGAGGATCTGAGCATTGCGGATCGAGGACAGAGCTTGCTGAGGGGCCACCAGGATCTTTTGGGCCGAAAACGCGCGATCCCGGGTCGGGCCCGTTTGGCCAGCCGGGGCAGGCGAACGCCGCTGCCTTCCGCCGGCGGCCGGGCTCGCCGTCAGGAGGATAATATTCCAAGCGCCATCCGGGCTCATCGGATCCCCGTAAAGACGCCGGATGCATTTTTCTTCAACGAGTTCATCCAACGAGCGGGGGAAGGTGCCGGGCTTCTTGAGTTGGAAGATCCGGACCGCCTCGACGTACTGGTTTCCCCGGAAAATGAGTTCTTCCTCTTTCTCCCGCTGGATTTGCGTCTGCCAGACAGGGACGGCCACCATCAAGCCGATCGCCATGGCGGTGATCAGGAAGAGAAGCATGATCAGGACATATCCGGAAGAGCGGCTGGCCATACGGATCTACCACGAATCGTAAGTTGTCGCGTCCAGTGCTTTGGCCTGGGAACCGGAGCGGACGTCAACGATGCCAAACTCCATGTTCGGGACCATGTCTTCGGAGGAAGGTTCCTCCCTGATTTCCTGCCACGTCTCGGCCGAACCGGTCATCGGGTCGAGCGGGATCGTCCGCAGGTATCCTTCCTCAACGAGAGTCCGGAGCGAAGAGGGGTATTTCCCCTTGTCGGTGTAATACTGGTCGATCAACTTCCTCAAGGTAAACAGATCTTCTTTCAGGACGGTTTCCGTAGCCTTGCGACGGGCATGCTGGTATTGGGGAAGCGCCAGCCCGACAAGAATGCCGATAAGGGCAAAAACGATCATGATCTCGATGAGCGTGAATCCTTTGGATGACCGGCCGCGCGGCTCGATGATCATCTCACCACTCCTTGTATTTCGAGCCATCCAGGGCCGTCCCCAGGCTCTTCGTATAGACATCGTAAACATTTTCGCCTCCCCAGACATCATCATCGGGATCGTCTTGATAGGAACGAAGTCCCCAATCGATGGAATTGGTCATGGGGTCCTTGGGTATGCGACGGAGCAATTTGATAATTTTCGGTTCCTCTCGGGACTTTTTCGAAGCTGGCTGTCCTCCGGGTGAAGGCTGAGACTGTTCTGCTTGGCGTTCGACGCCTTTGACCAGAGTTTCCAGGTCAGGCGGATAGCCTTCGGAGTCCTCCTCCACCTCGATTTTCTTCTCATCGGCCAGCTTTTTGTAGGCATCGATGGCCTCGCGAAGGAGCCGGAGGTTGCGACGGAGCTCGATCTCCTTTTCCCGTTTGACGGCGACTTTGGCGAGGGGCATCACCGCGGCGGCCAGGATGGCCAGGATGGTCAGGGTGACCAGCATTTCGACCAGAGTGAACCCTTTTTTATTCTGCCGTCTGAGACCGAACATGATGGCTTTGTCTTGCGCGTTAAAACCGGGATCTGTCTCTCGAGCGGCGGGGATTCCGGTCCTCCGGCTTCCGCCGTGGAAAACGCTCTTGCCGGCCTTCGGAGTCGGGCATCGAAGCGGGCCTTTCCTCGAGGGCTTTGCGACTGACTCGAACCTTATTGTCTTCGTCGATGCTGATGACCTTGACCTCGAGCATCTGCCCCATCTTGAGGACATCACGAACACTGCGAACGTGATGATGGGCGATCTCGGAGACATGGAGCAGCCCGATAATGTTGGGAAGAATCTCAAGGAAGGCGCCGTATTCTTCAATGCGCACGACTTTTCCGTTATAAACCTTGCCGACCTCGGCTTCGAGGGTGATCTCGCGGATCATCTCTTTCGCTTTTTCGGCGGCCTGCATATCCGTGGAGGCGATGACGATCTTGCCGCCCTCTTCGATATCGATCTTCGCTTTGGTGGAGGCGATGATTTTCTTGATGATTTTGCCGGCCGGCCCGATGACCTCGCTCACTTTTTCGGGATTGATGAAGAGCGTCAAAATCCGGGGCGCGTAAGGGGATATCTCGAGCCGGGGGGAAGGAATCACTTGTTTCATCTTATCCAGGACTTCCAGCCGGGCGTTCCGGGCCTTGACCAAGCCCTCGCGAAAGATCTCCAGGCTGATCGAGGGAATCTTGAGGTCGAGCTGGATGGCCGTGATCCCTTTTTCGGTTCCCGTGACCTTGAGGTCCATGTCCCCGAAGTGATCCTCCAGGCCGGCGATATCCGTCAGCAGCATGTAACGGGACCCTTCGGTGACCAGTCCGATGGCGATGCCGGCGACGGTCATGGACAGGGGCACCCCGGCGTCCATCAAAGCCAATACGCCCCCGCAGACCGTGGCCATAGAGGAAGACCCATTGGATTCCAGGATGTCGGAGACAATCCGGATGGTATAGGGAAAAACTTCGGCATCGGGGATAGAAGGCACGATCGATTTTTCGGCCAAGGCTCCGTGTCCGATCTCCCGCCTCCCCGCGGCGCGAAGGAAGGAGACCTCCCCTACCGAGAACGGCGGAAAATTGTAATGGAGCATGAACCGTTTCTCAGCCTCTTCACCCAGGCCGTCCAGTCTTTGGACGTCTTCGAAGGTGCCCAGCGTGACCGTCGCTAGACATTGGGTCTCTCCGCGGGTGAACAGGGCGGAGCCGTGGGTGCGGGGGAGGAGGCCTACTTCAATGGAAATCGGCCTGATCTCATCGAATCCGCGGCCGTCAGACCGCTTGCCCTGGTTCAAGATCAGGTCGCGAACCAGCTTTTTTTCGATGCTATGATAGATTTCTTTGGCCGCGCTGATCTCGGCCTCGTCCTCGGGAGGGATGGACTCGATAAGCCCCTTGAGAATCCGGTTGGATTCGGCCTCGCTGGCCTTCTTCTCGGGGAGCTGGATGGCCTGCAGAAGGTCGGCGGCAATCCGCTGCTCGATCTGGTCTACCTTGGCCCGATCCATTGGCTCGACCGTGAAGGCACGTTTTTTGATGGACAGTTTCTGGAAGAGCGCCTTCTGGGCTTCGATGATCTGGCTGATTGGCTCTAAGGCCAGGTTGACCGCTTCGATGACCTTGTCCTCCTCGATCTCGACCGCCTCCGCTTCGATCATGATGATTCCCTGGTCGGTGCCGACGATGACCATGTTGAGCGGGCTTTTTTCAAGCTGGCCGGCGGTGGGATTGATCATAAGCCGGCCGTCGACCAGGCCGACTTTCACCGCCCCCAAGGGCGCAGTGAAGGGGATATCGGAAAAATAGAGAGCGGCCGAAGCGCCAATAACGCCCAGCGTATCGGGTTCATTCTCCAAATCGGCGGAGAGGAGAAGGGCGATGATCTGCGTATCGAAAAAGTATCCCTCCGGGAAGAGGGGCCGGATCGGCCGGTCGATCAGGCGGCTGACCAGGATCTCCCTCTCCGAGGGTCTCCCTTGACGTTTGAAAAAACCGCCCGGGATCTTTCCGGCGGCGTAGGTGTTTTCCCGATAATCGACGATCAGAGGGAGGAAAGGCCGCATCTCCTTAACCTCTTTTTTGGAGGTCGCGGTGCAGAACATGATGGTCTCGCCGTAGCGCACGAGAGCGGAGCCGTCTGCCTGGCGGCCGATCTTTCCGATCTCGATAGAGAGAGGACGATTGTTGATATCCAGAATAATCTTTTCCGACATGGCCGTGTCCAAATGGGGGCTACTTGCGCAGGTTGAGCTTCTTGATCAGCGCATCGTAGCGAGCGGAATCTTCTCTTTTCAAATAGGCAAGAAGCCTTTTCCTCTGGCCGACGAGCCTCAACAAACCGACCCGGGACGTGAAATCCCTCTTGTGGGTGCTGAGATGGCTGGTCAGGGAAGCGATGCGTTCGCTCAGCAGGGCAATCTGGACCCCGGGAGAGCCGGTGTCTTCGGGATTGAACCGGTTCTCCTCGATGATTTTGGTCTTTTGTTCTTGACTTAACACTCTTTATACTCCTATTCGGGTTCCCATTTTAACAGAACCTTCTTCGATTGTAAATTGCTTATATTGGAAGTGAAATGGTCAAAAAAGGGGGCCGTTAGGCTCACTGGCGGGACCGGAGGATCTCCTTCCGTCGGATGAGCGCCCGGGCATGGCGGGAGATCAGACCGCCCTGGCTGTTTTGGACGGCCTCCAGGGCTTTTTCGATTTCGGTCAGCGACATCTTGTTGATTTTCTTTCCCTGCTTCCGCTTTTCTTCTGCGGGTTCTTTTTTTTCTTCGGCCATCTGTTTTTCCTTTCTCCCGACGGACCTGAGATCCCGAAAGCTTCGATCGTCCAAGAATACCAGAATTTCCTCCCTACCGCAAGAACCCTTGCGCGCCCGGAGCTATTCTAGTATAGTCAACAGGCGTGTATGCGCTGTATTCTTTCCTCTTTTTTCTAGCTCTCTGCGTCTATGCGCCGGTCTATTTCCTTCGGCTGAAGTTCGGGAACAAAGAAGCCCTTTATATTCGCGAAAGGCTGGGCTTGAGGCTTCCGCCTATCCGCCCGGGAACACCGGCCATTTGGCTTCACGCTGTCTCGGTCGGCGAGGTTTTGAGTCTTCGCCGCCTAATTTCCGAGATCAAGAAAAGACATCCCTCCTGGCATATTTATTTTTCGACCTTGACCGCCACCGGCTACAAAATCGCCAAGGAAAAACTGGCCGATACCGATGGCATTTTCCTTGTTCCCCTGGACTTCGGGTGGACCGTCCGGAGGTTCTTCTCTTTTCTCCGGCCCCGCCTCTTCGTCCTGGCAGAATCGGAGTTCTGGCCTCAGCTGCTTCGACAGGCAGCCAGGACCTGTCCAGCGGTCGTCTTGATCAACGGGAGAATTTCCCGTCGCTCCTTCCGGAGATATCGCCGCTTGGCGGTTCTGGCCAGGCGTTTCTTGAGCCCTATTGACCAGTTCCTCGTCCAGACAGAAGGTGACCGCAACAGGCTGATGAGAATCGGCCTGCCGGGCGAGCGGGTCGAAGTCGCCGGGAACCTGAAAGCCGATATCCGCCTTCCTTCCGTGAGCTCTGAGGAACGGGACGATCTCAAAAGACAGATCGGACTCGCTCTCGAAACGAAAGTGATCATTGCGGGGAGCACGCATAAAGGCGAGGAGGAGAAGATCCTGAGGGCTTTTAAAGGAGCCAAGGCGTTCCGTCAGGACCTCGGCATAGTCATTGCGCCCCGTCATCCAAAAAGGTCAACCGAGGTCGAGAAAATCGGGGACGGGCTGTCGTTGAGGGTGGTGAGAAGGACACAGGGAGTATCCAACCGGCCCTGGGATGTTCTGATTCTGGATACGATTGGTGAACTGGCCAGGTTCTACGCCCTGGCCGACCTGGCCTTCATCGGAGGAAGCTTGGTCCCCCACGGAGGCCAGAACTTGCTCGAGCCCGCTTATTATGGCAAGCCCCTCCTTTTCGGGCCCCATATGGAGAATTTCGCCTTCCTGGCCGACCTTTTCGTCCGAGAGGGGGCGGCCCGAATCGTCAGGGATTGGACAGAGCTGCGAGAAGATTTTTCGATGAAGGACGAAAAGGCGCTGGCGGAGAGGGGCATCCGAGCGCGGGAGATCCTGGTTTCTCTTCAGGGAGCCACGGAAAGGACCATTCGGGTCATCGAATCGCTCATGGAGCGGACGGCGGGTCAAAAAGAAACAAAACCATGAGGAGGGTAAGGACGGAGGTGGGAAGCCGGCGCCGGGCCGTTATCATCGCCATCGGAATCCTGACGTCCTCTATCTGCACCGGGACAACGGCGCGGGCTGCCGAGACAGCGGATGAATATAAGCTCGACCGGTCCTTCATTGTCCGGTTCGGCCGGGATTTGCGTGACGTGATCAGCTCTCCCGGGCATTGGGATGGACGCGACTTCTTGACTTTGGCTGCGGTCTCTGGGACCGGGCTTTTTGTATTCGCCTTCGATCAGGACGTCCGCGTCTATACTCAGGATCGGTTTACTCCTTCCCTGGACAAGGCGGCGTCTTTTTTCGCGTTTTTCGGCGATGGGGGAGTCCTCCTCGGGATGTCTGCGGCTGTCTATGCCGCTGGAGAGATCGGGAATGACGTCGGACTGCGAAAGACGGCGATCCTCAGCCTGGAGAGCCTAGTAGCGGCGAGCATCCTGGACTGGGCGATCAAACTGATCAGCGGCCGGGCTCGGCCTTACACCGGCGAATCTAGCCGCAGCTTCCATCCCTTTTCTTTCAGGAACAGCAATTGGTCATTCCCGTCAGGCCATGCGGTCGCCTCCTTTGCCATAGCCACGACCATCGCTGAGCAAACGAAAAGCCCAGTGGTCGATATCCTTGCTTACGGGCTCGCCGCATTGGCTGGAATATCAAGAATTTACGAGAACAAGCATTGGGCCTCCGATGTCTTCATCGGTGCGGCCTTGGGACATTTTGTCGGCCAAAAGATCTGCGACCTCAACGGACCGGAGAAAGGGAGTGAGATCAGCGTCGGACTCGACTGCGCCGGAGGCCGCCGGGCCTTGACTCTGAAGGTTGCCTTTTAAAAAATGGAAACCTCCGGAGGATCAGAGAGGAGATCGAGCATGAACGGTGAACAATCGGGTTGTCTCCCCGGCCGGTTTCTCAGAAAGAGGTTTTAACGGCATGATGAAAATCTTCTCTTTAGCCGTTATCCTATTAGGGCTCATCTCCAGTCCCGGCGGAGAACAAACCGTGGTCCGGTTTTCCAGCGGACCCGAGGTCGAGCTCAGCGCTGCCGCTCTCGAACCGGGCGGAATACTTCTGGCCAAATGGGGGCAATCCCCGGGAGTCAAGAAGATGAATATCCGGTTCGGCGAGGCCGTCTATGAATCAAGGAATGGGGAGGGAGAAACCGAAGCCTTCGCTCTGATCGGTTTGGATCTGGCTCTCAAACCGGGACGGCATGATCTCAAGATGACTCTTTTCTTCCAGGATGGGCGGATCGAGGAGACGAAACACTCACTGATGATCCAGGACCGTGAATTTGCCGTCCGGAATCTCCGGGTGAAACAGGAATTTGTCACCCCGCCTCCCGAGGTCGAAGAGCGCATCCGCCGGGAGGCCGACCTCCTCCAGATGGTCTACAGCGTGAGCAACGAGAATTGGCTTGGAGAAGGAGCTTTCGAATGGCCGCATCTGGGCGAAAATGCCGGCAATTTCGGAGAGAGGAGAGTCTACAATGGAGTCCCCCGCTCCTCCCATTCAGGCCTCGATATCGCCGCGGCCCAGGGCTCGCCGGTGCGGGCCTCCAACTCGGGACGGGTCGTCCTGGCCCGGGATCTCTATTTTTCCGGAAAAACGGTCATCCTCGATCATGGGTTGGGAGTTTTCACCATCTACTGTCATTTCTCTCGCCTGATGGTCAATCGGGGCCAGACCGTCAAGAAAGGCAATATCCTTGCCCTGGCAGGAAGCACGGGCCGCTCGACCGGTCCGCACCTTCACTGGGCGGTGAGGATTCGGGGCAGCCGGGTCGACCCTGAGGCCCTCCTTGGACTTAGCCTTCCGGAATGAGCGCGCCGCGAGTTGACATCAACGACCGCTGCTCCTATATTATGACTTCATTTCGGGACTCACATTGAAAACCGACCCTAAGCCTTTCCTGAAGTTGACCCTGGCCGAGGCCATTAGAGAGGCTTACAAATCCGGGCAGGAGGATGAGGCCCTGGAGCCCATCGTCAAGGTCGATGGCTCCGGCCTGCCCCGGGGACGGATCGGCGACGGCGACAGCGTCATTTTTTATGATATCCGGGGAGAGCGGGAAGTCGAGTTGACCCGCAGCCTGATCGATTTGGATTTTCCTCATTTCAGGCGCGAAAAACTCCTCCGGCTTCATTTCGTCACGATGATCCGCTACGATCCGTCACTCGATGTGCGCGTTGCCTTCCCGGCCGAGGAAAAGCTCGGCCACACCCTCGTCGAGGTCGTCTGCCGCGCCGGGCTTCGCCTGGTCAAGGTGGCCGAATCGGAAAAGGCCGTTCACATCGGCTATTTCCTGAACGGAAAACGGGATGATGTCTTTACGGGAGAGGAGAGGTTTATCGTCCCTTCCCCTCAGGGTGTTTCGTCTTACGACAAGACTCCGGAGATGAGCGCTTCAGCCGTCGCCCGGGAAGTCGTTTCCAAAATCCAGGAGCCCACCAATTCTGTGATCATCGCCAACCTGGCCAATGTCGATGTGGTCGGCCATCTGGACGACCGCCGGGCCGTTTTAAAAGCGGTCGAGGAGACAGACAGGGCCCTCGGCGCCATCGCCTCGGAATGCCGAGGCCTGAGCGTGCCATTGATCGTGACATCGGACCACGGAACCGTAGAGGAGTGGCTTTATCCTGACGGAACAGTCAATACTGGACACACCAAAAACGCCGTGCCCTTCATTTTAGCGGATTTCCGGAAAGGTCAGGAGATGCCCGCCTTAATACAAGCGGGAGAACTGGCGGACGTCGCTCCAACCGTCCTGGAGTTGCTGGGCTTGCCCCGCCCTGTTGAAATGACGGGGCGCAGCCTTATCCTCGGTCCTCGTCCGCTGAACACGGCGTCCCGGATAGTCCTCCTTATCCTGGATGGCTGGGGCCACCGGGAAGAGGCGTTCGGCAATCTCATCCGGGAAGCGGCCACACCTCATTTTGACGCCCTCTGGTCGAAGTTTCCGCGCGCCGTTCTCCAGGCTGCCGGAGAAGCAGTCGGGATGCCCGCCCATGCGGTCGGCAACTCCGAAGCGGGGCACCTCCATCTGGGAGCCGGAAGGCGCGTCCTTTTGGACCGAGTCAAGATCGACCGGGCGGTCGAAGATGGCCGCTATTTTCAAAACCCCGCGTTTCTCTGGGCGGTCCGGAAGGCCCAGGATGGCCAGAAGCCGCTCCATCTCATGGGCATCGTCTCGCATTACAGTTCGCATGGCACCCTGAGGCATCTTTTCGCCTTAATGCGCTTGGCCAAAGATGAGGGTGTTGAGGAAGTCTATATCCATAGTTTCATCGGCCGCCGGGGAGAGAAGCCCGAAAGCGGCGCTATCTACGCAGAAAAAGTGGAGGAGATGGGCCGGGAAATAGGAGCGGGCGAACTGGTCACGGTCATGGGCCGCTACTGGTCCCTCGACAGGGAGCACAACTGGGACCGGGTGGAGAAGGCCTATCGGGCCCTTGTTGAGGGGGCGGGCACCCGTATCTGCGGCTGATCGGGAGGGCCAGGATCGAACTTACACCGGGCGCTCTACGTATGATATGAAGATGAGGCCGATTTTGTCTGGCTAGGCGAAGATAATGATCGTTGAGGTTTCCGACCTGAAATTCTCGTACGGCCGCAACATGGCGCTGGATGGCGTGACACTGAGCCTGGCGGAGGGGGCGGTCGGCCTGCTCGGCCCGAACGGCGCGGGGAAAA
>JBAUIH010000234.1:0-6137 GCA_049682755.1 Candidatus Aminicenantales bacterium | reverse complement strand
GTACGAGAAGGTCCCGTTGATCATCACCTCCAACAAGAGCTTCGAATCCTGGGCGGAGATGATGGGCGACACGGTCATGACCACGGCGCTTTTGGATCGGCTGCTTCATCATGCCAGGGTCTTTACCTTGGACGGAGAATCGTACCGGATCAAAAAATCAAGAAAGGAGGTTTAAATCATTCCGATGGAGGATGGGAAATCTGTTTACCGTGAGAGTGGGAAATATCCTTACCGTGCCCCTGGGAAATGTCCTTACCGAAAGGGTAGGAAAAGTACTTGACATTTGCACCGAAGCAGAGGACGCCGAGCGTCCGCAGTGTAGAATCCATCCAGAGGGCCTTCCTCCCTTTGACCTCCGTTTTCTCAAGAATCGACATGACGTCCAGGAAGGTCGGATATTCGCTTCCGCCCTCGTAGACGCCCGCATCCGTGGTGAACTGCCCCCCGATAATTGGACCAGGGGGGGTGATAGAGATGGCGTGCTATAATTGGCATCATCAGAGGGAACGACAGCCCTCCAAAAAAGGAGCTGATGATGTCTTCCAACCCGGCCAAGCGGTTCACACCGCGGTTCAAGTTTCAAATCGTCTTGGAATCCTTAAAGGGCTAAAAAGCCGTCGGCCAACTCGCCCGGGCTTACGGAACGCATCCGATTTCCATTCATCGCTGGAAAAAGGAGTTCCTGGAGAAAGGACCTGAAATTTTCAGCCAGGACACGACGATTCATGAATACGAGAAGAAAATCGCCGATCTGGAACGCTTGATCGGTCACAAGGAGGTGGAGATCGCACTCCTCAAAAATTTCTTGATCGGGACCTCACCCGAGAGGAAAAAATAATTCTGGCTGATGAACACAAGGACATATTCGGGCTTAACGAGGTTTTGCGAGTGTTGGGCTTGGCCAAGAGCAGTTGGTACGCCCTGAAGCAAAGGCAAACGGATGAAGAAAAATATGGAGAGTTGAGGATTCCTCTCATGGAAATCGCCGAAGGTCATCCCGAGTATGGCTATCGCCGAACGACGTCGGAATTACGGGAATCCGGCCGGCTCATCAACCATAAAGTTGTGGAACGGCTTCATCGTCAATGGAATCTATCGGTTATGCGCAGAATAAGGCATCCCAAACCGAATCCCATCGCTGCGCTTTTTAAAAAAAAGCGGCCGTAACATCAACCTGGTTGCGCAGTTAGGAGACGACATCGAGGATTTGAAGGTTTTCTACACGGATTTCACGGAAATCATCTACCGGCGGGGCCGGGCCAGGGCACAATTGATGCCGATTATCGATCACGGCAGCAAAATAGTCGCCGGGCATGCCTTGGGGCCAGCGAAGGATACAGATCTTGCCTTGGAGGCCTGGCGCCGGGCGAAGAAAACATTGAAATCCTTCCGTCGTGCCATCGAAGATGTGATCATTCACAGCGATCAAGACGGCGTTTACATCGGCCATCGATGGCTTAAGGAGGTCGTTGTGAAATCGAAGGCCCGGGCCTCCTATTCGGAGAACGGCTGCAAAGGGAATGTCCACATGGAATCGTTCAACGGGAGATTTAAAGGAGAGAATCGGGATCTGTTTTTCGAACAGGAGGGTCTCGAATCACTCAAAAGGGTTGTTCAAGAGAGGATCCGGTATTATAATTTCGAGCGCAAGCATTCGGCGCTGGGAAACCTATCGCCGATGAAATATCTCAAAAAGAAAGGGCTGCAGACCCGCTAAGATGTTAGCACAAATTAGCACTCAAACTGGTCCAAAAAATGGGGGGCATATCCTTATTCCTCTACTCCGGAGTCAGCCCGTGAATTTGGAAAGCCAGAGCCAAATTGTCTGACGCGAGAAATGTCCGGTTGGTTTGAAAGAAGAGTTGGTTCGTGCCGATCTGAAAAGACCTCAGCTTGTTCTCTGCGGAAGGCCTCGTATTAATGTCGTAACCCATGAGAAAAGACGTCATCTGATGGCCCTCCCGCTCTCTCCGGGGATCAGGAGGTAGCATTCAATGGAGGTGAATTCTTTGGAAACCGTGTTCTTCACGAGCACCGAACATTAGCCTTCCTTCTCTCAATGTACCACCTCTGAAGTGAGATTTTCAAGCATGAAGCCTCACCCGAAAACTTGTCCAGCCACAAATGGAGTTTTTTGGCTTCTTAAGCTACTCTTTTATTTATCAACGAACTGCCGTGGTGTCAAGTCTCCGAGCGAACGGTTAGGTCGGAACTCATTGTAATCCTTTCGCCACTTCTCGATCTTTTCCTGGGCGTCCTCCATCGACAGGAACCAGTTGACGTTCAAGCATTCATCCCGGAATGAGCCGTCGAACGACTCGATCATCGAGTTGTCCATAGGTTTGCCGGGCCTCGAGAAGTCCATCGTGACCCCATTTTCGTAGGCGTACTTGTCCAAAACTCTGGAAACGAATTCGCTCTCGTTGGCGCTTTGGATGCGGTCCGGAGCGCCCCGCTCCTTCACCAGTCGCTCGATGAAAGCCGCGACTTCCGCGCCAGTTATGCTTTGGCCGGAGTCGGTCGCCAGGCACCCCCGACTATTATTATCGACTATCGTTAAGGTCCGGAATTGTACGTCTCTGCGATGCGAGCGATACCGATGCGATGAGCGGCAAATCCCGATGACCTTACAAACCCGCAGTTCACTTACCCAATAGGGTTCCTCAAGATCGACCTCCCGTTCCCGCATCTGGACTGACTTCAGAATTTTTTTAGAGGACATCCTGCAACATCTGTTTGTCGAGCGTCAGGTCCGCCACTAGATGGCAGCCGTAAGGACATCGCAAACTGTTTGGCGCTCAGCAGAGGGGTTTGATGATCCTTCCCGTGAAGGGGAACGGAAGCGTTTTGACGAGTTTCCCATCATGCTTGATATAGACCGTCCGGTGATGCGTGGAGAGCGTCGCCACGACGTACTGCCTTTCCAGTTTCCGGCGGATGAAGTATTCGGCGCCGTTGAACTCGATACAACCGTGGGCATCGACCTTGCGAACCCAAGAGACCAAGCCTTTGGCAATAGGAAGGGCCGGATGACCCCGGGCGTCAAAGTATGGATCGATAGTAAAGCCGATGGGCAGATGACGGAGAGTCGGCCAGAGTTGATTTCGGAGGACTCCGGGAAAACGGGTTCCATAGTCAGCCACGGTGAGACTCCGGCTGGGCTTCCGGACGTGATAATACTCGAGGAATCGATCGCTGCAACGCCGAACCGCCCGAAGATTGGCGCAGCGGTGCCGCAGGACCCGCATCTGCCAAGTGTTGTTGAAGCTCTCCACGGTCGCGTTGCGGCCTGGCTCCCCCTTCGGAATGAAGACAAGATGGATGCCGAAGAGAAGATGCAACCGGATGACCTGGGAGAGGCTGTAGCGATAGCGGCCGCCTCCCGAAGCTGCCATCTCGTTGTCCATCTGGGAGACCCGGGGAAGACCCATAACTCGCCAGGATTCAATAAGATGGCGGAAGAACGAGATCGTTTGTCTATCGAGAAACTGATGGGCCGAAACGGTTTGGCCGACGACATCGATTGTGTGGAAGGAATAGAACCGAGTGATTCCCAGGGGTCCTCGCAGATAGCGGGGACCGACCAAGTCGGTTTGCTGGTGATCACCCATCTTTCGGGCTCGAACATATGGATAGGGCGGTCCACCGGGAGTACGCTTGACCTTGACCTTTTTCGTCTTGCCGGCCCGGGCCAGAATCTTTTCAATGGTCGAGATGACCGGGAGATGACGAACACCCCGGTCATGGAGCTCATAATGGATCGTCTCGGCCCCGATGCCGGTGAAAGCCGCACGGCGGGTCTTGTGGGCCGCCAGCTCGTCGCGAAGAGCCAGGATTTTGCGGATAAGCGACCCTCGAGTCCGGTTCCGGATATGCTTAGGGGTCCGACTTCTGTCCCGAAGCCCATCCAGGCCGAAGGCTTTATAACGACGGATCCACTTGGACAGCCAGAAGCGTCCTCGCTGGACTTTGTTGAGAACCTCCTTGAAACGGACTCCTTCACTGAGAAGCCTAATCGCCCTGCACCGCCGGTCATATTCGAGGTTGCTCTTCATCGCCCAGCTCTCCTTCCCTTCGGGATGGTAAAGAGTCTAGGCGATGCTAAATCAGTTTGCGATGTCCTTACGGTTTATTAGCCTGGATTTCCACGGACAACTATTCGACTAAGAAACAACAAATCCATCAGCTATGGACACGCTCTTAAGCGCGCACATAGCAACCCGTTACTTGGGGAATTTGACCTCAAAAGCGTCCTTTCGACTCCCTCTGTTACTTAGTCGAATGGTGCGCTGATATTAATAAAAATATGTTTTATCACGCCTTTTTAACCGTTTCTCCCTGACCGGTATTTCATATGGCAAACAGAGCAATACCTCCTTGTTTCCCCCATATAAACATTATCTACCTGTTGTGGATAAAAAATAAGCCGGGATCCTGACCCTCTTTTCTTTGCTTCCCCACGCCCTGGCCCCCGATCACAGCCGAAAAAGTCGGCGGCTCGAGATCTGATCGTCAGTCTTCGCAAGCAGAACTACTCGGTTTATGAGATCAGCCAGACGCTGAAGGAGAAAAACTGTCCCTTGAGTCCCACCGCGGTGCGTGAAGTGTTGAAGGAGGAGGGATTTGCCCCGCTTCCCCGGCGCTTGGATGAGGAACGTCCCTGCTATCCCCGGCCCACCGTTGAGCCGGTCGCTGACGTCCGTGCCTTTTCGCTCCATCCGCGCTCCTTTGTGACCCGCTGTGGGGGGTTGTTTCTCTTTGTCCCCGATTTGGTTCGCTTCGGTGTGGCCCGGCTGGCGGATTCGGCTCATCTTCCTGGCTCGTCGATGATTCCCGCGGAGCACGTCTTGCGCGCCTGTTTAGCGCTTAAACTCTGGTCTGTGGAGCGCAAAAGCCATGTGATGGCCCTGGCCGCTGATGAAGGACTGGCTCTCTTTGCAGGGTTGAACGCCATTCCGAAAAAAAGTTATCTTGCGGAATACTCTTCACGCCTCCATCACGCCAAGACCACGCGCCTCCTGGCGGCCTGGCATGAGGAGCTTTCGGGAGCAGGTCTTTTTCCTGGCACCTCCTTCAATCTCGATTTTCATTCCGTGCCTTACTATGGCGAATCTCCCCTGGTGGAGCGTCACTATGTCTCGGCGCGCAGCCGGCGTCAATCGAGCATTTTGGTCTTTCTAGCCCAGGATGCCGAAGGGCAGACCTTCTGTTATTCCAACGCGGATCTGCGCAAGGGAGAGGAATCGGAAGAGGTCTTCCGCTTCATCTCGTTCTGGAAACAGACTCACGGCGAGCAGCCGCGCCAGTTGGTCTTCGACTCCCGCTTGACGACGCAGGCCAAGTTGGCGGATCTGGACACGATGGGCATCGATTTCATCACGCTCCGGCGGCGGTCTCCGAAGATTCTCAAGGACATCGTTCTCTTGCCGCGCTCCGCCTGGTGGGTCATTGAACTGGATATCCCCACCCGCAAGTACCGCACTCCCAATGTTTACGAGCAATCGGTTCGTCTCGCTGGCCATGACTTCCGACAACTCTACGTCCAGGACCTCGGACACGAGGAGCCCACCGTTCTGCTCACCAACCAGCGTCGGACCTCAGCCAAACAGCTGATCACTCGTTATGCCCATCGGATGCTAATCGAAAATGCCCTCTCTGACGCTGTTCGTTTCTTCCACCTGGACGCTCTCTCCTCGGCGGTCGGCTTGAAGGTGGATTTTGACATGGCCTTGCTCGTCATCGCCAGCGGCCTGTACCGTCTGCTGGCGCGGCGGATGCGAGGCTATTCCGACGCCCAGACGCGACACATTTTTCGGGACATCATCGACCTGCCGGCAGATGTCAGAATTGAAGAGAGTGAAGTGCAAGTCAGCTTTCACCGACGCTCTCACCTTCCGATCATCCTAGCCTCGGGACTGATGGATTACCCGGTGCCCGTCCCATGGTGGAATGGGTTATCGTTGAGACTGACGATCCCTTAAATCACTCTCAAAACCCATGGATTCTTAGGTGAATAGTTGTCCGTGGAAATCCAAGTTAGTATGCGATGTGCTTACGGAAACCCGGTAAGCCTTCAGGACTGACCCCCAAAATTCGTACCACCCCGAGCGCTAAAAACTAAGGGTGCTATAATAGAC
>JBAUIH010000233.1:0-9346 GCA_049682755.1 Candidatus Aminicenantales bacterium | reverse complement strand
GGAACCGGAAGGAAACGGGTTCTTCCGTTTGAAAAGCATCCTTCCCCCCACCAACGGCTATCTCAAGGGGATGTCCTGCCGGCCGGATGAGGTCCACTTTATCCTCTCCACCGAAATCAGCTTCATCTATTCAAAAAAGGGCCGGGTCCGGAAGATCCATCTGCTGCTTCTGGCCCCGGACTTCGAATCCGTCGAGAAGATCAACAACCGGCTCGCCGGACTGGGCAACCTGCGCTCTGACGGCCGCCCCATCCTCGGCCTGGACGCCAGGCCATTCGTCCGCATCGTTGCCGACCTATGCCCCCGCTGCGTCGTTATCCCTTCCCACATCTGGACCCCCTGGTTTTCGCTCTTCGGCTCCAACTCGGGATTCGACGCGATCGAGGAATGCTTTGAGGAAATGACGCCGTTTATCTTCGCCTTGGAAACCGGGCTGTCCTCCGACCCACCGATGAACTGGCGGCTCTCCGCCCTGGATAAATATGTCCTCGTCTCCAACTCGGACGCCCATTCTCCTTCCCGCCTGGGCCGCGAGGCCAACGTCTTCGATACCGACTTCAGCTTCAAAGGATTGATCGAAGCCCTCCGGAGCCGTGATCCCGCTCGTTTCCTTTACACCATCGAATTCTTCCCGGAAGAAGGAAAATATCACTACGACGGCCACCGCAAGTGCGGCGTTCTCCTCTCTCCCAGGGAGTCGCACCTCCATAAAGACCTCTGCCCCAAGTGCGGAAAGAAGCTGACCATCGGGGTTATGCACCGGGTCGAGGAACTGGCCGACCGGGAGGAAGGAGCGCGGCCGCCGTTCAAGATCCCTTATCGGAGTCTCATCCCGCTGAATGAAATCATCGCCGAAGCCATCGGAAAGACCGCCGAATGTCAGAGCGTCCGGGACATCTACTTCCGGATGGTTAGGGAATTGGGCAACGAACACAGGATTTTGACCGAAATTTCTATCCCGGAACTCGTCCGGTTTCAGCCGGAACGCGTCGGCTACGGAATCGACCGGATGAGGAGGGGGGCGGTCAAGATCGTGCCCGGTCACGACGGTGACTACGGCAAGATCAGCCTCTTCGAGGAAGAACAGGCCGAGGAAAGGTCCGGCGGCCAACTCACCCTCTTTTAAGCCTGTCTTACGAATCGCGCGCCCTTTTCCCCCAAAGCGATGGTTTGGGTGAGGAAGTCCGTCGACGACCGGGCGGGCACGGTTTCTCTCCGGAGGAGAGAAGAGCAAGGGAGGAGTTCGGAGCGAGCTTCCTCGCTGGGGAAGCGAGCGGGCTGACGAACTCCAAACCCGAGCTTTCCTTGACAATCCCCCGACTAAAACCTATATTAGCATTAACCGGAGCTGAGGCGATGGAAATACAGATGAAAATCAAAGGGTTGGTGGTCGACCCGATCTCCAAGATGCCGATCGTCGTCCTTGAGGACCCCCAGACCGACCGCATCCTGCCCATCTGGATCGGGGTTTTCGAGGCCAATGCCATCGCCCTGACCATCGAAAACATCCCCACGCCACGACCGATGACCCACGACCTGCTCAAGAGCTTCCTGGAGAAGCTCGACGTGGCGGTGGAAAAGATCGTCGTCAATGACGTCCGCAACAACACCTTCTATGCCATCATTCATTGCCGCTATGGGGAAAAGCCGGTCCAGATAGATTCCCGTCCTTCCGACGCCATCGCCCTCGCCCTGCGGATGAATTCGCCCATCTATGTCGAGGACGAGGTCGTTCAGCGCGCCCAGAGTCTCAAATTCGATCAAAACTGGGAGGATTCTGAAAAGCTGCGCCAGTGGCTGGAAAACCTCAAGCCCGAGGACTTCGGCAAGTATAAAATGTAAGGCTCGAGGCAGTCGCATCGAAACCGCGCCCGTTTTCTCCCAGCGCGGAAAACGGGCTCGATTCGTCGTTCGCTCTTCTCTCCCTCCGGTCGAGAAACCGTGCCCGCTCTCTCCTCATACGGGTTTCTCACGCCACTGCCCCTCGCCTAGCCGAAATGAAGAGTGCCCACTCCATCGTCGATGGATTTCCTCCTTTTTCTGGAAGGAATAAAGGCGGAGTTGCGTTTTGCATCCGGCTGGATTATTATTTTCTGGAAAAGGGCATGACCAAGTATGAAATGCTCCCGGTGTCATTCCGATAATCCCGAAACGTCCCGGTTTTGCGGCAGCTGCGGAGCCCCCCTGGGCCCAGAGGGACAAGAGCTCGCCTCTTTTACAAAAACCCTCACCCCGCCGGTCCCGGCGTTAAAAAAAGGGGCGCTCTTCGCGGATAAGTACAGGATCAGCGGCGAGATCGGACGGGGCGGGATGGGCGTGGTGTTCAAGGCCGAGGACACCAAGCTCCGCCGGACGGTCGCCTTGAAGCTGCTGCCGGCCGATCTGGCGCTTTCTCCGGAAGCCAGAGAGCGGTTTGTCCGCGAAGCCCAGTCCGCCGCCGCTCTCGACCATCCCAATATCTGCACGGTTTACGAAGTCGAAGAGTACAGCGGCCAACACTATATCGCGATGGCCTTTATCGACGGAAAGAGCCTTAAGGAAAGAATCGCCCAGGGGCCGCTCAAAATCGAAGAAGCCCTGGACATTGCCGTCCAGATCGCCGATGGGCTCGGAGAGGCGCATCGCAAAGGAATCGTCCACCGCGACGTAAAGCCGGCCAACATCATGCTCGCCCCTAAAGATCAGGCCAAGATCATGGACTTCGGGCTGGCCCGGTTGGAGAGCGCCGGCGACCTGACGCGGACGGCCGTGGTCATGGGAACGGTCGCCTACATGTCGCCCGAGCAGGCGCTCGGCAAGAAGGTCGACCACCGCACTGACATCTGGTCGTTCGGCTGCCTGCTTTATGAGATGCTGGCCGGACACGGCCCGTTCCAGGGAGGACACGAGCAAGCGATTTTTCAGGCTATCGTCCACGGCGAGCCCCAGCCGATCGCCGCCATAAGGCCCGATATTCCTGTCGATATTGAAAAAATCCTGGAGCGATGTCTCCAGAAAAACGCCCTGAACCGCCACCTGGATTTCCAGGCCTTGATCAATGACCTCAAGGCCGTAAACCTCCGTGACATTGCCGCGGTGCCCTCGCGATCTCCCCAAAAGCCGTCCCCGTCCATCGCCGTCCTGCCCTTCGCCGACATGAGCCCGGAAAAAGACCAGGAATATTTCGCCGAGGGGATCGCCGAGGAGCTGATCAACGCCCTAGCCCACATTCAGGACTTGCGGGTCGTGGCCCGGACCTCGGCCTTTGTTCTCAAGGGCATGAACCTCGACATCCGGGAGATCGGCCGGAAGCTCGACGTCAAGGCCGTGCTCGAAGGGAGCGTCCGGAAGGCCGGAAACCGCCTGCGCGTCACGGCCCAGCTTATCAACGTCGAGGACGGCTTCCATCTCTGGTCGGAGCGATACGACCGGGACATGGCGGACATCTTCGGCATCCAGGACGAGATCACGGCAGCCATCGTGGACAGCTTGAAAGTGACCCTGAAAGTCGGGGAAAAGACCACCCTCAGGAAGCGTTCCACGGAAGACCCGGAGGCCTACAGCCTCTATCTCAAGGGACTCTATTTTGTCGCCCGGCCGGATGCCGAATCCTATGCCAAGGCTCTGAATTTTTACCGGGCCGCTATCGACAAGGACCCCAATTTCGCCCTTGCCTATGCGGGGATGGCCAACGTTTTCGCGTCGCTGGGCGTGATGAATTTAGCTCCACCTGCCGAGATGTGGACGAAAGCCAAAGCGGCCATCCAGAAGGCCCTATCCTTGGATGAAGACTTGGCCGAGGCTCACGCCGTCGCGGCCGCACTGGCGTTCTGGTATGAGTGGGATTGGGAGGCCGCCGGCCGGAGCTTCGACCGCGTGCTCACCCTCAATCCGGGAGATGCGTTTGCTCACGGCACGCGCGGCTGGTTTTGTTTGAACAGAAGACGATTCAGTGAGTCCATCCGGGAAATCAAAAAAGCCCTGGAACTCGATCCTCTCATGCCTCTTTTTTATGCCTGGTCGGTCGGTCTGCATTGGTCCGTGGGAAGGCCTGACGAGGCCCTCGTGGAGTTCGCCAAAGCTCTGGAGCTCGATCCGAACAACGGCCTGGCCCATTTTCATGGTGGAGCCGCCTATTTCATCAAAGGGCTTTGGAACGAGGCCGAGGATACCTTCGAGAAAGGGAAAAAGCTGTTTGCCCCTCCCGGCTGGATGGAGGGGATGCTCGGGTTAATGTCCCTGAGAAAAGGAGACGGAGAAAAGGCGGCGCAAATCCTCGAGGAGATGATCGAAAACAAGAAGACGATCAAGCACATTTCGCCCGTCTCCATCGCCTGGCTGGCCGGAAACCTGGGGAAACTCGATCTGGCCTTCGAATTCCTGGACAAGGCTTACGAAGAGCGTGATATCTTGATGTGTTTCATCCACGTCTATACTGAATATTTCTGCCCCGCGCTATCAGCCGACCCCAGGTTCAACGCCGTTCTCGAGAAGATGAAGGTCTCCGCCTGATTCAAGGATAGGAGCGAGCCGGCGGATTTTGAGACCTAAAATGATGAGGTCGTTCATTTCCTTTTTCTCTAGAAAAACCGTTAGTAACCCAGGATCTTCTCAGCGCTTTTTCGCTGCCGGGTAGTTTTTGATCGCGGTGGCCAATCTTTCCACTCCCTTGACGATTTGATCCTGAGTGGGATAGGAGAAATTGATCCTCATCGTGTTATGGCGGCGGGCGTTTTCCGGATAAAAAACCTCACCGGGCACAAACGCCACTTTCTCCTCGATGGCCCGATAGAAAAGTTCGTTCGTGTTGATCTCCTCGGGCGTTGTGATCCAAAGAAAGAGGCCGCCTTCGGGTCGCGTCCAGCTGACGCCCAGGCTTTCCGGAAAATGGTCGCGCATCGCCCCCAGAAAAAACTTGAGTTTCTCAGAATAGTATTGCCTGGCCTTCCGGAAATGGGCATCCAGGTCATACTCCCTGAGGAAAGTCGTGCAAATATCCTGGTTGAGCTTGGGAGTGTTGAGGATATTGGCGCTCTTGATGAATTGGAATTTTTTGATGACCTCGGGCGGCCCGATGTTGAACCCGACCCGGAGTCCGGGGCAGAGGATCTTGGAGAAGGTATAAACGCCGATCACGTTCCCTTGGTTATCATCCAGGGAATAGATCGAGGGGATCCGTTCCCCTTTGTACCGCAGATCCCGGTAAGGGCTGTCCTCGACGAGCGGAAGGTGGAATTTCTTCCCTAAAGCGAGGAGGGCGAGTCTTTTTTCCAGGCTCATGGTGATGCCGGATGGGTTCTGGAAGTCGGGAATGACGTAGATGAATTTCGGTTGCTTCCCTTGCTTCAAAAGGTCCTCGATCCCGGCTTCCATGCCCTCAATGTCCGATCCGTCTTCCTCGATCTTCAGGGCCAGGTACTTGGCATCCTCGAGCTCAAAGGCCGCTAAAGCTCCTCCAAAGGTCGGAAGGTCGGTCACGATGATGTCCTGGGGGCTGAGGAAAAGCCTCCCGACGAGGTCAAGGCCGTGCTGCCCGGAAGTGGTAATGACGATGTTGTCCGGGCCGAGATGGATGTCGTCTTTCTTGAGGTAGTCGATGATCGCCTCGATCAGCGCTTTCTCTCCCGGGATGGAGGAATACTGAAGGGATTCCTTCCAGTCTTTTCGCAGCGATTTTTCGGCCGCTCTCCGGATGAGCTCGAGGGGAAAAACATCAGAGCTGGGCAATCCGCCGGCAAAAGAGATGATGTCGGGATCGTCCAGGAATCTCAGCATTTTGCCGATGGTATACCCCTCAAACCTCTTCATGATCGGACTGAACAATGATTCCATCTGGATCCTCGCTTTTGGTGGAATATATGGTTTCTCCATTTGGCTATAAATTTCAGGCTTTTGGCTTATACCGGGCGGGATCGTCAAAGACATCGATGACCTTCACTCTCGAGGGGAAAGTCGCCGAATGAATAACCCCGGCCGGGATGAAATACCGATCCCCTTTCCCATAGAGCTCGGTCTGGCCGCCGATCGTGAGCGAGATCTTGCCTTCGACCATTAGGCCCCATTGAGCGCAGTGGGAATGAGGGGGAATTTGGGTTCCCGCTTCGATCTCAAAAAAGACCGCCTGCTGCCGCTCGCCCTGAAGCAGCCAGCCGCAGACGCCCGGAATGGGAACGTCGATCTCGGGGAGGTTCCTGATCATTTCCGGATACAGGGGATCACCCCGTTTTTTTGTCATCCTTTTCATCGGCTTTTCACACCCTCAGTATAGGCTTTTGATGTATCCCCCATCCACTTGGAGGACGATCCCGGTGATATATGAGGCCGCCTCCGAGGCCAGAAAAGCCGTCGCCGCGGCGACTTCTTCCGGCTTCGCCAACCGCCCCAGGGGAATCGTTTTCTCCAGAAGGCTGTAAAAGTCCTGCGGGCTGCCCAGCCCCTTTTCAGCGAAGGCATTGGCCAGCCCTTCCACCCGCTCCGTTTGGGTATATCCGGGACAGATGGAGTTCACCGTGATGCCAAAAGCCGCCAATTGGTTGGACAGGGATTTGGTCAGTCCCAGGACGCCGGCCCTGGCCGTATTGGAGAGGATCAGGTTGTCGATCGGCTGCTTGGCCGAGACGGAAGTCAGGGCGACGATCCGTCCCCAATTCCGCTTTTTCATCAGGGGGACCACCTCATAGCAAAGACGGACCGTGCTCAAGAGGTTTAACTCCAGGGCTTTTTGATAATCCTCCGGAGTGAAATCGTCGAACAGGCCGGAGGGCGGGCCCCCGGCGTTGCAGACCAGGATATCGACGGAACCGAACTCATCCACGGTGAATTGAACCAGGTCCCGGATATTGTCCCGGTCCGTGACATCGGCTGAAAAAGCCATGACTTCTCCGCCTGTTTCCTTGGCGATGGTGTCTCTGGCCTGGAGAAGCCGGGCTCTGTCCCTGGCGCAGATCATGACCTTCGCGCCCTCACGACAGAGGGCGGCGGCGACGGCCTTTCCCAGCCCTTGGCTGGAAGCGGCTACCAGGGCCACTCTGTTCTTGATCCCCAGATCCATCGGCTCCCCGGCTCAACCGCGACTGGAGATCCCGGCGAAGACGGCCCGATGGCCCCGGCGCATGATTTCCTTGGCGTCCTTGTCGCAGCGGAGGCACTTATGGAAGACGACGTCGCCGATCAGCTCGGCCTTGGCGTTTCTCTCCTCGTCCGGAAGAAAATAGGCCTCCATCGTGTCGTAGGGACGAGATTCTCCGTCGCTCTCATACTTGATCGTGATGTCGCAGCCGGCATCGAGGACTTTATGGGCATTTTCAGTCCAGTCGAAATCCGCCCGTCCCAGATCGGGGTTGATCCTCAGGTGGGCGGCTAGGGAAATAGAAGGAAGGCCGGATTCCCGGATCTCCCGGACGCACAGCACGAAGGTTTCGGGTGTGGCGGCGTTGCCGATGTTGATCTCGTAAATGGGGGATGTTCCGTCATCCCGGAGGTACTCTTTAAAGATATTCAGCAACATCCTGAGTTGGATAGTGTTCTGGGTGGAAAGGAGCATCGATATTTTGAAGGAGAGATTCGGGATTTCCCGGGCATAGAAGCAGGCGGCGACGATCGTCGACCAGCTGGGGTTGAGGAAGAAATTGGCGCCCGTTGCCAGGGCCGCTCTGGTTACTCCATCCAGATAAACAAGATGGTTATTGTTCCCAACTTCGACGCCGCCCAGGTTACCGAAAGCCGTCCCCATGTTCTTGAGGCTGATCTGGCTCAGGCCGTTTCCCAGATCCTTTCTCTCGAACCTTTCGCCGCTGACTTTCTCCAGCCGCGCGAAGCGCTCCTCGGGAAGGGGGGTTCCGATGAGGTTGGTCGAGCAAAATTTGCTGGCGCCCAGGATGTTTTCAGCCAGGGCCAGAGTTGTCAGGAGGTCGCCGCTATAGACGTAGTGTTCAGTCATGGGCACGACCGAGATCATCTCGGTGGGGAAGAGGACATCCCCGTGCTCACTGACCCGTTTGATGCAATCGAAGGTGATGCGGGCACCCTGGAAACCGGAGACCTGAGCGGTGCAGATGCCTTTCTTGGTCCAACGGATCCCGTTCTTCTCGATGAAATCCTCGACTTTGGCGAAACTCTTTACGTAGCCTTCGGCTTTTTCCAGCATTTCCCCCCAGCCTTTTTCGCCGGCGATTTTTTTTCTAGCTTGATAGTTCCTCAGCGACTCGATCTGCCTGGAGATTTCCCTGCCCCCGCCGTAGGAGTTTCTTAGCGCCTCCATGGCCTTCAGGTCTTTGGGGGATAAAAGATTGAAGTGCATGTCATTCTCCTTTGTTAAATGAAGCCGTCAGCCGGCTGAACGAGCATTCCTGCTCCCGTTTTCTCTCTCCCCATCGGCCGGATGATAAATCACAAAATGAAGGGATGTCAAGGTAATGCAGGCTCCATGAAGATCAAAGGGGTGACTTTCGGTGCATTATCAAAAAGCAGCCAAGGCGGAGCGTCCCCTCGGCCGCGTGATCACGGCAGAATCATAGTGTCGGGTGCAGACCGTCCCCCTCTATCCTTGCAGGCGCTCTTTGCACTCTCCCTCGGGGATGGATTCCGGGCGCGCTCCTGCCAAACAGAAAGAACTCCACCAGGCCCCCCAGATCATTTCGGCTCCCACCTTGTGGGTCAAATGCCTGGCGACCTCTTCCGCCCTGGCCCTGTCTCCAGCGGGCAGATCGTCCAGGAGACGGAGAGAGGCAAGAAGGGTGTCCTGCTCGTAGGGAGAAACATCTTTTGGAGTCGGCTGAGGGCCATTCGACGCCGGATAGTAGTAGTAATCCTGCGCGTTAAGTGTATAGAAGTCCGCTTCATCATCACGGAGGGGCTTGCCCGCGCGGACGGAAACGTCGTCGAGCTTAGCCCCAGAGAAGGGGTTGAAGAGCACAACCACAGCCGGCTCTAACGCTTTCCGGTCAAGCTCTTCCTCCGTCACTTTATCGATGAGGGCGACTTCGACCTTATATGGGCCCACCGGTATCGCCGCCGGGGTGAAGGCGTAGTAACGGAACTTGGTCTTCCCCACCTGGGTCTTAAGGAAGACCCACCGATCGGGGTTGGGCTCGCCCTTCATCACCCGCTCTCCGTCGATATACAGCCGTGCGCTATGGACCTTGCGGTCGAAGTTTTTGGGCGTTACGTCAACCCCAAAATACAGGCCCCGGCGGGCGGCGTCTTAGCCGGCGGTTCCGGCCGGGGAGCGGCCTGCGGGCAGCGGATATTGCCGAGGTCGACTTTGCCCTTGGGAAGACCCTCCGCGGCGGCACACACTTCACGGGGAGTCCGGTAAGGCCCGCCGGCGAGCGTGGCCTTATTGATGAACACGCCGCCGGATCCGTCC
>JBAUIH010000232.1:0-1686 GCA_049682755.1 Candidatus Aminicenantales bacterium | reverse complement strand
ATGTAATGCCGGTAACCCTGACCGGCATCGTGGGTAAAGCGCATACGAGCAGGAAAAGTGATCCCCATAAAACGCAGAGTGCCCCGCGCGGTGATCACCGCCGAGTCAATCAACGGGACTTGCTCTCCAGCAATTACCCTGTAGAAGCGGTCAACTGGGGCTGGTAAATCAGTGGGTACCGGGAGGTACTCGAACTGGAGAGCTTGTTCAGGGTATGCCGCGAAGGGTTTTGGTTGGATTCTCAGACCCAGTACCAGGAATAGCACGACAATGATTATGAGATCGATGTTGGCGCCCCGGAAGGCGTTGCTCCAATCGAGCCCGGTGATGATTAACGACAATATCGCCATCCCCCACATCAGCGGATACCACCAAGCCTGGCGTGTAGCGAGGCCGGTCGCGGCAATCACGAACCCCACCGCAACGATCGGCCATAGTAGGCTGAATAATCGCATACCGGGTTTACCAACCTCCCACCGGCCGCCAAGCAGCGAGGTTTTGTAGGGAAGTTCGGCGATTTCCCCAAGCGGCCAATAAGCTACAAAGCCCATCAGGTGAATCAACCCATGGATGATCACCAGGGCCGCGGCTGCATAAAGAACGACCCGATTCATATCAAATCACTCTCCCTCTCCATATTAGCATTCGACTAATGATCTTGATCTAAACCCGATGATACAACGATTTGTACATCTCAATAAAGAGGGGTGAATTGTGGTACGCCAACCTCTTTTAAGATGCGTTCGGTCGTCAATCGAGCAGATAGCAACACCATCGGTAAGCCGGTGCCTGGGTGGGTGCTGCTGCCGGCGAAGTACAGGTTGCGGTAGTGAGAGTGCCGGTTCTGCGGTCGTAGATAGCCCACTTGCATAAAATTGTGGCTCAAACCGAAGGCAGCACCTTTCGCCAGATTGTACAGGCTCATCCAATCCCGCGGTGTGTAGCTGATTTCGAACTTCAAATGCGCCTCGAGATCAGATATGCCCTCCTTGGCAAGCCGGTTGAGCACCGCGGTACGCGCCCGGGACCGCAAATCTTCCCATTCCTGTCCCTCATCCAGATGCCCGGCCGGGACCAGCACGAACAGCGTGTCGGCACCTTGCGGCGCGGCCGAGGGGTCAACCCGAGCCGGAGCGTGAACGTAAAAGCTGGGTTCGTCCGGAAGGCTTTTGTCCTGGAAGATGCGCTCAAAGCTGGCTCGGTAATCGTCCGCCAGGAAAACGTTGTGGGTTCCCAGCTGCGGGTAGACTTTGTCCACACCCCAGTAGAACATGATCGCCGAGCAAGTATATTTCTTGCGCTCCAATCTTTCGGCTTCGGCTTTATCCGGCAATAAGTGCCGATAGACGTACGGCAGGTCGGCGTTGGCCACGATCACGTCAGCTCCCACCCGCGTGCCATCCTGAAGGATGACACCGGTGGCGCGCTGGTTGTTGACTTCGATCTGCTCGACAGCGGTGTTATATCGGAAGCGTACGCCATACGCTTCGGCGATGGAAACCAGGCTTACCACCACCTGATACAAACCGCCCATTGGGAACCACACGCCACCGGCCAATTCAGTGTACTGCAGCAGGGAATAGGTCGCCGGGGCATCGTACGGACTCAGCCCCAGGTACATGTTCTGGAAAGTGAATGCCGCTTTTAAATGAGGGTCTTGAAAATAATTCCCGACATTGTCATAAT
>JBAUIH010000231.1:0-8981 GCA_049682755.1 Candidatus Aminicenantales bacterium | reverse complement strand
AGATTCTTCCCCCGACGAACGGCCCGCTTGACGTCTTTCTCGAACTGCTTGGTATAAACCGGGGAATACATCAAATCCCTAGTTTCTTGAACATATCGTCCGCATCCTCACAAATGACAAGATCACGCCCGGCGTCCGTCGACTCCAGCGTCCTTCTCGTCGTGGATGTCGGAATGGCGATATCGAACGGCAGCCGGCCGCGCAGTTCGACCTGCTTGTAGAATATCGTTATCGCCTGGGTCGCGCTCATGCCCAGCCGACGGAAAACGCTTTCCGCACGGTCCTTTAGCTTCGGCTCAACCCGGGCCCGTACTGTCGCCGTTTTGCTCATGATGCGACCTCCATTTCTGAATGGAATGGTAGCACAATTGGGCTACAAATGCAAATCTGTTTCTTTCTATCACCTGTCTTTGCAGATTGGAAGTTCTTCTGGCCGCATTTGACTCCCCTCTTTTTTATTAATATTATTGGCTCAAATCGCCCAAAGATTCCGGGCAAGGAATCCGGAAGAGGAATTCGTTATCCATTAGGATGAGGCGTCGGTCGTCATGAGAAAAATGCTGAAGCGAGCCTTGAAGATCGGCGGGATCTTCTTCGGCAGCGTTGTTGTCCTCATCGCCGTCGCCGCGCTGCTCGTCCTCTTCAACAAATCGCTCGTCAAAAGGGTCGCCCAGAGCTACATCGCCAAAAAGGCCGGCTTTCCCATCCAGATCGGCAAGCTCGACTATGAATTTTTTCCTCTCCGGGTCATGGTCTCGGATGTCAGGACGACTTATCGATCACCCATCTTTACGACGGATGTCGCCGTCAGCCGGCTCGAGGCCGCGGGCAACCTCAGGAAGCTTCTCAAGGGAATAAAGCCGGCGTTTGAAAAGGTCGATGTCGATATCGCGGAGCTCCGCTTCAACCAGGAAAAAATCTCCCCCATACCGATTGATTTCCGGGGCATTTTCGAACAGACGCCCGGCATTTTGGCATACGCGAAGAAGGCTTCGATCACGTGCGGCCGCCTGACCATTGCGGTTCCAGGCCAGAGTTACGCATTCGATGATCTCAGCCTGGCCCTTTCCGAGTCCGCTGCGGAAAACGCCTATGACCTCCGCCTGGCGTCCGATAAGATCATGGCCAGATTAGATGTGCGTAATATATCATCGGAATCTCCCCTGCGCGTTGACGGGACCCTGTCGTTCGCTCCTTCCGTGGCCGGTCACCTTCACCTGGCGCTCGACGCGCCTCGCGTTTCCGCCGCCGGAAGAGATCTCGCTCTCGAAGAGCTGACCCTGGACGTCAACGGAGCCTGGGTCATGTCTGAGAACAGACTCCAAGTCGATAAGCTGGCTCTCGCCGTCCCCGGGCTCGTTGCCGTGTCCGCCTCCGGTTCGGCCGGGCTCAACAAGCCGCTCTCCCTCGAGGCCTCGGGCGACTTCCGCTTCGAGAGCCTGGAATCCCTTGCCGTCATGCTCGGCCCTTCCCTTCCCCCGGACTTCAGGGATGTCCGCCTTCGGGGCCGGAGCCGGCTCGCGGGGACATATACGCTTTCCCTGGGTTCGGACGCCAAAGCGGGCAGCCTCGAAGCTTCGCTCGAGCTCGACCGCTTCGGTCTGGAGTATGACAAAGCCGGGACCCCTCTCAAGCTGGAACTCTCCGGGACTCTCAAGGCCGCCGCGTCGGCCGCCGACGTTAAGGCCGCGTCCGGCAAGCCGGGTTCGCTTAAGGCCAGGCTCGACTTCGATCACCTCGCCGCGGACTATGACGGGCCCGGCCTTCCCTTGAAGCTGGAGCTTTCGGGAACGATCAAGGCCGAAGGCGGTGCCCCCGACTTTCGGGCCTCGGCCGACGTCCGGTCCGCGCTGGGAGCCCTCTCGCGCGATAACTTGACTGTCCGGAGTTCCTCGATCCACCTGCTGGCCGAGGGCACAAAGGATTCCGCGGACATCTCCCGCTTTGAAGCGGATCTCGAGGGCGTGTCCATCGCGTTTCCCGGCGACAAAAAGGTTTCCTTCGACACTGTCAAGGTCAACGCCGCCGCCCGCGCCGACATCGCCGGGAAATCCCTTGTCGTATCTACCCTTGACGTCCAGCTACCCACCCTGTCGCCGCTCCGCCTCTCCGGGCGCTTCGATGCTGCACCCCGCGGCGTCAAGCAGGCGCATCTCGAAAGTCGGGACCTGAAGATTCCGGATCTGCGTGCCCTTCTCGGCCCCTTTCTGCCTCCCGCCCTGGCCGACTGGGAGGCCGACGGCTCCGTCGGCATCATAATCGATTCCAAGAACCGCTTCCGCCCGACCGCGGGCTGGGAATTTTCCGGCGACATCGGCATGTCCGGTCTGACGTTCAACGATTCCTCGTTCACCATCGCCGGCGACTCACTCAGCCCCCGCATCCGCGTCCAGGGCGACTACGAGCTCTCCAAGGGCGGCATCAACTGCACGGGCACGCTCGAACTTGCCCAGGGCGAATCTCTCTGGAAGGATTTCTACATCTCCTGGAGTGAGCATCCTCTCAAGGCCGACCTCGCGGGCCGCTATGACCTTGCATCCAAGACAATCGACGGCCTCTCGGCCAATTTCGTGTTTCCCGGGCTCGGAGAGGTGAGCATCGCCGGGAACGCCCGCCTCACGCCGTCTTTATCCTTCGACCTCTCCATCGGGGCGAACCTCGGACTCGAGCCTCTCTATTCCCTGTATTCCCAGTCCGGCGTCCCGCCGGAAAACCGCCTGCGACTCGCCGGGGACATCTCGGCCGACCTCGACGTCGAGCAAGATCAAAGCGGGACAATGGTCAACGGACATGTAAAAATCGACGCGAACGACATCGAGAACCCCGCCTCCCAATTCTCGATGCATGGCTTCAAAGCGGATTTGCCGGTCCATCTCAAGCTCGGCGAGGCCGCGCCCCGTGCGGAAGGCCAAGACTCCTCTACCGGCTCAGACTTGCCGCTCCAGAGTAGCGACAGGCCCGCCGACAAAGGCATCCTCGAAATCCTTGAAATCCGGACGCCTTCGCTCACGCTTCAGCCTCCGGTCCTCAACATCCTCGCCGGGACGAACGCCTTCCGGATAGAAGATTTCACGATGGATCTCTACGGCGGCCGGCTCGAGTTCAGCGATATTGCGCTGAGACTCGACCCTGCGGCGGGGGGATTCCATGGGACCGCATCGCTGCGTCTGCCCGAGCTCGACCTGTCCAGATTGCCCGTAGCCACGGCGAAGTTCCCGTTGACCGGCAGGGCGAAGCTCGACTTTCCCGTCCTGGACATCACGCCCGCCGGGATAACGACCGAAGGACAGGCCGAGATCGACATTTTCGGCGGCCGGGTGGTCGTCAGCAACCTTGCCGTCTCGAACCCCCTGGCCAAGGGCCGGAAGATCTCGGGCGACGTCGAGCTCCGGAACCTGGACCTGAAGAAGATCACCGACATCGTCCCGTTCGGCGAGATGACCGGGATCATCAAGGGAGAGATCCGCGGCCTGACGATTTCGTACGGGCAGCCCGAAAGCTTCGCCTTGAGCCTGGAGTCCGTGCCGCGCAAGGGTGTCGCCCAAACTTTCAGTCTGAAAGCCGTCGACAACCTGACCGTCTTGAGCTCCGGACAAAAGGCCTCCGCCGGCACGGGCCGGTTTTTTATGCGTTTCATCCGCGGCTTCCGCTACGCCAAGATCGGCATCGTAAGCACGCTCGAAAACGACACCTTCACCCTCAACGGGACGATCCATGATAACGGCCTTGAATACCTGGTGAAAAAACCGGCGCTATTTGGTATAAATGTCATTAACAGGATGCCGGACAAGAAGATCAGCTTCAAGGAAATGATGAGCCGGCTCGAGCGCGTCGGGCAATCGGAAGCCCCGGCGGTGAAAAAGTGACCTAAGGAGGAGCATCCCATGAAAACGAAGCACGTGGGTTTCGGCGCGGCGGCGGCCGCCATAACCCTGGTTCTCGCCTGCATCACGGTCAACATCTATTTCCCGGAGGCGACGGTCAAGCAGGCCGCCGACGAGATCGTCGACGAGATCCGGAAAAGGGACGCCACTGAGAAGACGGCGTCCGAGGCCATCAAGGAAGAGGCGCGGACCGCCCCGTCGACCGGCTTCAGCTTCGTCCCGGCGGCGTTCGCCCAACAGGAGACGACCGTGTCCAACCCGGCCATCCGGGCCCTCAAGGACTCGATGAAGCAGAGGTTCCCGGACCTGAAACCCTTCTATGATTCCGGCAACGTCGGCGAGACGAACGACGGCCTGGTCGAGATCCGGGACGAGAGCGGGCTGGACCTCAAGGCCAAGGCCGCCCTGCGGGGCATGGTCAAGGACGAAAACAGCGACCGGACGAAGCTCTACGCCGAGGTGGCCAAGTCCCTCAACATCGAGGCCAGCCAGATCGGCCGCATCCAGAAGATCTTCGCCGAGAGCTGGCAGAACGACGCCTCTTCAGGCTGGTGGATCCAGAAGGAAACCGGCGAGTGGGTCAAGAAATGAAATTGGCCAGCTTTTCAGCGAGCTTCAGTTAATAACGCCGTATTTCTTCCCGACCTTGGTGAACGCCTCGATGGCTCTGTCGAGGTGCTCTTGCGAGTGGGCGGCGGAAAGCTGAACACGGATTCTCGCCTGGCCCTTGGGAACAACGGGATAGTAGAATCCGATGACATAGACCCCTTCGCCGAGCAAGTCACGGGCCATGTCCTGGGAGAGCTTGGCATCATTCTCGAAGCGGCCCAGCAGGATCGGGCAGATCGGATGATCGCTGGCCGGGATCTCGAAACCAGCCTCGGCCATCTTGCCGCGGAAGTACTTGGTGTTGGATTCCAGCTTGTCGCGAAGCTCGGTTGTCTCTGTAAGAAGATCGAAAATGGCGATGGAGGTGGCGATGACTACGGGCGAGACGGTGTTGCTGAAGAGATATGGCCTGGAGCGCTGGCGGTAGAGTCCGATGACCTCCTTGCGGCCGGAAGCGAATCCGCCCGAGGACCCGCCCAGCGCTTTGCCCAAGGTCCCGGTGATGAGGTCGATTTTGCCCGTGACGTTTCTATACTCGGGAGTACCGCGGCCGTTTTCCCCGATGAACCCGGTCGCGTGGGCATCGTCCACCATGACCAGGGCGTCGTATTTTTCGGCCAGGGGGACGATCTCGTGGAGCTTGGCGATGTCGCCATCCATCGAGAAAACACCATCGGTGGCGACCATCCGGTAGCGTTTGCTTTGCGTCTCTTTGAGCTTGGCTTCGAGGTCGGCCATGTCGCCGTGTTTATAGATGAATCGCTCCGCTTTGCACAGGCGGATGCCGTCGATGACCGAGGCGTGGTTGAGCTGGTCGGTAATGACGGCGTCATCGGCCGAGAGCAGGGGCTCAAAAACGCCGCCGTTGGCATCGAAGCAGGCCGCATAAAGAATGCTGTCCTCGGTCCCGAGGAACCGGGTGATTTTCTCCTCAAGGATCTTATGGATATCCTGGGTGCCGCAGATAAACCGGACAGAGCTCATACCGTAACCCCATTTATCGAGCGCCTCGTGAGCCGCCTGGATAACCTTGGGATGGCTGGACAGGCCGAGATAATTGTTGGCGCAGAAGTTGAGGACTTTCCGGCCGCCCTTGACCTCGATCTCAGCACCCTGCGGGGTCATGATGATTCTTTCCTCCTTGAACAGGCCCGCGTCGCGGATCGACTGCAGCTCTTTGGCGAGATTGTCTTTCACATTCCCGTACATGAAAACCTCCTTTTTCGGGATTTCAAGACTATAGCTTCCCTCACCGGCTTTGTCAATTTTTTTCTAAAATTTCTCAAACTTCAAATGGAATTGCCTTTAGGGGGGGGCTTGTGTTATAAGTGAAACCCATTCGGTCTCTCTGATCGAGACATTTTTATCCACAAGGAGGTCATCCATGAATACAGAAATGAAAAAAATCATGGTCACCGGCGCCGTCGGGCAGATCGGTTCCGAGCTCACCATAGCCCTGCGCGACAAATACGGAAACGACAATGTCCTGGCCACGGGCCATAAAACCCAGCCCAGCAAAAAGCTGCTCGACTCCGGCCCCTTCGAGTTCATCAATGTCTCCCAACGCGAGACCTTCGATGACCTCATCAGGAAATACAAGATCGACACGATCTATCATATGTCGGCCATCCTCTCCGCCGCCGGGGAGAAGAATCCCCAGCTCTGCTGGGATGTCAACATGAACGGCACATACAACATCCTGGAAGCGGCCGTCGATCATAAACTGGTCAGGATTTTTATCCCCAGCTCGATCGCCGCTTTTGGCCCGGAGACGCCCCGCGTCAACACCCCGAATGAGACAATCCTCAAGCCCAAGACCATGTACGGCGTGACCAAGGTGGCGGGCGAGCTCCTCTGCGATTACTTCGTCAAGCGTTTCAACGTCGATGTCCGCGGCTGCCGCTATCCCGGCATCATCAGCTATGAAACTCTTCCCGGAGGCGGCACAACAGACTATGCCGTGGCCATCTTCTTCGAGGCGGTCAAGAATAAAAGCTACACCTGCTTTCTGCGTGAGGATACCCGGCTGCCGATGATGTACATGCCCGACTGCCTGAAGGCGACCTTCGACCTGATGGAGGCGGACTTCTCGAAGCTCAAGCACCATTCCGACTTCAACGTAACAGCGATGAGCTTCTCGGCCGGTGAACTCGCCGCCGAGATTAAAAAGCACATCCCGGAATTTCGGGTCGCCTATGAGCCTGACTTCAGGCAAGCGATCGCCGATTCCTGGCCGCAATCGATCGACGATACCGCGGCCCGGGAGGAATGGGGCTGGAAGCCGGACTACGACCTGGCGGGGATGACGGCGGATATGTTCAGTGTCCTGGAGAAGCGATACGCAGCCGGCGTTCTGGGATACTGAACTCAAATCCCATTCTCATCGGCTGGCTGAGCATCCTAGCGGACACGAGCTCACCGGCCGCAGGCCAACCATGCCATCATCGGATTCATAAAGGGATTCTCAGCGGGGTCATTCCGTTCACCGGTAGACGTCCGGCCAGGGCCCGGCGGAAGACGCAACTTCCTCGCTGGAGGCTTTTTTCTTTCATCGCCCTGCCGATTCGACCAGCTGACTTTTCTCATTTTATTTATACCAGATTGTGTCCAAGAAATGGAATATTCGGGCATCTGATCTGAAATTGACAAGCCGATGCATTCTGCTAGAATAAGATTGAAGTCAGGCAGAAGATGCTTAAAAAGGCGGCCTTGGTGGCTGTGCTTATTTTCGTGTCCGGGTGCAGTAATCCTTATTCGCCTGACCATCCTTCACTCAAAGGTCTCCTCGCCGCTCCCGAGGAAATCACGATGGACGGCCGGAGACTGACCCTGGAAACGTTTCTCTGGCGTGACTTTATGCCCGGAGTCGAATCAGGAGGAAGCCCACTTTTGACCATTATCCGGGTAACGGCCGTGGACCAACTGCCTTTTCCCTCAACCGTCGACGCAGACCGCCTGTGGATAGTCTACCAGGATTCCATCTGGGAAAAAGAACTCTCGGAAACCATAACAGAATACCCGCACCAGCTCTCCAAGATGGCCCGAAACGGACCCAAATGGGGTCCTTCTGTATATGTGGATGTCATTGTGAGGATCGTCTACATCAGCGGGTCGAGATACCTCCTGCGGGCTTCTCATCAGCTCATTGGCGCCACCTACTAGAGTACACGGCCGCGTGCCCGTTCATCCCATAGCCGGATTCGAACTTGAAAATAGCCCCCTTTTTGTTTAGAGTTCTACCGAGGAGGAAAAAATGACGAGACGGCCAATCCGGCTTTTTTTATTTCTGATAGCGATGATTCTCATCTCCTCTCTCCTGTCCGCGGCAGAGGTGAAAGGTCGGCCCGGCCATACTTACTCAATTGTCGCCATCGACCGGGAGACCGGCGAGTTGGGCGCGGCGGTCCAATCCCACTGGTTCTCGGTCGGCTCGAGCGTCATCTGGGCAGAATCGGGAATCGGCGCGATCTGCACCCAGTCGTTTATTGAAGCTTCGTACGGACCGCTGGGTCTCGAGCTCATGCGGGCGGGAAAGACGGCTGAAGAGGCCCTGGCCGGGCTCCTCAAAGCTGATCAGTTCGAGGCCGTCCGCCAGGTGGCCATGATCGATGGCCAAGGACGGCCGGTTGCCCACACGGGAAAAAGCTGCATCCCGGAAGCCGGGCATTTCGTCGGCGACGGGTTCAGCTGCCAGGCCAACCTGATGCTCAAAAACACGGTCTGGAACGCCATGGCCGAAGCTTTTGAGAACACCGAAGGCGAACTCGTGGACCGCCTGATGGCCGCTCTCGAAGCGGCCCAGAACGAGGGCGGGGACATCCGCGGCAAGCAGTCTGCGGCCATCCTCGTGGTCAAGGGCAAGAGCTCAGGAGCCTGGTGGAAGGACAGGATCTATGAGCTTAGGGTCGAGGACCACGACGACCCTCTCGGCGAGCTCAAAAGGCTCATCCGGTTGAATAAAGCGTACAATTTCATGAACACGGGGGACGAACTCCTGACCGAGAACAAGGTCGAGGAAGCCATGAGGTCCTACACCCGAGCGATGGAGATGTATCCGGATAACGCTGAGATGGTCTTCTGGCCGGCGGTCACCCTGGCATCCACGGGCAAGGTCGAGGAGAGTCTGCCTTTATTCAAGAAAGTATTCGCCATGGACTCCAACTGGGCCGTCCTGGTGACCCGGCTTCCCCAAGTCGGCCAGCTTCCCAAGGACAAGGGGCTGATCAAGAAGATCCTGGCCCAAGCCCCGAAAAATAAGTAACCGTCCGTGCCAATTTGAACTGCTCATATGGATGCAACAAATTTCGTTACGTCACCTCCTCCCATACCCTCCCCCCTCGGAGACTGTGTCACAATTCGGACTGAGTTTTGCTAATGGGAAATTCACTCGCAAGTAGTCCCACAAAGCGAATCTCAATATTCAATTTTTTCCGAAATTCCATTTCATATGGGAAAAACGCTGTAAAATTTTTCACGTTTTCTGATTAT
>JBAUIH010000230.1:0-11506 GCA_049682755.1 Candidatus Aminicenantales bacterium | reverse complement strand
GTCATTACCAAGGGCGCGGCCATCGAGGCCACGGGAATTTTCGCCCTGGCCTTCAAGGACAGGATCAGAGAGCACTTCGGCGCTGATTTCAGCCGGCGGGCAGAGGCCATCTTCTACCACATGTCGGTAGTCGAAGACGCGCTCACGGCGGCTTCCGTCGGGACGCGGGAGCGCGGCGTTACGTCCATGCACGACGCCACGGAATGCGGCGTCTGGGGGGGGCTCTACGAGGTCGCCAAGGCCTCGCGCGTCGGCATGCGCATCGAGAAAGATAAGATCATCGTCCTCGACGAGGTCGAGAAGATCTGCGCCAGGTTCGGGATGGACCCGTATTCGTCGATATCGGAGGGGACGCTCATCATCACCTGCAAGGAGAACAAAGCCGACCTCTTGCTGAAGAAGCTGTCCCAGAAAAAAATCCCCGCCTCGGTCGTCGGCGAAGTCATCCCCGAAAGCAAAGGCATCATCCTGGTCGAGCAGGGCCGGGAGCGGCCGCTCGAGCATCCGCGCGTCGACCCGTTCTGGCCGGCCTTCGCCCGCGCCCTGGCCGAGGCGAAACCGTCGTAGCAGGAGCCCCCGGTCGCGCCTTCTTGATAAATCAGAATCATCGTGCTTCCTCGGGCCGCTTGACAAATTTTCCGCCGGGCCTATATCATTATGGACAAGGGGAAAATGCAATTCTCTTTGAATCTTGAATCTGGCGATAAACCCTCGGCCGGAGGGATGAAGCCGGGACGAATTGGAATGGGGGAAACACAATGAAAGAGCGAGCGCAGTCGAAGGAAACGAAGAATCCACTTGGCAACGGGGGAATCCTGATATTCTGTCTCGTTATCGTCTGCATAATCGTCGCTGGCGTCTGGTTCTATATCGACCAGGCGCGGAGCGTTAGACAGGAAGTCGAGGCCGATCTTTCGGCCATCGCTGAGCTCAAAGCCGACCAAATCATCAGTTGGCGGGCCGAGCGGCTGGCGGACGCCGGAATGATCCAGGGGAGCCCGTTTCTGGTCGAGGCCATCGATCGCTGGCTGTCCGAGCCCGAAGCCGTAGCCGAAAAACTCACCGCCCGGCTCCGTTCCATAAAGGAAAGTTATGGATATCATAACATTCTTATCGTGGACACAGAAGGGAAGGTGAAGTTCAGCCTCGGGGACCATGCCGCGACGCTTCACGGTGATGCCGTCCGGGCCCTGGCCGTTGCCTTCCGGGAGAAGCGCCCCGTGCTGACCGATCTGTACGCCGGCCCGGGCGATCTGCTGCCCCACTGCGATGCCGTCGCTCCTCTATTCGTCGATACTGGAGAAGCAGCACGGCCGATCGGCGCAGTCATCCTTCAGAGCGACGCCAGGAATTTTCTTTACCCATTGATCAAATCCTGGCCTCGGGCCAGCCGCTCCGCCGAGACTCTCCTGGTGCGCCGCGAGGGCGACTCCTTGCTTTATTTGAATGAACTGCGTCATCAGAAGGGCACGGCCCTCACCCTGAAAATTCCGCTGGATCGGCGAGACCTTCCCGCGGTCCGGGCGGCGCTCGGCGAAGAGGGCATCTTCGACGGACACGATTACCGCGGCGTGGACGTATTGGCCGTCTTGAAGGCAATTCCCGACTCGCCCTGGTTCATGGTGGCCAAGATGGACAAAGCGGAAGCCCTCTCTGGCTGGCGATTGCGGTCCGTTCTCATCTTGAGCCTCATTCTTGGGTTGATCATAGCCGCTGCGTTCGGTGCTGCTATGGTCCGGCAGCGCGAGCAGAGGGCGCAATACGCCGCTCTCTACGAGGCGGAGGCGGCGCTGGGCCGGAGCGAAGAGCGCTACCGGATGACGCTTCTCAGCGTGGGCGACGGCATATTGACCACGGACAAAGACGGCCGGGTGGAACTGATGAACCCGGTCGCCGAAAGACTGACAGGCTGGAAGCAAGAAGAAGCTCTGAGCCGGCCGATCGGGGAGGTTTTTCAGATTATAAACGAGAAGACACGTCTGCCGGTCGAGAGCCCGATCGCCCGCGTGCTTCGAGAGGGCGTGGTGGTCGGGCTGGCCAATCATTCCCTACTCATCAGCCGCGACGGCGGGGAACACGCGATCGCCGACGCCGGAGCTCCCATCCGTGACAAGGACGGCGCGGTCGTCGGTGTCGTGCTGGTCTTTAGGGATCAGACGGCGGAGCGGGCTGCCCTTAGAGCGCTTCTGGAATCGAGAGATGCCCTGCGGGAAAGCGAAGAAAAGTATCGGACCTTGGTCGAACGGGCGAATGACGGCATCGCCTTTATCCGGGATGGCGTCATCATATATGCCAACCCCCGTCTATCCGAGATATGGGGAGGCGCGATTGATGAAGTGATCGGCACTCCTTTCGCCGACTATCTCGCGCCCGAGTGCGTCTCTGCCGTGGTGGATCGTTATCAGAGGCGAATGGCCGGCGAGGACGTCCCGGCGATGTTCGAGACGACGTTCATACGAAAAGATGGCAGCCGCATGGACGCGGAAGTGAACGCCAATCTTGTCATGCATAAAGGCAAGCCCGCCGATCTGGTTTTTATCCGGGATGTCACCGAGCGCAAGAGGGCCGAGGAGGAGCTGCGCAAAGAACGCACTCTCCTCCGCACCCTTATCGACGCCCTGCCCGATTATATCTTCATCAAGGATTCTGAAAGCCGCTTTATTACCGCAAACTCGGCCCATCTCAGGGCCATAGGTGCGGCATCTCTCGATGACGTGGTGGGCAAAACGGATTTTGAATTGTTTCCCCGCGAACTGGCGGAGAAATACTATGCTGACGAACAGCAGGTCATTCAGAGCGGTCGGCCGTTGCTGGATCGTGAAGAACGGGTGGTCGAACATTCTGGGACAGAAAAGTGGATTCTTACGACCAAAGTGCCGCTGCGGGATGACCAGGGCCGTGTCGCCGCAGTGGTCGGCATCAGCCGGGATATCACCACTCGGAAACTGGCGGAGGAGGAGCTGGCTCATTCCGAAGAACGGCTCAATGCGATCTTTGAATCCGCGCCCGACGCGCTCTACCTCAGTGATTTCCAGGGCAAATTTATTAACGGCAACAACGCCGCCGAGGAAATCATCGGTCTTAAGCGTGAAGATCTGATCGGGTCGAATTTCCTCGAGTTGAACCTCCTCCCGCCGGACCAGGCCTCCAGGGCGGCCGGGCTTCTGGCCAGGAACTTGAATGGAGAAGCGACGGGGCCCGACGAATTCACCCTCAACCGCCCGGATGGCCGTCAGGTCGTCGTGGAAATCAGCACCCGTCCCGTGAAAATCAAAGGGGAACAGTTCGTTTTGGGGATCGCCCGGGATATTACCAAGCGGAAGGCGGCCGAGGAAAAACTCAAGACGGCCCTTCAAGAACGGGAGGTCCTGCTCCGGGAGATCCACCACCGGGTGAAGAACAACATCCAGATCATCTCCAGCCTCCTCCGTCTTCAATCGCGGTACGTCAAGGATGACAAGGCCCTGGAAATCCTGAACGAAAGTCAAAGCCGGATCAAGTCCATGGCGCTCATTCACGAGAAGCTCTATCAATCCCAGGACTTCGCCAGGATCGACTTCACCGATTATATCGATAAGATGATCACTCACCTTTTTGCCATCTACAAAGTCGAGTCGAGCCGGATCCGGTTCAAGGTCGAGGCGAAAAACATCCAACTCGACATCAACCGCGCCATCCCTTGCGGCCTGATTATCAACGAGCTTATTACCAACGCTTTGAAGCATGCTTTCCCAGACGACAGAGAGGGAGAGGTCGACGTCCGGATGAGCCGGAAAGACGATGACCGATACGAGCTGGTCATAAAAGACAACGGCGTCGGCCTGCCCGGGGATATCGACCTCAACAAGACGAAAACCCTGGGCTTCCAGATCGTCCGCGATCTGGTCAAGCAGCTCGGCGGCTCGCTCGAGATCCGAAAAGGCGACGGGACGGAAATCATCATTCAGCTTTGACCCTGGGCGGACAGGCCCTTTCAGGTACTCCGGCAAAGACGCCGGCTTGCGATTTCATCGCGAAGGGTGATGCCAAAGGCTCAGGAATCACCCCCCGAATCATCGTTTCCGGGGATTGCCAGCCCCGGTCCCATGGTCCATGCTCCAAGCTGGGCCATAGGGATCCCATGGTACTTCCAGCGAATTCATTTCCGGGCGGGAACGCCGGGTGAAGCGATTCCCCAAAATGCCCTGAAGAGCATGAGCATGGACAAGATCCGTATCCTCATCGTCGAAGATGAAATCATCGTTGCCAGGGACACGGAAAACATGCTGATGAACTTCGGCTATGAGGTCCTGGGAATAGCCGGCTCGGGAGAGGAAGCGATTTCCCTCACCGCCGAAATTTCCCCGGATGTGATTCTCATGGACATCCGGCTCAGGGGAGATATGGACGGGATCGAAGCTGCCGGCCGGATTCGCGAGCTCCACGGGATTCCCGTGATCTTCGTCACCGCTCACGCCGACGAAAAATCGCTCCAGCGGGCGAAATTGGCCGGGCCCATCGGTTATCTCTTGAAACCCTTCGAAGAGAAAGAACTGCGCATGACGCTGGAGACGGCGATCTCCAGGTGGGAGATGGACCGGGAGTTGAGAAAGAGGGAAGTCCAGTACCGGACGCTCGTCGAAAGCCTGAAGGAAGGTATTGCCCAGTCCGACATCGAAGAGCGGTTCACTTTCGCCAACAAAGCCGCCCACGAAATCTTGGGCGTTCCTCCCGGCACTCTTGTGGGGCGCAATCTGTGTGAGTTTGTGGACGATGAAAACTATGCCATCGTCCTGACCCAATCGGAGAGACGTCGCGACGGGAAGTCTGATACCTATGAAATGCAAATCCGACGTCCGGATGGGGAGCGGCGTGACCTCCTGGTTACGGTCTCTCCCCAATTCGATTCCAAAGGAAATTACGGGGGCACGTTCGCGGTCCTCCATGACATCACCGACCGCAAGCGGGCCGAAGAGGCCGTCCAGAGAGAAGCCAGCAAACTTTCGGCGATGATCGAAGGGATGGAGGAAGGGGTGGCCTTCATCGACCGGCAGGATCGCGTCATCGAAGTGAACGCGTACTTCCTGAAACTCTTCAACCAGGAAAAGAGCGCAGTCTGCGGCCGGCTCCTCTGGGAGTCCGAACTCGGGGAAATCCTCGGGGAGTTCCGCAACGTATCGTCTCATGTTAAAACAAAAGAAGAAACCTCCCAGCTGGTCATTCAAAAAGACATCGCCGGGCTGAAGACCGTCGTCCGGATGCAGCCGGTCTGTCGAGACGGCGCTTACCAGGGGTCCATCATCAACATCATCGACGTGACCGAATTGGCGCTGGCCAGGGAGAAAGCCCTGGCCGCCAGCCGGGCCAAGAGCAATTTTTTGGCCAACATGAGCCACGAGATCCGCACACCCCTGAACGCCATCGTCGGGATCACCGATATGATGTTCGACACCAACCTGGACGCCGAGCAAAGAGACTATGTCGGGATGATCAAAGAAAGCTCCGGATCCTTGCTTGCCATCGTCAGCGACATCCTGGATTTTTCCAAGATCGAAGCCGGACATGTCAAGCTGGAGTCGGTGAAATTTGATCTGCTGGCGCTGGTCGAAGGGGTGTCCGAGATCTTAGCGTGTCGGGCCCGTCAAAAGGGCCTCGAATTCGCTTCCCGGGTCGACCCTCGAATCTCCCGTCTCTTGAAAGGAGACCCCGCGCGCCTGCGCCAGGTGCTCCTCAACCTGGGAGATAATGCCGTCAAGTTCACGGCGAGGGGAAGTGTCGAGGTCCGGGCCGGTCTGGAGAGATCGGACGGGGATGAGGCCCGTGTCCTCTTCTCTGTAACGGACACCGGCGTCGGCGTGGCCAGAGAGGATCAGGCGCTGATCTTCGAGGGATTTGCCCAGGCCGACTCGTCCATCACTCGGAAATTCGGGGGAACAGGGCTGGGACTGAGCATATCCAAACAACTGGTGGAGATGATGGGAGGGGAAATCGGTCTGGACAGCCCCCTCGGAGCGGAGAATAGAGGCGGGAGCCGCTTCTGGTTCAGGATTCCGTTCAGAATTCAAGCTCAGCCCGTGGAGGCCCGCAGAGGCGTTCCCGGCCGGAATCCAACCGAGCGCCCTGCTCCCTGTCAAAACCCGGGTCCCCGTCCCCTCCGCGCCGCCGAGCGTCCCCGGCCTCCAGCCAGGATCCTCCTCGTCGAAGACAACTCCATCAACCAGAAGGTGACCAAAGCGATCCTCCAGAAAGCCGGCTTCAGAATCGATGTCGCTGAGAACGGTCGCCGCGCGCTAGAAGCCGTAGCCGAGGAAGCTTATGACCTGATCCTGATGGACATGCAGATGCCCGAGATGGGCGGCCTGGAGGCCGCCGGGCGCAATCGCCGCAACCTGCCAAACGGGCTCTGCCCCCCGATCATCGCCCTTACCGCTAACTCCGTCAAGGAAGACATGGAACGCTGTTTGGAATCGGGCATGAACGATTACCTTACAAAGCCCGTCCAGGCAAGTGAGCTCGTCGCCAAGGTCAAAAAATGGATAAGATCATCGCTGGAAAACTTGACGGCGGCGCCGGTCCTGCTGCTGCCGGCGAGACATGGATAGAGGAGATTTGAGAAAATGATCAAGAAAGAAGTCCTCATCGTCGACGACGATATCATCACCCAAAACATGCTGAAGACGGCTCTAGGCAACGCCGGATACGCTTTCATCGTCGCCTCTAACGGGCGGGAGGCGCTCGAACTGGCCGCCGGGAGGCTCCCGGGTGTCATCATCCTGGACATCATGATGCCCGACATGGACGGCGGCGAGGTCGCGGGCGTCCTGAGGAAGAATCCGCGGACGAAGGAGATCCCGATCATCTTTTTGTCCTCGCTGATCTCGAAGCAAGAGGAAAAAACCGACGCGAAAAAAGACATCGTCTCCTTCCTGTCCAAGCCTTACAATCGAGAGATACTGCTCAACGAAGTCAGGAGATATCTTTATCAGCCCGATAATTCTTAGACGGGCGAGCCTTCTGTGAGGGCGCCAACATGACCTGTCCTCTCTTTTTCGGCGGAGTGCGCCGGGGTCACCTCGGATTCGATGATCCGGCCAAGGCCGAGGGCAGCGATGAAGAAAAGCTGGCTGTCTTCCGCCGGGTCAAAGATGAGATCCGGAGCCAGGTCGAGGCCTACCTGACGAAGGATCAATCATAAAAAGGGACTCTTGACGGATCGATATTTCTGGGCTAATATATGAATATATGTTCATATAATGATTTGAAATGAGAAACGCTGTCAAGACGTTCAAGGCCCTGGCCGAACCGACCCGCCTGCGGATTCTCCGTCTCCTGCTGCAGAGAGACCTCTGCGTCTGCGAGCTCATGTTCATCCTCAAGATGGAGCAGTCCCGGGTTTCCCATCAGCTGCGCATCCTGCGGGATGCCGACCTGGCCGAGGACATCCGGGAAGGCAAATGGATCGTTTACCGGGTTCCGCGGAAAGCCCGGGAAAGCCTCAGGCGGATGTTCGAGGAAGTCCTCAAGGCGGGACCCGAAGACCTTCGTGAGGCGGTCGGGGACGTGCGACGGATCGACCTTTGCTTGAAGGAAGAGATCCGGAAGAAACGTTGCGTCATTTGAGGGCCGGGCCAAAATGAAAGAAAAGAAAACGCTTCTCGTTTTGCTGGCCGTTTTTCTAGCCGCCTATTTCATCCCCTTTTCCCGGCTGAACGTCCAGAACGCGCTGCTGGAAGCGTTCCAGATGACCCAGGAATATGCCCGCCAACACGTTCTTCTGTGCCTCATTCCGGCTTTTTTCATCGCTGGCGCTATTTCTGTTTTTATCAGCAAGGAATCCGTTATCAAGTTGATGGGGCCCAGGGCGAAGAAGGTCCCGGCCTACGGCATAGCATCTATCTCCGGGACGATCCTGGCCGTCTGTTCCTGTACCGTGCTGCCGCTTTTCGCCGGTATCTACACGCGCGGGGCGGGCATAGGACCGGCCACCGCGTTCCTTTATTCCGGCCCGGCGATCAACATCCTGGCGATCATCCTGACGGCCAAGGTCCTCGGGGCGAAGATCGGCCTGGCCAGGGCCCTCGGCGCGGTTGCCTTTGCCGTGGTCATCGGGGTGTTGATGCAGCTTTTCTTCGGCCGGGAAGATGAAAAGAACCGGAATCAGGATGATTTCGTTTCGCCGGACGGGCATGAGGAGACCCGGCCGCTCTGGAAAACAGCCGTGTATATGGCGACGATGATCGCCATTCTCGTTTTTCTCAACTGGTCCAAGGCCGACCCCTCGCTCAAGGTCTGGTTCTTCATCTACCGGATCAAGTGGTATCTCGGAGGAGCGCTTCTTCTGGTCCTTGCCTGGATGATCGTCCGCTGGTTCAAAAAGGATGAGCTCAAAGAGTGGACCTTTTCCACCTGGGTTTTCGCCAAGCAGATCTTCCCGCTCTTGCTCGGAGGAGTCATGGTCGCGGGATTCCTGCTGGGAAGACCAGGTCACGAGGGCATCATTCCGAACTCCTGGGTGGCGCAGCTGGTCGGAGGCAACAGCCTGGGAGCTAATCTTTTCGCTTCGGTCGCCGGTGCCTTCATGTATTTCGCCACCCTGACCGAGGTCCCCATTCTTCAGGGACTGCTGGGTTCGGGGATGGGGCAGGGTCCGGCGCTGGCCCTTCTCCTGGCCGGCCCCGCGCTCTCTTTGCCCAGCATGCTGGTCATCCGGAGCGTTCTTGGTACAAAAAAGACGGTTGTTTATATCCTGCTCGTGGTCGTGATGGCCACGATCACGGGGATGATTTATGGAAGAATGGCCGGCTGAGTGCATGTGAGTGTGAGATTATTTAAACCGGAGGATTCACGAAATGATGAGGAACACATTCCCTCTCCCTCGACGGGAGAGGGTCGGGGAGAGGGTGATTTCAAAGATGCCACCTCCTCACCATTCCCTCCCGCGAGGGGAGCGAGTTATTTTTTTTCTTGACTTATCAAAAGATCAGGTCAGAGTTCATGGCGAATTCAGATGAAGAAATCTCAATCGAAGGAGGCCATCTAGTGGAGATTAGAATCCTAGGGCCGGGCTGTCCCCGGTGCGGTGAAGTGGAGAAAAGGACAATCAACGCGCTGGCGGAACTGAATGTCGGGGCCGATGTTCAAAAGGTGACGGACATCAAAAAGATCGCCGAATACAAAGTCTTCTCCACGCCGGGCCTCGTCATCAACGGCAAAGTGAAGTCCTCGGGCCGCATCCCTTCCCAGGAGGAAATCAAGCGCTGGATCGAAGAAGAGAAGGAGGCCTGATCCGGGGCGGCGAAGGCGAGGAACCCAAGATGGGCTGCCAGTGTTATTTGATCTCGGCGTACGGCCGCCTCTGGATTTACAGGAAATTCGTCGGATTCTGGAAACGTTTGTATAGGAAAAGGAGGCTCTGATAGCGATGGACGTTTTTCGACTGAACGACCTGATCGTATTCTCTCCGGATCAACATGCCAAGCGCGTCTTTTTTGAGAAGGGAAAAGTCAAAGCTCAGGTGGTGGGACTCGAAGCCGGGCAGGCCATTCCCCCCTGCCGGATGGATCATGATGTCATCTTCTTGGTCACGGAGGGCAAGGGAATGATCGTCGTCGACGGCGAGGAGGAGGCGATAGAAGAGTCTGCCTTCGTGTTTGTCCCCAAGGAAAAGGAGACGCGGTCAATCAAAGCCCTGACGAAAATGGCCGTCCTGGCGATCCAGGTGAAATCATAGACAGATGTTCATGATATCGATTTGGATTTTAGAGTCCGTTTTATTGGTTTTTCTTGTGTTTGAAGCCCGCCTAAAAACAGCGAGTTATCCGCTGGGCTTTTTTTCTTAATTCGCGATGGAATGGAGTCCTGCTCATGAAAAAACCGAAATCCCGTAATCGCATTCCCGGTCTTCTTTTCGCGGCGGCGTTGTGGGCCCTGTTCATCCTGAGTCCCTCCTGCCGGGGCGAGGTCGAAGGCCGGCAAACGGCATCCCCGGCAGCTCAAGCGGCCTCAGGCGAAACCGGCACCCCCGCCGGTCAGACAGCCGGGGGCGAAGGCCGTGTTCTCGTCACCACCAATCTCAACCTGGATTTTTCGAAGCACAAAGTGACGTTCATCGAGCTCGGGGCCGATCGGTGCGTTCCCTGTAGGGCCATGCAGCCGATCATGAAAGAGATCGCCGAAGAGTACGCAGGGAGAGTGCAGGTCGTTTTTTACGATGTCTGGAAAGACCCGCGGCCGGCGCGCCAGTACGGCATTCAGCTCATTCCCACCCAGGTTTTTATCGACCAGGGCGGAAAAGAGATCTTCCGGCATGTCGGCTATTTTGCCAAGGGCGAGATTCTCGATATGCTGAAGGAAAAGGGCATCCTCTAGAGCCGGGGGGAACATGGAAGGTCTCTTCGGCGACATCTCGCAGCTCATCCAGCAGAATCCCTGGCTGGCCGTCCTGGCGGTCTTCGTCGGCGGCGCGACCACAGCCTCGAACCCGTGCGTTCTGGCCATGATCCCGCTGCTCATGGGCATCGTGGCCGGGACCGAGACCACGAGCATCAAGAAGTCGCTCGGGTTTTCCGCCCTTTTTGTCGTTGGTCTCTCGATCACCTTCGCCGTCCTGGGCCTGATCTCCGCCCTGATGGGGAGGATGCTCGGAGACGTCGGAGCGTTCTGGAAATACCTCGTTGCGGGAGTCTGCTTGTTCATGGGCCTCCACCTTCTGGGGATCCTTAAATTCAATTTTAGCCTTCCTCAACCGGCGAAAGTCGGCACAAGCGGTCCGGTCGGAGCGTTTTTGCTCGGGCTTCTCTTCGGCGTCGTTTCCACGCCCTGTGCGGTGCCTATCCTGGCCGTTCTCCTCGCCTACGTCGGCAGCAAAGGGAACATCGTCTATGGAGGATTCCTACTTCTCATCTATGCGCTCGGCCACTCCGCTCTCATCCTGATTGCCGGCACCTCCATGGGAGCCGCGAAAAAACTGATCGAATCCAAAGGACTGCGGAAGACGAATCGGGCACTCCAGAAAATCGCCGGAGTCGTCATCATCCTTGTCGGCGCCTATTTCCTCTTCGGGCTTTGAATCGGGTTGAATTGGAAGCAACATTTGCCTCCGATGTAAACAAGAAAGGAAACGCAAATGACACCCGGAAAAACTAGACTCAAGTTCCTCGACCGCTACCTGACTCTCTGGATCTTCCTGGCCATGGCCGTCGGCGTCGGGCTCGGATATCTCGTCCCGGGCGTCGTCGGCTTCATCAACAAGTTCCAGTCGGGGACGACCAACATCCCCATCGCCGCCGGTTTGATCCTGATGATGTATCCTCCACTGGCGAAGGTCAAGTACGAGGAGCTCGGGGACGTCTTTAGGAACGTCAAGATCCTCTCGCTGTCGCTCGTCCAGAACTGGATCATCGGGCCCCTCCTGATGTTCGCCCTGGCCGTCATCTTTCTTCGCGGCCGGCCAGAGTACATGTACGGCCTGATCATGATCGGGCTGGCCCGCTGCATCGCCATGGTCATCGTCTGGAACGACCTGGCC
>JBAUIH010000229.1:0-6625 GCA_049682755.1 Candidatus Aminicenantales bacterium | reverse complement strand
AGAGGGAACGATCGGCGTCCTTTCCTCCCGGCACGAAGCGCGACCCGAGGACCAAGTCGTACTCACGGGCGCGCTCGAGAAGGGTGGGGATGTGGAGGGGCTGATGGGAGCCGTCCCCGTCCATCTCGATGATGAGGTCGGTCCCGAGCTCGAGGGCGCGCTTGAAACCCTCCTTTCCGGCCAGCCCGCGTCCCCGCGCTTCCTTGCGGACAAGGATATGGACGCGACGATCGTGCCGGCGGATTTCGGCGGCGATATCAGCCGTTCCGTCGGGCGAATCGTCATCAACAACAAGAACGGTTGGGTCGTGCTGCAGTGGTAACGCCAGGATCTCCCGGATCAGTTCTTCGATCGTCTCCCGCTCGTCATATGTCGGGATCATGATGACGAGGCGGGAACGGGGAGCGGCCATGGCGGGTCAGATGAACTTCCGGATCTCGTCGAGGACGCGCTCGGGCCGGATCGCGATCATGCATTTGGGGTCGGGACACGTCTGTTTGTAGCAGGGGGAACATTCCGTTCCCAGGAAAATTTTCGAGCCGCGGCCGTAGAGCTCGATCTCCTGCGGACAGGTCGATCCGAAGAGGGCGACCACCGGCTTCTTGAGGGCGATAGCCAGGTGCATCCCCAGTGTGTCCGAAGTCACGACGAGGTCCAGAAAGGAGATGAAACCGGCGAATTCGAGGAGCGAGTTGTCTGTCCCGGTGTCCACCGCCCGGGCCCGGCTCTTCCGCGCCAGAAAACGGTTGAGCTCTTTTTCACGCGGTCCGCCGAGAAGGAAGACCCGGGCTTTCGCCTTTTCGGTGAGGAGGGAGATCAGCTGGAGGTAATGTCCCGCCGGCCACTGCTTGGTCTCGAACTTCGATCCGGATCCTGTGTTCAGCCCGATCGCCGGCCGGCGGCCGGAGAGGCGGCGGCGTTTGATAAAACTCCGGGCTTTTTCCCTGGCCTTCTCGGGAAGTTCGAAGATGTATTCATCGCGGGCATAAGGGAGCTCGGCGGCCTCATGGATGATCTCCTGGTAAGACTTCCTGTTCTTGTGGAATTTCAGTTCATTGTCGACTCCCAGACGGTAGGCGTACTCGGCGGCCGGGTTAAAGACGGTCAGGTTCCCGGATTCGTTCAGGCCGAATCCGCGCTTCTCGACGGCCCCGGCCTTTACGGCCAGAGCCGTGGGTCCGGGCTCCTTGTCCAAACAGAGGAGGAGGTCAAACCGGGCGGTGAGCAAGAGGAGAGCGCTTTCCAAATCAAAGCTGAGAAGACGGTCGATATAAGGATTGTGGCGAAGAAGATCTTCGCTTTCTCCGTCCACCAGCCAGGTGATATGACTCAGCGGGTATTTTCGCTTGAGCGAGGGAAGGAGGGGAGTCGTTCGCAAGACATCGCCCAGGGCCCGGCACTTGATGATCAGAAGACGGGTGGGGAAGGCCGCGAAGTGAGGGCAGTCCCGGCACGGGCGGTTGAAGACACAGGGCTTATCGCCTCTAAAATGGACGCAATCCGGTTTCAATATCATCGGCATCTGGCCGGAGGGGACAGTGACTCTCGCTCCTTTATGCCACAAGTCGGGCCTGAAAACAATGCCCGGAGAGCCCCATTTCTCTCGGCCCCGTTTTATGGTATTCTAAGGCAACATCCGATGAATACCCAATTCCGTGGCAGCGCCCAAAAAGAGCTCGTGTCGAAGCAAAAATCCCTGTCCGCCAAATATGCCTTGCTCGTCGTCGGCGAAAAGGGGCTCGGAAGGTTTCTGCTGTTCGAGCTCGTCAACCTCCTTTTCTCCTGGGTTCCGGGGGCATTGGGCCTGGCTCTCCGCCGGATCTTTTATCCCTCCCTCTTCCGGAAGGTCGGGAAGGGGGTTGTCTTCGGACGGAACATCACCCTGCGCCACCCGCGCAAAATCGCGATCGGCGACAACACGGTCATCGACGACAACGTCGTCCTCGACGCCAAGGGCGAGAAAAACGAGGGCCTGCGGATTGGAGACAATATCTATATCGGCCGGAACACGATCCTGAGCTGCAAGGAAGGTTCGATCACCGTCGGCGATTACAGCAACATCTCGGCCAACTGCAGCCTCCTCTCCGAGACCGAGATCGTTCTGGGCCGGTATTGCTTCCTGGCCGGGCACTGTTATCTTGTGGCCGGCGGAAACCACAGTTTCGACGACGTCACGCGGCCGATCATGTTTCAGCCCTCTGTCAGCAAAGGCGGGATCCGGATCGGAGACGATGTTTGGCTGGGGGCGGGTGTCATCGTCCTCGACGGCGCCGCCGTCGGGCAGGGGACGGTGGTCGGGGCGGGCGCGGTGGTGACCGGTTCGCTTCCAGAGTATGCGGTCGCGGTCGGCAGCCGCCGCCTGGTGATCCAGGACAGACGGGAGAAGAAGTAAGGATTTAGGAATGCAGAGGGGAAGATACCTCAGGGAGCGTTGTCCCCGGAAGGGGAGGGCAACCAGCCTTGAGTTCTATACCAGGCGACTGTCCGAGTGACGCCCGTCTGAAAGTCGACCTCCGGTGCAAACCCGAGCTCGTTCCGGGCTTTCTCAACAGACAGCGGCTTGGAATGGATGAAAAAAGCAAGTTTGGACCGGTTGAATGGCGCTTCTTTGCCCCGGAATTCGCAGGCCGCTTCTAGTAGCCGCGCGGCCAGACGGGCAGGAAAAAGAGGGATGTAAAGACGGGATGGCTTTTTCCCGCAGGCCAGGGCGATCGTCCGGACCATGTCCCGCACCGTCATGATCTCCCGGCCGGCCAGGTGATAGATTCCGCCTCTTTCCCCTTTCTCCGCGGCCAGCAGGATGCCCTTGACGAGGTCATCGATAAAGACAGGGGTCTGCCGGCCTGAGCCGCGCGTCACCATGACGAATCTCCCGCTGCACACGGCTTTGATCAGCTTGAATGTCCGCCCATCGCGCGGACCGTAGGCCCAGCCGGGCCGGACGACGACGAGATCCGATTCTTCACCTGCATAACGGAGGGCGATCTCCTCTCCCTCGAGCTTGGTCTTGTCGTAAACGGTGATGGGGGCGGGGGGAGAGGACTCTGCGGCGACCTCGCCCTTCCTGACCGCACCGAAGACGCCGGCCGAACTGACGTGGATAACGCGGCCAACTCCGCTGCTCCGGGCGGCTGCGAGGACGGTTTCCGTCCCCAGAACGTTGATCCTGCGGAATTCGGCCTGTCCGATGACCGCCGACCCGAGCGCTGAAGCGAGATGGAACAGAATGTCCACTCCTTCCAGCGTTTGCTCGAGGTGTTCGCGGTTACAGATGTCGCCGGAGACGACTTGGAGCTTGCGCCCATTCCGGATTGGCCTGCGGTGGACGAGGGCTCTAACCTTGAACCCGCGGCCGAGGAGCGATTCGATGAGGTAGCTGCCGATGAATCCCGACCCTCCGGTAACGAAGGCGCGCATGTTTCTATCCGCCGTCAACGATCATGATGGCTCCGGGCAAGCGCCAGGACCTGGCCGATCCTTTCGAAATACCGGGTGGATGAAAATTCGGCCTCCGCCCATTCCCTGGCCGCCCGCGCCCGCGCCCGGGCTTCTTCGCTTGTCAGGGCGAGATCTATACACCGGGCCAGACTGTCGGTTTCAGGGTCGGCAAGGACGGCGTTCTGTTCACTCAGAACTTGGGTATGCGTCCAGAGCCGAGTGGCCACGAGTGGCTTCCCGGACTTGAGGAAGGAATAGATTTTGAGCGGCGTGTTTGTCCCGGAAATACGGGGAGAGACCAGGACATCGGCCAGGCGAATGAAAAGGGGGATCTGTGAAGGAGGAACCTTGTCTACGAAGACCACTCGGCTCCGGATTCCGAGGTTTGCCGCCAGTTCTCTCATCTCCTGGAGCGAGCGTCCTGATCCCCCCACCAGCAGGAACACGGCGGCTTCTCTAACCTTCCGGGCGGCCTGGAGAAGGAGCGGAATGCCTTGGTAGGGCTCGAAGTTGCCGGCATAGAGGACGACTTTTTCCCCCTTCGGAGAGACTTCCCGTTTCTTCCGGGCGACCGCTTCGTCCGGAACCTCTTTAGCCGGAAAGTCGAGGAAGTTCTCGATCTGGACGGTTTTATGACTGTAGCCCAGGGCGGCGACCGTGGCCATCAGGTCTCGGCAGATCACGATGACGGCCTGCGAGTTCTTGAGGATAAAATGTTCCATTCTTTTGAAGAGCGAAATGAGGATGGCCGAGCGGGTGAATTTGAAGTTTTCGAGCTGCTGGGGAAGGCTGGAATGCATGTCATAGACATGAGGCTTTCCCCAGACCCGGGCCAGCCAAACTCCCAGGAAGGCGGCTTCTTCATGGGAAAAGATAAGATCGTAGGGGCGGCTGATGATCTCGAGAGTCGCCTGGAGGAGGAGCAGAGCGTCCAGCGGCACCTTGGTCAGGGAGGGGCCGATCCTCACTTTCCGTATCCCCAGCAGGTTCGGCGGCCGGACAATCTTCAAATTCCTGAGGGCGACGTCCTGGCCGATGGGGTAGGTAACCAGGGTCGTCTGATGGCCGAGTTCAGAAAGGGCCAGCATCCGGAAATAGACGCTGATCGGCGTTCCCCGCGGCTCGAAGAACGGCTCGGGGGCGAGCATCAGGATGTTCATCGCGGTGCGGCCGAGACGGTTTCCTCTGTCTCGGAATCGATGACCTCTCTGATGGCGTAGATCGTCTTGCCCGCGGACTCGTGGTAGGCCCGGACCATAATCTCGGCCAGAAGACCCAGGGTGATGAACTGGAACCCGGTGACCATCAGGAGGATTCCAAGGAGCAGGAGGGGGCGGTTGGCCAGGCTGACCCCGAGGAACAGCCGCTGGTAGGTCAGCCAGCCGGAAATGATAAAACCCAGGAGGCCGCTACCCAGGCCGAGCAGGCCGAAGATCTGAAGGGGACGAGTGGAATAGCTCAGCAGGAACTTGACCGTCAGCATGTCCAGAATGACCTTGGTGAAACGGAAGATGGAGTATTTGGACCGGCCGTGCTTGCGGGGGCGATGGTTGACCTGGACCTCGGCGATGCTGACGCCCAGCTGGCTGGCGATGGCCGGGATGAAGCGGTGGAGCTCGCCGTAGAGCTTGACGTTTTTGATGACTTCCCGGCGGAAGGCCTTGAGCGTGCATCCGTAATCGTGAAGCCGGACGCGCATCAGCCACGAGATCAACCGGTTGGCGATGATCGAAGGCAGCCGGCGGGAGAAAAACCTGTCCTTGCGGCTTTTCCGCCAGCCGCTGACGATATCATGCCCGTCCTCGATTTTTTGGATGAGAAGGGGGATATCGTTGGGGTCGTTCTGGAGGTCGGCGTCCAGGCTGACGATGACTTCCCCCCCGGCATAGTCGAACCCGGCGGACAGGGCGGCCGTCTGGCCGAAATTTCTCCTCAGGCGAATGAGCTTGACTCGACCGTCCTTCTTTTGGATATCCTTGAGCACCTCCCAAGACGTATCGGTGCTCCCGTCGTCGACGAGGATGATCTCGATAGGCCGGCCGAGCTTTTGGAGCGCAGCGACCAGCTCCGCATTGAGCATGGGAAGGTTCTCGGCTTCGTTGAAGACGGGAATAACGAGGGAGATAATGGGGGCCGGGACCGTTTTCATTGCGGCCAATATATCACAAAGGAATGACCCCGGCAACAGAGGGATTCACGGACAGAAGAGCATGAAAAAGAAGGGCTTTGGCCGAATCAGTGCAGGGCTTCGACGGCGTCGATGCCCATTGAAAAGCCTTGGGGAGTCAGCCTGTAATAGTCGGCCCTCAGATCGGCACTGGGGTTGCCAAGGGCCCGGAAGACGATTCTGATCTTGGTTATGCCGGAGAGATAGCCGAGATCGAATGTCTCCGGACTGTTGAGGCCCATTGCCTGCCCAACGGCTTCCCAGTCTCCGGTATCCCCCCAGACAAGAACTCCATATTGCAGGGCGCCGGGAAACGCCAATTGCTCCGCTCCCACGGGAATTCCGTCTTCTATTGCAGCCCCACCTTCGGTGCCCGACCGTCTCGCATAAATCGCGATGTCGTCACCCGGTCCGTTTTTCGCGCTCAGCTCGAGATCAAGAAAGCCTCCAAAGGGTATCTCCGCAAACCTCCCGTCCGGCGGATAAAGGGCCAATTCGGGATTCTCGACCATGAGGGTATCGGGAAGGACGGCCGTGGCATAAGGAGAGCTTCCCGCCGCATCAGATTCCCTTTCGGTAGCCCGGGCGTCCGGGTAATCCTGGTCCGGCGGCTCGGCCGGTTCGGCGGGCGGAGCCTCAGTCATCGTCACTGCCGGCGTTCTCTTGACCGACTTCAGGTCGGCGTTGGTTATGACCTTGACATTCTTCCCTTTGAGCTTCTCCCTCCGCTCCTGTTCCTTTTTCGAGACCTCGACCAGGCTTTGCGAGAGGAGCAGGGCCGCCGGGAGGAGAAAAAGAATACCGAACCGAAGTGTCTTTTTCATCTCTTGCCCTCTTTTTCTATTATAGACGAAATCGCGATAAAAGCAATTTCTGACCAAGGCGAGGGCTTGGGCGAGGAAGTCCGTCGACGACTTCAGCCATTCTTTTCGCTAAGGCGAGGGGTGTGGGCGAGAAGGTCATCCGGAGGCGAGCGGGCAGGGATCCGCGAAGCGGAGAGCGAGGAGCGAATCGAGCAAG
>JBAUIH010000228.1:0-1815 GCA_049682755.1 Candidatus Aminicenantales bacterium | reverse complement strand
GTTCTTGATGGCCCCCCCGACGCCGGTCTGGACATGGCCCGTGAGATGGCTCAGACAGATCAGCCAGTCGGCGTGGAGGATGCCGGCCGCGATTTTGGCGGTCTTGATCCGCTTGAGGCCAGCCTTGATTTCCTCGTCATCTTCCCCGATCAAGCCGTCGGCGATGTGAACCGGAAGCCCGCTTTTTTCCAGGCTGAATCCATGCCGGGCGGCCAGTTGGAGATGTTCGATGGCGTTGGAGCGCTGCCCGACGTACAAGGTGTTCGTGTCCGTGAAATAGGCGCGGCCTGTTCTTCGCCGAATCCGGTGGACCAGGTTTTCCAGCCAGGCCGGCTTGATGTGACCGGTATTCCCCTTCTCTCCGAAATGAATCTTCAGGGCCACAAAGGCGTCCTTTGCGATGCTCTCGTCAAGCCCCAGCGCGAGGTAGAGCTTTTCGAACTTCTTGGACAGAGCGCCGGTCTCTTCTTTGCGGCTTCCCGGAATGAAATAGACCCGGCTTTTTTTCATTTTCTGTCTCTTTGCTCAAGCCCCCAAAATCGCTTTGGCCGCGGCCCGGCCGGCGCCGGGCTCGAAACGGACGCCGATCGCCTTCAGCGTCTGTTCCAGGCCCTCCACGGCGAAGGCGATTTGGGACGAGGAGAGATTGCCCATGTGCCCCATCCGGAAGACACGGCCGGCCGTATTCGCCAGTCCGCCGGCCACGACGACGCCCTTCTCAAATAATTCCTTTCGGAAGGCCTTATCCTCGACGCCCGGCGGGTAATTGACCACCGAAAGGGTATCCGCCAGATATGCTTTGTCCGTGAACAAGCCGAATCCCAGGGCCTCCAAGGCCGCCCGGATAGCCCGCGCCGTCCGTTCATGGCGCAGGAAGCGCTGCTCCAATCCTTCCTCGAGCACAATTCGTGTGCTTTCATAAAAAGCCCTGATCTCGTTGACGCAGGGCGTCGAAAAATACCGCGCCGGATCCTTCATTACCGGGAGCCAGCGCAGAAGGTCCGAGTAATAGGCGGGGATCGCTCTCATCCCCTTTCGTTTTTCCATGGCGCGTTCGGAAAGGACGAGCAGGGCCAGCCCCGGAGGCGCGCCGAAGCATTTTTGGGCGGCCGTGAGGATGACGTCGATCCCCCAGTCGTCCATCCGCTCCTCGATTCCTCCGGTTGCGCAGACGCCGTCGAGGATGAAAAGGATATCTCTGTCCTTGAGGATATCGGCGTAGCTCCCGACAGGAGCGCAGGCGCCGGTCGCCGTGTCCACATGGGTGGAAACGACGACGCGATAATCATCCGCCGCCAGTTGTTTTTCCAACTCTTCCGGAGTCACCGCTCTTCCCCAGGGGCTTTCCATAACCACGTGCTCGAGTCCGAAAGCCCGGCAAATCTCGCCCATCCGGCTGCCGAAATAGCCCTGCGAGAGAATGAGAGTTTTTTCGCCCGGTCCCACCGTGTTCAAAAGAGCCATCTCCATGCCCAGGGTCCCGGCCCCGGCGATGATGAACGCCTCGCCGCGCTCGCAGAATACGACCTTTTTCAAGTTGGCCAGCGCTTTCGGCAGCTCGTCCACCATCTCCGGCCCGACATGAGAGACGGTCGGCTGGGCCAGGCTGTGGATGATGCGGGGATGGACGGGGCTCGGCCCCGGAATGAGCAACAGTTTTTCTTTCACGTGTTTTTCTCCTCTCGGTTGAACCTATCATTGTTCATGAATGCGCGCTCCAAATCAAGAGGAGGCTCGGGGCACTGACATCGAAACCGCGCCCGTTTTCTCCCAGCGCGGAAAACGGGCTCGATTCGTCGTTCGCTCTTCTCTCCC
>JBAUIH010000227.1:0-2104 GCA_049682755.1 Candidatus Aminicenantales bacterium | reverse complement strand
AAAGGCCACCGTCGATCCGCCTCCCGCTTTCACCGTGAAGGGAAGCGCGGGAACACGGGCGGGAAGGCCGAAGGCGGGAGCCAGGTTCTCGTTGGTGACGGGGTCGAAGACCTCGAGCGCCACCGAGCCGGTGAGACTCTCCTCCCCCGCATTGTTGACCACCACCCGGAGCTCGGCCCTGTCGCCTTCCCGGAAGAACCGCGGCAGGTACGGCCGGACCATGAGGTCCTTGACCGAGCGGGCCTCTTTTTGCAGCATCCCGCCCATGAGGTCACGGGTCACGGCGTGGACGAAGACGCGCCAGCCGGTGACCGAATCGGGCACGGTGAATTCCACGGTCGCGGTGCCGTCCGCGCCGGTGAGGAGGTGGGGCTGCCAGAAGGCCGTCTCGTCGAATTTGGAGCGGAGCGGGACCGGTTCCTCAGAAGGCGGCGCCTCCGCGGCCTTGGTCTCTTCATCTCTGGCCCGGGCTTTGTCGGCCGCGACCTCGCTCGAGGCCTCCTCCAGACCTTCACTCGGGCGGGCAGCCTGCGGAAGGGCCATTTCCTTGCGGACCCCACCAACAACCGCAAACCGGCGGCCTCCGGGTCCGCCGATTCCATAACGGTCGAGTCCGACAAGATAGGCCTGGACATAGGAGGGGTAGCCGGGAATGCTCACCCAGTCGAATTCCTCATTGTAGACGCGGGGTGCCTGTCCCAGCGACGGCCTCCAAGCCGGAGCTCCGGCCTGACTGGGATAGATATTCAGGAGATGCGGCGGTAAATGGCGGGCGAACATATCCAGGCTGCGGTCGTACATGTAGGCCAGGAGCTCTGCCGCTCCCTGGACGGCCGGCGCTCCGGAAGGCGTTTTCACGGTCACGCACCAGGTCTCCCGGCCCCCGGGAGTGAGCTTATCGCGGAAAGACGAAAAGGAAAGGTTGAGTTGCTTGTTGTCCCAGGGCACAAAGATATTGGCCGCCTGGCTGATGAACTGATGATCCCGGAGTGTCGAGATCCGGACGCCGAACCCCCCGCGCAGCTTATCGGTGACTGGGATCTCCACAACGCCCCCATCCTTCCCGGCTTCCTCCCAGCGCCGCTCTAAGAGCTCGCCGCCTTTGAATGCTTCGTAAAGGAGGGGCTGGCCGCTCCAGCCGCTGTGAACGAGAAGCCGCACGGTCTGGCCGACGGTGGCTATGGTCTCCTCGGCCGCGAGGAAAAGCGGAAGCCGGGCGGAAGCGTGTTTTTCCGCGACCAAGAAATCCAGCCGCTCCCGGCAGACGGATCCGAAATCGTCCTTGGTCTCATACAGGACCCTGAAGGCGCCGGCATCCAAGCCCGTGACAGCGATTTCAGCTTGCCCCGCCTGATCATGTTCGACGACACCCTTGGCCGCTTCCGCTCCTTCCTCCCAGAGAAAGAGGATGGATTCAGCCGCAGGGGCCGGCTCCCAGCGCGGCCGCAGACGGTCGCCGGGAGTCCGGTAGGCCTTCGAGGCCTTGTCGAGATCGATCTCGGGACGGGGCTGGTCGGCCGGAAGGAGGGTTGTCTGCGGCTGAAGCAGCCTGACGATCCGCCATGTCCCTTTCCCCGGCTTAGGAGTGCCGTTGAGGTCTGTGCGGGCGATCGTGAAGCCGGCCGGCCTATCCGCCTGGAAAAATCCTGAGGCGGCCGTGATGCGGCCTTCGACGCTCACGAACCCGAGCCGGAAGGAGCGTCTGGCCGAGCGGGTTTCGCCGCCCTCATCGGTGACATCGACGGATAGGGCATAGCTGTAAGTCAGCCCGGAGCCCGGTCCGCCTTTCCGCTCGTCGGCGCGCGGGGTGAAGGTGACCTCGAACGTGCCGTCTTCCTTGATGGCGCTCCGGCCCCCGGCAATGATCTGGGACTGGACGCCCCCGGAATGCCACCACCACCAGCGGGGATAGACGGGTGACCTCGATACCTGCCAGACCGCCGTCCCGGAGGCGACGGGAAGCCCGAAATAGTAGCGGGCTTCGCCCGTCAGGGTGGCGGGACGATTCAGGCGGAGGGGTTTGTCCGGATCTTTGACAGTGACTTCAAAGGTCGGCCGCTTGTATTCTTCGACCCTGATCACAGACTGGCCTTCCGGGCTGGTC
>JBAUIH010000226.1:0-7787 GCA_049682755.1 Candidatus Aminicenantales bacterium | reverse complement strand
TCCCTCTTCGAGCCGTACTCGGCCCGCGAAGAGCGGCTCGGCGCGGCCGTCGACCGGGTGCGGGAGAAGCACGGGTTCGGCTCGGTCCTGACGGCGCGGGAAAGGATGCTCGACGCCGTCTATGCCTTCGAGCAGAGACGTGGCTTCGTCCTCAAGACCGCCTCGTTGACAAGGTAATCGTCATGATGTGTGTGTCTCTTCTCAATAAGGAATACCCCCTCCTCCCGACCTCTTCCCACCAGGGGAGGAGGGTTGATCGGCGACTCTTGTCTTCCAATTGCCCCCAGTTTCCTCCCCCCTGGCGGGGGAGGATGAAGGAGAGGGGGAAAGGGAATAGGGGTTGAGCATGTTCGTTCCCTTGCGCCTTCATTCCGTTTACAGCCGGGGGAAGGGGAGTGCCACCCTTGAGGAGACGTCGGCTTGGGTTGCGCGGAAGGGAATCGGGGCCGCGGCTCTCACCGACATCGAGAACATCTACGGCTGGGCCAAGTGGAAGAGGGCGGCGGAAGCGCGTGGGTTCCGGCCTCTTTTCGGCTGTGAGCTCGAGGTCGCCGGCCGGACGTTCGTCTTCCTCGTCAAGAGCCGGGAAGGCTACTGGAACCTGATGGAAATCTTTAATCAGAAGGTGAGGAGGGAGAAAGAAGAAACAGCAATAAGAGAAGGCGGGATAGGTTTTACGGAGGGCGAAGCCGCCCCATTAGAAAGGGAAGAAAAAGAATGGAAATCGACGAGAAAGGCGGGAGAACGTAAAGGCACAAGCATCCAAGGGGAGACTCAGGCAGGGAGGGAGGGGCGTTTATCGTCGGCGGCCGGGGAGAAAGAAAGGCGTGACAGAACCGTTCGATTGGCGACCGACGGCCTGATTACTGTCTATATCCCGAAGCCTGAGGACAGAGATTTGCCCGAGGTCTTCCAAATGAGGCTTGACCCCGGACATAACCGGATGAGCGATGCTCTCAATCCCGCCACAGCCGGCGTCGCCGGGATTGACGCCAGTTCCGGGATCAAATTGTTCCCCGGAGAAGATTTATATTTAGGCTGCGATTTTTTGAACTTTCATAAAGCGACAGAGTGGGCGCGCGCCTATCATCTCCCCGTCGTCTGGGCCAACCCGCTGAAATTCATCCAAAGCCCGGAGCGCCTCATCCTCCTCCACGCCATCACCAGGAAGGTCCCTTATCCGCCGGAAAAGGACAAGCTGGTGGAGAAGACGGCGCTCTTCGGCCCGGACCAGGAAATGCTCGCCCTCCGCAAGCTCGGCCCCGCCGTCCAGGAAGCCTTCCGGCGGACGTCCGAAATCGCCGAGAAATGCCGCTTCGCCTTCGAGGAGATCGTGCCGCCGCTCCCTTCCGATCTTTTTTCCACGACCCTGCGCGAACTCGTCATGGAGCGGCTCCGCAGCGCTAAGAACCTGAGTTGGCGGGAGCGCCAGCGGGCCCGCCGCGAGCTCGATGTCGTTGAAAAATCCGGGTTCGCGCCCTATTTCCTCATCGTCCACGACGTCGTCGAATTCGCCCGCCGCCATCGCATCCTCCACAACCTCAAGGGCTCGGGCGCCTCCTCCTACCTGGCCTACCTCCTCGGCATCTCCCATGTCAGCCCGATCGACTTCGACCTCTACTTCGAGCGCTTCCTCAACAGCGGCCGGAACGACCCGCCGGACATCGACCTTGATTTCGACTCGCGCCGCCGCGACGAGGTCCTCAACTACGTCCTGAAAAAATACGGTCAGGGGGAGAAGACGGGCGGGGCCTTCGTCTGCAGCCTGAAGAACTACCGCGCCCGCTCCGCCCTCTATGAGACGGCCCGGGCCTTCGGGATTCCGCCGGAGGAGGCGCGGTCGCTGACGAAGAGGATCCCGTTCTTCGCCGAGCCCGATTTTCTGAGGCGAGATAAACCGGAGGCCGGACACCTTGAGATCTGGAAGACGGCTTCGGAGCTCGGCGGCGTCTACGCCGAGATCTCGCTCCACGTCGGCGGCGTCATCCTCACGCCCGCGCCGGCGAGCCGATACCTGCCCCTCGAGGAGTCGGCCAAAGGGCTCATCATGAGCCACTTCGACCGGGACGCGGTCGAGGACCTGAAGCTCATCAAGCTCGATTTGCTTTCAGTGCGCGGGCTGGCGGCCATCTCCGAGACAAGAGAGAGGCTCAACCTCCGGAGCATTCCGCCCGGTGACGCCAGGACCTACAAGCTGCTCCAGACGGCCCAGACCATCGGCTGCTTCCAGGTGGAGAGCCCCGCCATGATGAACCTCCTCCGCCGGATGAAGCCGGAGACGATCTACGAGCTGACTCAGGCGCTGGCCCTCATCCGGCCCGGGCCGACCGAGAGCGGGATGAAGGAAGCCCTCCTCCGGGCGCGGGAGAAGAGGCAATCTTTCCGCGAGCCTTTCCTCGAGAAAATCCTGCCTGAGACCGGCGGGCTTCTCCTCTACGAAGAACAGATCATGCAGGTGGCCGAGCGGGTGGCCGGGATGCCGCCGGAGGAAGGCGACCGGCTGCGGCGGGCGCTCAAGAAAAAGAATGGCGCCAGGGCAACGCTCAAAGAGAAATTCTTCAGGGAAGCGCGGGAGCGGGGCTACACGGCCGCCGAGGCCGAGAAGCTCTGGGCGACCATGGAGAAATTCTCCTCCTACTCCTTCAACAAGGCCCACAGCGCCTCGTATGCGGCCATGGCCTACCAGGCCGTCTATCTCAAGGCCCATCACACCGTGCCGTATCTTACGGCCGTGCTCAACGCCGGCGGCGGGTACTACATGCTGACCGAGTACATCGAGGAGGCCAAGCGCCGGGGGATCGGGTTCCTGGGGCCTGACATCAACCGGAGCGGCCATCTCTTCGAGGTCGAGGGGTCGAACATCCGCGTCGGCCTGACCTCGATCAAGGGGCTGGCGGTGAAGACGATCGAGAAGATTCTCGAGGAGCGGAAGGATGCCGAGTTCGCCTCGGTCGAGGATTTCCTGATCCGGGTCCCCCTGGGAAGGGCCGAGCTTCTGTCTCTCATAAAAGCCGGCGTCTTCGATTCCCTGGAGCCGCGGCGGACGCGGCAGATCCTGCGTCATTTCCAGGGGATCGGGGACATGGAGGAAGTTGCGGACATGAATCCGCTCGAGAAGGCCAAGATGCTCGTCGACTCCCTCGGCTTCAGCCCGGGGCCGGATTCGCTCGAGCTTTTCGAGGGGAAGAGGCCGGAGCTCCGGGTCAAAGATTTGGGAAACTACGCCGGCCGGCAGGTCGAGCTTGTGGTGCGGATGGTGGACGCCCGCCTCAAGGGTACGAATAACGGCAGCAAGTATTTTTATTTGTTCGAGGACGAGACCGGGCTTCTCGAGGGAGTGGGGGAGAAGCGCTGTTTGAGCTTCGGACAGCCGCCCGTCTGCTGCCTGCGGGGAGAGGTGCGGCGCGACGGCGGAGGCGTCGTTAAGATCCACAACTGCTCATTCCTCAAAACGTTTTAGGGGTCAGGTCTTAACAATTAACAAATGACCGGCTTAAGATCGACATAAGACTCTATGGAGAACCACGATGGACGATTATCGATTCTCGGTTGTGATCGGGAAGAACGGCAAGGGCTGGGTGGCGGTCTGTCCGGAGTTTGCGGATTGCGAAGCTCACGGCGAAAGCTATGAGGAGGCCCTGGCGAATATCCGGGAGGAAATCCAGTTCAGGATCGAGGACAGCCTCGGCGACAACGAAGACATCCCCCAGGCCGAGACGATCAATTTCACCATGCTCCGCCTGAGCCTGTAGCGATTCCTGATTAAGGTTGTACTATTCTTTTTCCTGTCCCTTTTGAAGAATTTCTTGTTGTTGCGCGCTTATAGAGAGCAAAATTGGTTGAACTCGCAGGATGTTTTTTCCCCTTGACATCCATATATGCCTAATATATTATACAATTGATTAATATTTTAGACATGATAAACCCATGAAAAAAAGAACTCTTGTGAGAATATTCGAGGCGACCAACTCATTAAAAGTCCTGACTTTTCTGGCAAAAAATCCGGGCCAGGAATTCCTTAGCAGCGAGATTCAGAAGGCGGTTGGAATCAGCAGGGCGGGAGCCTATCTGGCGCTTCAGGAGCTCCTGAAAGAACAACTCGTCATCAGGGCAGAGAAAGGCCGCTTTCATCTTTACTCTGTAAATTACGGGAATCCTATCGTCCGACAGTTCAAAATCTTGATAAACGTCATGCTTCTCGAATCCCTAATTTTTAAAATTCAGCCGTACGCAACGAGAATAATCCTATTTGGCAGCGGCAGCCGCGGTGAAGACGCGGCCTCCAGCGATATAGATCTATTCATTCTCTCCAAGGATCCTGAGAATATAAGAGAGCTTTTGGCGTCATTTAAAACGGATAGAAAAATGCAGCCGATTATCCTGGCTCCCACGGAATGGCCTGATTTCAAGGAAAGAGAAAAGGTGTTTTTTGAAGAAATCGAAAAAGGAATAGTCCTTTGGGAAGAGAAAGAATAAACCTCGATTATGAGGAATGCTTGAGGAAAAGAAAGATCAGACCCTTTTCCAGAGGAAAGTCTCTCGCTCGGAAAGAGATCGAATCCGTGGCCTCAGATCTGGAAATAGCCGAAAAAACGTATTTAGACGGCAATTATAAATGGGCGACTGTCCAACTCTATTATTCAATGTTTCATTCGGCTCGGGCATTGCTCTTTTCGAAAAATTTGCGTGAACACAGCTATTTCTGCCTCGTTGCGGCGATCCGAGCCTTATTTGTGGGAAACCAACAATTCTCAAGCAGCCTATTGGACGGACTTAAAGAAGCGAAAAGCTTGAGAGAGGATGCTGATTATTACGGGCGTTGGTCGAAAAGGGGTTGTCAAAAGCTCTTGGATACAGCGCATCAATTTCTCGATCGGGCGAGAAAAATCGTTGATAAAAAAAATAGAAACATAAATTGATATGATATCCCCGCTGTGAATCGAGGACAGCCTCGGCGACAACGAGGACATCCCTCAGGCCGAGACGGTCAATTTCACCATGCTCCGCCTGAGTTTATAGCGCATCCCTACTTCGCGGGGCCAAAGTACTTGTCCAGCCAGTTCAAAACCTCTTTAATGGGTTCAACCCTGGGGACAAAATGCGAGGAAGGTCGGTCGTCCGCATCTGGATGGCATCGGAACCAGGGAAATATATCACCACGGGGTATGGCGGAGCCACGCTTTTGGGTAAATACAGCATGGCTATGACCCTCTCATCGCCGTATGCGGCGTCAAAGGAGATTTTTTGTTTTGTCCAATCGGGATGGCTGGTATCCTCAGCCTCGGTCCGGGGATTCACTTCGGTCTTATCGTAAGCATACATCCTTCGATAAGCAGAAAAGACCTCGTTGGAAACCGGTTTCTCTGCACGGAAATCCCGACTCATCCGCTCCACTGGCCGTTCGAGTTCAGCGAGGTTGGCTTTCTCCTTCAAGTATTTCATACAGCGAGATCCGTGCGGTGGTCCGTCTCTTCGCCCCGGGCCTGCTCCGGCGACATGTAGGCTACCGTCCCCATCGTCTTGGCATCGCGAGTGAGCGCCGACTCGCCCGCCACCTTGGCCAATCCAAAATCCATGATTCTGACCTGCCCGTCCTCCTTGACCATGATGTTCCCGCTCTTTATGTCCCGGTGAACAATTCCTTTTTTATGAGCGGCCTCCAGTCCCTCTGCCACTTGGAGTGCAATATTGGCCGCCTGCTCTATGCCCAAGGGAGCTTTCGCAATCTCCTCCCTTAAACTCCTGCCCTCGACACAGGCCATGGCGATATATGTGACCCCTTCGGCTTCCTCGAATTCGTGGACGGTGCAGATATTGGAATGATCGAGAACCGCGGCCGCCTGGGCCTCGCGTACGAACCTCTCCCTGGCTTCAGGAAAGCGGCTGAGCTCAGCAGGGAGGAACTTCAAGGCCACTGTGCGCTTGAGCTTTGTATCCTCGGCCTTATAGACAATACCCATTCCGCCCTGTCCCAGAATTCCCAGGACTTTGTACCTGCCGGCGAATAGGGTACCTGAGGACATGATCTTTGTCGCCGTATCGAGGGTCATGGTCTTGGAGAATTGAATGTCTTTGGAGAACGGAAGCTGAGTTCCGCACTTGCGGCAGAAAGAGGAATCCTCGGTGTTGTCAGATTGGCAACTCGGGCATTTCATGGTCGCCCCTCTATTTGGTTTTTTGCCTCTGATCAAAGGTTATCAATTTGTGCGGCGAATGTTAAGTTGGTAAAATGATACGAAGGGATAGCGCCGTCAAAATCTTCGTCTGATCGTTTTTGGGACGGTTTTGATCGGTGCAGAGAGGGATATTTTTCGGTTAATCCCAACCGCCTTTCTTGAATATCCCGGGTCCGTTTCCCTCCAGGCGGAGACGTTCAAGAATGTGGTCAAGGATATCTGCCGGTCGATGAACGGATACGGAGTGCGCAAATTCTATGTGCTTAACACAGGGATTTCAACCCTGCGGCCTCTCTCTGCGGTGGCCCAAGAGCTGGCGGCGGACGGTATCATCCTCCATTACTTGAACCTTTTGGAGGTGGACAAGACGCTCCCGGAAGGACTTCTCAAGCAGGAGGGCGGCACCCATGCCGACGAGTCCGAGACTTCTATGATGCTCTATATCGCGCCCGAGGCCGTGGATATGACTAGGGCGGTCAAAGACTACGATCCCAGACCCGGACGGAGGGGGTTGACTCGAAACGCACAAGGACAAGGAACTTATAGCCCCACCGGCGTTTGGGGCGATGGCACTCTGGCGACGCGGGAAAAGGGCCGGATTATCGTTGAGAGAACCGTCCAGGCCATCGTCCAACAGGTCCGGGACCTCATCGCGCTCAAACTCGACTGAAGTCCGTTTGGAAGTCCGCGATCTCCCTATCAGCTTCTTCGAAGAGGCAGGTGCTCCCGGAATACAGAGTAAACAGCGAAAGCCTGCGCCGAACAAAACTCGCTAGACGAGAATTCCGGCTTTTCAGCCCGGTGATTTGACAGGACGCTTCAATTGAGAAAAAATACTTTCTTTAGATGTTCCTTTTTATCGGTTCAAAGAGGTGTCTCATGAAAAGAATCCTAACGGCGCTTTTTGTATTTGTCCTCATGGCCGGCACGGCGCTGGCCGTGGAGGAGGGGCGGTTCTTCCGCTATCCGACCATCCACAATGACAGAATCGTTTTCACCTATGAAGGTGACCTGTGGTTCGTCTCCGCTCGGGGCGGGACGGCCTGCCGGATCACGACCTTTCCCGGCGTCGAGTCCTTCGCCAAGTTCTCGCCCGACGGGAAATCAATCGCTTTTTCGGCGACTTATGACGGTTCCCCGGCGGTCTATCTCATGCCGGCCGAGGGAGGCGCCCCGACCCGGTTGACCTACCAGCCGGGCTCGGCTGATGTCGTCGCCTGGACCCCCGACTCCACCAAGGTCGTTTTCCGGTCGATGTTCGAGAACGTCATCGGCCGCGATCCCAACCTTTATTATGTGTCTGTTCAGGGCGGCGCGCCCGAACGTTTGCCCCTCGACCGGGGTGTGCTCATCAGTTTTTCGCCCGACGGCCGGAATTTTCTCTATTGCCGCCGCGGCGCCGAGGAATATTACTGGAAGCGCTACAAGGGCGGACGCTATCAGGACATCTGGAGGCACGACGGCAGCGCCAAGTCATACACGCCGGTATCGGACTACGTGGGCAAGAACAGCTATCCCATGTGGATCGGGGACACCATGTACTTCGTCTCGGACCGTGGGAACGGTATCTCCAACATATACGCCCAAAAGATCGGGGGTAGAGAGGTCAGT
>JBAUIH010000225.1:0-8549 GCA_049682755.1 Candidatus Aminicenantales bacterium | reverse complement strand
GCTCAGGTGGACAGAGCAGCTGCCTTCTAAGCAGCGGGTCGGGGGTTCGAGTCCCTCCAGGCGCGCCAGATCACTTGGACAAGACATGCAGTCAGGAAGTCCGCTTGAGGCCTTTTTCGATTTCGCTCTTACCCAGCTTGACGACGATCGGCCGGCCGTGGGGGCAGATGGAAGGATTGGCCGTCCGGAACAGCTCGTCGACTAGATACTCCATTTTGTCCGGCGCCAGAGGTTCATGGGCTTTGACCGCTGTCCGGCAGGCCAGCGTCGCCAGAAGCCGCTCCCGTTTCCGCCCGACTTCTTCCTCGCTTTCATCGAGGAGTTCGAGGAAAGCTTTCCGGGCCTCGTCGGCCTCGAAAATATCGGGAAAACCGGTCAGCGCATAGGTCCTTCCCCCCATTTCGTCCGCCCTGAATCCGGCTTCCTCCAGGACGGCCCGGTCCTTCTCCAAGTTCACGACCTGGGCGGGGGTGAGATCCAGGAGGACCGGGATCAAGGGTATTTTCTGAGGCCAATTTTTCCGGGCATCGATCTCCTTGTATTTTTCATAGAGGACGCGTTCATGGGCATTGTGCTGGTCGATGACCAGAAGTCCGTCCTCGGCGGCGACGACGATATACATGTCGAGATATTGACCGAGGACCCGCGTCCGCCCTTTCTCTTCGGCGGGCTGGGCCGGACCGGGAAACATCATCTGAGCCGGGTCCGACCTGCGGCCGAAAGCCCCTGAGAGACCCGGCCTCGTCTCTTTCACGCGCATCCCCGGACCGGTTTCCGCTGCGGGCGCGTAGATCTCCTTGACACCTTTCTCTTTAAGGAGCGCCGTCTCCACGGACGTGAGCAAGAGGTAGAAGACAAGTTGCGACTCGCGGAAACGGACTTCGGCCTTGGTGGGATGGACATTGACATCGACCTCATCATAAGGAAGGATCAAGAAAAGGAAGGCTTCCGCAAACTGGTCCTTTTCCAGAAGGCCGCGATAGGCCTGGTTCAGGGCCGCCTGGAGAATGCGGTCCTTGACGGGCCGGTTGTTGACAAAAAACAACTGGTGGCTCTTGTCCCGGCGGCCCCCGGGCGGACGCGAGGCGAAACCAAAGACCCGGCCTCCGCCTTCCTGGAAATCGACCTCGACAAGGCGCTCCAGGGTTTCCTTCCCGTAAATTTGGAAGATCCTCTCCCGATAGCTTCCCACCCGCAGGCAGTCCAGGACCAGGCGCCGCGCATGCCGCAGAGAGAACCGGACTTCAGGGAAGGCCAGCGCCACGCCGCTGAGGTAGCGGACGACCAGGCTCAACTCGGAACGTTCGGAGCGGAGAAATTTCCGGCGCGCCGGGAGGTTGTAGAAAATGTTTCTGACTTCGACCTCCGTGCCGCGGGGGAAAGCGATGGTTGACTCGGAGACCAGTTCGCCGCCTTTCCTCACATTCTGGGTCCCCTGTTCGTTCCGGCCGTCGGCCGTCTTGAGCACAACCTCCGAAACGGCCGCGATGCTGGCCAATGCTTCGCCCCGGAAGCCGAGCGTGGAGATCCTTTCGAGGTCGTCCTCGCCCGTGATCTTGCTGGTCGCGTGCCGCTCGAAACACACTCCCGCGTCCTCGCGGCTCATGCCCGCTCCATTGTCCTGGACCCGGATGAGCATTTTACCGCCCGCCTGGAGCTCCACACCAACTTCGGAGGCCCCGGCATCGAGGGAATTCTCAACCAGCTCCTTGACCACGGAAAAAGGCCTCTCGATGACTTCGCCCGCGGCGATCTTCTGGGAAACCTCTAAGGGCAGACGTTTGATCACGGCCATCAACTTTCTTCTCTTTTCAGGCGGCTTCCTCGCCCTCGGCCCACTCCTCTTCCACCCGCGTAATCCTAACCTGGACTTCGCCGCCCGGCCGGACGGAACACAGGGGAACGCGGACGCCGATGTAGTTCGAGGTCAGCAGTTCGCCTTCCGATTCTTTCCTTTTGACGACGATCGCTTCAAGTTCTCGCCCTAAGAAGCGCTCTCTGAAGGCCCGGCGCCTTTCCGCAGAGAACGTCCGTAATACGGACGACCGCCGGCGCTTCTCCCACTCCCCGACCTGAGGCCATCCGGCCGCCGGCGTCCCCGGCCGAGGGGAATAGGAGAAAACGTGAAGATAGTCGAGGGGCGACCCCGCCAAAAAATCGCAGAGTTCATCAAAATCCTTTTCTTCTTCACCGGGAAACCCGACGATGATGTCCGCGCCCAGGGCCGCCGCCGGCGAACCCTCCCGCAGCCGCTCCAGAATTCGTCTGTATCCCGCCGAGCTCGATCCCCGTCCCATGCGCTTGAGGACACGGTCGGAGCCGTGCTGCAGCGAAAGATGAAAATGGGGGCAGATTCCGCCGCTTTCCGTGAGCAGGCGAATGAGTTCCTCATCCAGGCGGCGCGGGTCGAGCGAGCTCAGCCTTATCTTCCCCACACCTTCAAGCTCCAGGAGGCCCCGGAGGAGGCCCGCCAGTGAGTCCGGGGGATCGAGGTCGTAGCCGTAGGAAGAAAGATGGATCCCGCAAAGGACGATCTCCCGGAAACCCCGGGCGGTCAACCCGTGGGCCCGGGCGAGCACCTCAGTGCGTTCTAGACTCCGGCTTGGCCCCCGCACCGAGGGGATGACGCAGAAGGCGCATCGCCGGTCACACCCGTCCTGAACCTTGAGCAGGGCGCGGGCGCGGAAAGGTGTCCGAGCGACGCTCCCCCTGTCCCGGCTTCCTGTACGGGACAGGATTTGCCCCGGCAATTCCTTTTTGTCGACGTTCGAGAGGAGGATGACATCCGGTCCCCGAGTTTCGTGCTGGAGCGTTCCGGCTTCGACCGAGCAACCGGTGATCACCAGTTTCGCCCCGGGGTTGATCCGGGGAATCCGGCGGATGAACTTGCGGACGTCCCGGTCCGCCCTAGAGGTCAACGTGCAGGTGTTGACGATCACCCAGTCGGCCAGGACCGGGTCATTTTCCAGGCGCATCCCGCCTCGTTCGAGCTCTTCCGCCCAGGAAAACGCTTCGGCCTGGTTCACCCGGCAGCCGAAGTTCTGGATGAAGCAGGAGGCCATCACGATTTCCGGATGGACCGGGAGGAATTCTCCACTTGCTCGGCCAATGTTTTCTTATGCTCCGCCAGCTTTTTCTTCAGGTCCGGATCCGCAAGGCTCAGGATCTGAACGGCCAGGACGGCCGCGTTCAATGCCCCGGCCTTGCCCAGTCCCATGGTGGCCACGGGCACTCCCCTGGGCATTTGGACGGTCGAGAGCAGCGCGTCCATCCCGCCGAGCCCGCCGCTCTCCACCGGAACGCCGATGACCGGAAGAGTGGTGTGTCCCGCCACGAAACCGGCCAGATGAGCGGCCTTGCCGGCGACGGCGATGAAAACCTTCGCTCCCTGTTTCTCGCCCTCCGCGATGAGCGTTCTCGTCCGCTCGGGCGAGCGGTGGGCCGAGGTCACCTCCAGGCGGTGGGAGACGCCGAAATCCCCGAGGATGCGGCGTGTATCGGCGACCGTTTCCAGGTCTGATTCACTGCCGATTAAAATGATGACGTCCATGTCCTCCTCCTATCACAGGGCGCCGATGTCCCGCCGGTAATGCATCCCCTCAAAAGAGATCCGGGAAACGGCACCATAAATTTTCTCCATGGTCTCGGCCAGGGTTTTCTCGGAAGCGCAGACGTTGAGGACACGCCCCCCGTTGGTGAGGACCTGATCGTCCTCGGCTTTGGTCCCAGCGTGAAAAACAGTGATCCCGGGGATGTCCGCCGCCTCGCGGAGCCCGCTGACCGGCTTCCCCTTCTCGTAGGAGAGCGGATACCCGCCGGACGCCAGGACGACACAGCCCGAGGCTTTGGAATTCCACTGGATCCCGGACTTCAGGACATTCCCGGAGATGACGTTGAGCAGCAGTTCGACGAGGTCGGATTCCATCCGGACCATTTGGACTTGAGTCTCGGGGTCCCCGAAGCGGCAGTTGTATTCCAGCACCCTGGGACCCTCCTCGGAGAGCATCAGACCGACATAGAGGACTCCTTTGAACGTCCGGCCTTCCTCGCAAAGCCGGTTGATGGTCGGGAAGACGATGGTGTTGATGATCTCAGAGAAGAGGTCGGGGGTGATGAACGGCGACGGCGAGATGGCGCCCATGCCGCCCGTGTTCGGACCGCGGTCGCCTTCGTGGGCGGCCTTGTGGTCCATGGTCGTCACCAACGGCTGCAGCTTGGCCCCGTCCGAGATGACGATGAAGGAGACTTCCTTTCCTTTCAAGAACTCCTCGATGAGAATCCTTTTCCCGGCCTCACCGAACTGCCGATCAACCATGATCATGTCGACCGCTTCCTCGGCCTTGCGCGGGCTGGGACAGACAATGGCGCCCTTGCCGGCCGCCAGACCGTCCGCCTTGATCACCAAGGGGAAGAAAAATTCTCCGGACCTCAGGATGCGGAGGGCCTGAGTTGGCGTCTCGGCCACCTTGAAACGCGCCGTGGGGATACGGTGCCGGTCCATGAATTGCTTGGCGAAAACCTTGCTGCCTTCGAGTTCGGCCGCCTTCCGGTTGGGACCGAAGATGCGGAGCCCCCGCTCCTCGAATTCATCGACAATGCCCAGGGTCAGGGGAACCTCAGGTCCGACGACAGTGAGGTCGATTTTATTGTCCGCGCAGAATTCTACCAGCCCCTGGATGTCGGTGTCCTGAATGGGCACGTTCTCGGCGATGTTCCGTGTGCCCGCGTTGCCCGGCGCGCAGTAGATTTTGCCCACCAAAGGGCTCTGGGATATCTTCCAGGCCAGAGCGTGCTCCCTTCCTCCTGAGCCGACGACCAGGACCTTCATGATCACTTTCCTTTGGTCAATTCCCGGGTCAGGCCGGAAATGAAACCCGGGCGGGGAAAAGCGCTCTCCAGGATCCGGGCCGCCAGGGGCGCCGCCTCCCCGGCGGGCAGACAGAACTTCATCTCGAGGAAATCGCTCCGCAGCCTGCGGATCTCGTCCTTGACCGATTGGTTCCGGATGACCACAGCGGCGATGTGGCCGGCCAGAGTATCGAAATCCTTTTCCGTCATGCCGAACCGGGTCATCTCCTGGACTCCCAGCCGGATCCCGCTTGAATCCAGAAAGGTCTCGTCGTCCGGAAGGGCCTGGTAGTTGGCGACGATATTGTTGTTTTCCAGGCGCCGGGCGATCTCCTGGCCCGGACCGAAGCTCCGGACCCGGATCAAGATCTGGTGGGTCTCGGTGAATCCGTCTTTTTCATCGCCCTCGACCGGCACGCCGTGGCCATTCAAGGCCCTGGCGAAGGCTTTGGCGTTCGCCCGGACCTGTTTCTGGTACTCCGCCTTGAAGGCGTTCATCTCGTAGGTGGCCATCAAGAGCGCCAGCAACGTGCCGAGGTGATGGTTGCTCGTGGATCCCGGGAAGGCCCGGCTCTTGACGTCGAGCCAGAAATTGCGGAGCCGGCTGTCCTTGGGGAAATTCCCGGCGATGACTCCGCGCTGCGGCCCGAAAAAAGTCTTGTGGGTGCTGCCCGTGATGACGTCCGCGCCTTGGCCGAGCGGCTCCTGGAAAGCGCCGTAGAGACCGAGAACGTGGGCCATGTCGTACATGATCACCGGCCGCTCCGGCCACCCGTCGACGCTCCGGGCGACAAACTCCACCGGCTCGGGATAAAGGAACATGCTCTTGCCGAAGATAATGAGTTCCGGCCGATGATCCTCGAGGAGCTCTCCCAGCTTCTTCAAATCGGCCTTATACGGGTTCTCCTCCGCGACCGGGAAATTGAGGACGTTCTCTTTTCCAGTCCCGGGATCCTCCTCGACGAAGTTGAACAGGGCGCCCATCGGCTGGGAGCTGAGATGTCCGCCCTTGGTGAGGTCGTTATTCATCACCAGGCGCATCTTTCGCATCGGCTCCCCCTTCGGCCGCGTCCGGTTGAGAAAGCGGACCATGCCCTTGAAGACGACCTCGTTGGCCATCTGTCCGCTGATCGGCCGGAGCTCGACGTCCGTGCAGCCGAAGAATTGGCCGAGCTCTTTCCGGGCTTCAATTTCAACGTCGCGGATGAAATCGGTGCCCTGATAGAAGTAAACTTCCTCGCCCTTCATCGTTCGGTGCTCGGCGTACCGGCCGGCGGGGTCCGAGATCTCGCACAGCTTGACCAGAAGCGACGGGGTTGTTTCGGAAGGAATCAGGTTGACACACTCCGCCTGCCTCCAGTGGTTGTTCTGCTCGATCCTCCGGGCCAAGGAAACGACCTTTTCGCGCAGGGAAGACATCGTTTTTTCTCCTCTCTCAGTCCTTGAAATTCCGGCGTTCGATGTCTCCGATCTTGGAGACCCGCCGGGCGTGCCGCCCCCCCTCGAACGGCGTCTTGAGCCAAACGTCCACGATCGGGACGGCCTCCTCCAAAGAGAGAGTCCGCCCCCCCAAGGTCAGACAGTTGGTGTCGTTGTGGCTGCGGCTCACCTCGGCGGTTATGAGATCCCAGCACGGCGTCGCCCGGATCCCCTTGAACTTATTGGCGACGATGGCCATCCCGATCCCCGTGCCGCAGAAGAGGATGGCCCGCTCGCATTCCCCCGAGACGACGCTGTCCGCGGCGCGGGCTCCGTAGTCCACATAATCCACGGTCTCGCCGGGACCGCAGCCGAAATCCCGGCAGGCGACTCCCCTGTTTTCGAGGTAAGCGATGATTCCCCTTTTCAATTCGAACCCGGCATGGTCGGACGCCAAGGCAATCTTCATCTGCGCACCCTCCACTCTGAATTCATGGAAAAAACGAAGCCGGAATTGTTCCTGTCAACGAGCCACGTTGTCAGCAATGAATTTCGAGGCTTCGGGCATGACCTCCAGGGCTTTGAGGACGACGGCGTCGCTCTTCCGTTGGGCCCTGATCCCCTCTTCGACTCCCCAGACCGAAGAGATGATCTCCCGCTCCAACTCCCTCTTGATCTCCGCCTCGGCCTCCTTGAATCTTTGCTCTTCAAAGTCGATCCTGGCGGTCTTGAGATAGCTTTTGAAGTCCTCGAGAAGCGGAGTCCCGATGCTGAGATCCCGGGCGAGGGGAATCTTCCCCGCGACGGCGGCGTCCCTCTCATCATTCGGGAAAACGAAACTCCCGGCCAGGGCCGTCTCGCGGGCGGCAAATCGGCGGGCGTATCCGAAAAACGCCCCCCGGTTCATGAGCTCGATGGTAAAGCCATGGAGGCTCGCGGTCACCTTGTAGTCGGGCGCGATCCCCCCCTGGCCTAGGACTTTTCTCCCTTTGGCCGTGTACTTCACTTCCCGCTCCTCATCGGGCGCCCTTTTGTAGAGGATATAATCCTCGATGTGTTCGAAATCCCGCTGAATGGACCGGCCGCTGGGAGTGAAATATTTGGCGGTCGTCAGGGCCACGGCGAAGTCATCGCTCAGCGGGAAGACCGTTTGGACCAGCCCTTTCCCCCAGGAGTCTTCGCCGACGACATATCCCCGGTCATTATCCATGACGGCGCCGCTGACGATCTCCGAGGCGCTGGCGCTTCCCCGGTTGATCAGGATGACGAGGGGGATTGTTTCGAACTGATCGTTCCGCTGGGCCCGGAACTCCCGGTTGTAGATCCTGTTGCGTCCCTTGATCGAGACAATGACATTCCCCTTGGGCAGAAACAAATCGGACAGCTCGATCGATTGGAAGAAGGGACCGCCGGTGTTCCACCGCAAATCGAGGACGAGTTCTCTCATCCCTTGCCCGGAGAGTAGGGCCATCTTGTCCTTGAATTCTTCGGTCGTCGTCTCAGCGAAGTTGCGGATGAAGATATAACCCGTCGTGTCCGTGATCATGAAGGCGTAGGGGACGCTGTGGAGGGGAATCTCCTCCCGTTCGATGGTCATCTCGAGCGGCTCGTCCAATCCTTCCCGGACGATGGTGATCGTGACCTTGGTCCCTTTGGGTCCGCGGAGCCTCTGGAGCGCGTCAAAGCTCGTCAGGGGCTTGGTGCTTTCGCCCTCGATGGTCGAGATGATGTCGCCCGGCTGAATCCCCAGTCGGCTGGCCGGCGACCCCTCGATCGGCGCGATGACGACAAGGCTTTCCCCGTGCTTCTGGATCTGGATGCCCAGGCCGTAGTACTTTCCGGTGTATTCCTCGCGCATGCGGGAGAGGCTGTCGGGGTCGAGAAAATAGGAGTGGGGATCGAGGGTCTCCAGCATTCCCCGGATGGAGGAATTGATCAGCTTTCCCTCGTCCACCTCGCGGTAATAATTCTCCTGAATCAAGGAGAGAAGGCCGGAAAACTTGGCGATGGAGCGATTCCAGATGTCCTCATCCCGGGCCGATACACCGGTCAAAATAAGCAACGAGAGAAGACCAAAGACAAGCTTCTTTTTCATGGGCATCGAGATGTTTTATCTTAGCAAACCATCCCCCCAAAGTAAAGCCGCCGACTCCTTGGGTAAGCAGCTCTTTTTCCATGACTGGATAGGGGGGAGGGAGCCGCCCTCGAGCCCCCGTAGCGGAGAGGGGACCCATCGTCACGATGGGGGGAACCGACGGGACTGGTTCCCCGGGGTGCGGGGG
>JBAUIH010000224.1:0-3521 GCA_049682755.1 Candidatus Aminicenantales bacterium | reverse complement strand
ATTGCTCTTTGGCATTGAGCAGCTCAATCCCATAGATTTTCCCGTCAGGGGCTATGTCAATATTGATTTCTGAGCTGATCTGGCGGGTCTCAACGCCCTTGCTTTTCTGCCTGAACCGGATGTACGCGATGTTGTATCTGGGATCATAGGTGATATCCATTTTTACTTGGCGGACCTCAGGACAAGCTCCTGCACCCGCTTCAATACGCTTTCGGCAAAATCGAAATATTCTTTGCACTCTTTTTCTGTCACCTCGACTCCACCAGAATAGAAGTCCAGATTCCTTTTCTGGCGCATCATGTTTCCCAGGCTTTCGATAGAATCATCATTCAGGGTCTGAGCCGGATATTCTATGATCTTAACCTGATGACCCGGAATGCTCTTGACCTTGAGCTGATAATGACTGAGCAAAGCAATCCCACCTTTGATCAACGCTGAATAAGCATAGTTGAATTTGACATCCAAGATGTCCGCTTTTTTGGCAATTGATAAGTGCCTCACTGCGCTCGCCAGGTTTTTCTCAATCTGTCCGTCGCTGAATTCAAATCGAACGAAAAATCTTTCCTCGAATTTCATCAAACGAGCCTTATTGTCTTTTGCTGGAATATGCCGGACAGAAAAGGATCCTTCATTTCAGCTCTCTTGCGGTACTCAGCCTCACTCATATTGACGGAATTGATCTCCCTGTTTATCTCACGCTGAAGAAGACTTATCTTTTTCTGGAGTGTCTTTATGTCGTGATTCCCAACGACAAGAAGGTCGAGATCGCTGTGAGCACTCATCGCATCCCGGGCATACGAGCCATAAATATGGGCCCCCTGGACGCCGGGCGTATCTCTCATTATCTGTTTGAGTTTTTCCTCAATCCCGATCGTCTTCAAAACGATTTTTTTGTATTCCTGATAGAGAGGGAACTCCGGATTGACTCTATATAATCTCAGGTTCCCTCTTCTTTCGCTCTTCAGGATGCCGATGCGGTCGAGTTCATGCAGCTTCTTGACGAGGTTCCTTTTGTCCAGACCAAGCCTCCTGGACAGTTCATTGACATAGAGGGTTTCATGGGGATTCAGATAAAAAAGGCTGAGGAGTTTCCGGGTGACCTCGGATCTTAGCGAGATCATAATCTTTTTTTACACCGATAAGTGTAATATATTACACTGCTTATGTCAAGTAATAAAAAGATCTTCAATCTATCGCTTTCAACCTGATTCTCCCTATTATCCGGAGATGATAAATTGGTGCCTGGAAAATTGGTGGCCGGCTCTAATTCCTCCTCCCCCCTGGCGGGGGAGGATGGAGGAGAGGGGGAAAATAGGCGCCTGTCACCAATTTTCTCCATTTCTTTGGATTTTGTGAATTGACAATTATACCAATTATGTTACAATTGTAACATAATTTATAAGGAGATTCGGCATGGTTTTTCACAGGGCAATCCTGAACATCCTTAATTCCAGGACAAAACAAAAGTTGAGCGGCTTCTTGCTCAAGCACGAGGCGCTGATGAGCGAGCGAGAAATTTCGTCCGTTTCAGGCGTCTCTCATATGAGTGTTAATAGAATCATGCGCGAGCTTGCCGAAATGAACTTTGTCCACAGCCAAAGGGCTGGAAATGTTAATCTCTGGAGAGCGAACAGGAAAAGCTACGTTTTCCATGTCCTCTCCAGACATTTCTCAATCTTAATGGATTCTGAGGCGCCTCTTGAAGACTTGAAGAGAGAGATCCTCAAGAGCCTTCCTTTATCGCACATTGTCCGAGTGATATTATTTGGCTCTATCGCTTCAAGAACCGAGAAGTCCAGCAGTGATATAGATCTTTTCATTCAGGTGAAAAACCCGGACGATAAGCGCCAGGTCGAACCCGCGATAGAAAAACTGGCCATTCTGTGTCTTGAGAGATTCGGCAATGTGCTTTCTCCATACATCCTAACCGGCGAGGAGTTGAGCGCCAGGTCAGATCTGAAACTCATATCCGGCATCCAGGCAGGCGTCCTTCTTTACCGGGCTAAAGAAGTTCATGAATCCTAAATTTAGAACACGGGTAGTCGCGCGAAATTCCTATGCAAACTACCTGAAAAGGTCTGACGAATGCTTCGCGGCGGCCAAGGCGAGCTTATCAAAAGGCAATTGGAACGCGGCCGCTATTTGCGCCATCCACTCTTGCATCTCGGCATGCGACTCCCTTTGCATCTATTTTCTGGGCAGGCGTCATAGCGGAGCCAATCATTCCGATGCTGTTGGGCTTCTGGAAATGACCGGGGTCGAACGCCCGGAATTGACAACGAACGTCAATCGGCTGAGAAAAATCCTGAGTGTCAAGAACATGGCCGAATACGAAGAAAGATTGCTGCGCAGAGCAGAGGCAGAATCAATGATAAAGGATACGGAACGCTTTGTGGCTTTCGTCAGATCCCGATTGCCAGCAGAATAATATTTGAAAATTGGCGGCTGTCACCTTATTTCGTTATTTCGTTCGGGGGACATGACTGAATTCGGGGGACGCGACCCAATTCTCTGGAATTGGGATCGTGTCCCCCGAATTTCTATCTGTCACCGATTTTCTCTTGCCCCTGGCTCCAAAATGATTCATAATATGACTCGCTTTGATGCATCATCTGATTCATGGAGGTCAAATGAAATCGATCACTGTCCATGGAATTGACCAGAAAATGGAAAAACTCATCCAGGAGCGCGCCAAGTCCGCCGGCACAAGCGTCAATAGGATCGTGAAGGAACTTCTGGCCAAGGCGCTCGGTGTGGATAAAAAGAGCCGCGACCACCGGGACGAATTCCTCGAGCTTTTCGGCGTCTGGACTGAGGCCGACGAAAAGGAATTCCGGGAAGCCCTCCGGGACTTCGAAAGCGTCGATCCCGAGGACTGGAAATGAAGAGTGTCCTGCTCGACACCAACGCCTATGTTCGCTTTCTGAGGGGAGACGAAAAAGTCATGGGCTGCCTGGCCCGGGCGGACACCGTCTATATGTCCGTGTTTGTCCTGGGCGAATTATTCGCGGGTTTCAAGGCCGGGAGAAAAGAGAAAGGCAATCAGCAGCTTCTGGAACGATTCCTCCTCAAGCCGACGGTCGGCGTCCTCGACGCGACGATGGACACGGCGGATATTTTCGGCTTCATCATGGCTTCCCTCAGAAAATCCGGAACCCCGATCCCGATCAACGATGTCTGGATCGCCGCCCAATGCCTGGAAACAGGCTCGCTCCTGGTCACCTACGACAACCATTTCGCTCAGATCCCGGGCGTGCGCCTTTGGGATGAAGCCGGCGATTAGCCAGGGACCGAAATCCGGGGACGCGACCGAAATTCGGGGACATGAAAACTGGTGGCTGGCTCCAATTTCTCTTGAAATTGGTGCCTGTCCCCCGAATTTCAAAACTCCAAGGGGACTTCAAACGCTTTGCCCGTGGATTCATCAGTAAAGGAGATTTTTTTCTCTTTTATCAATTGCTCTTTGGCATTGAGCAGCTCAATCCCATAGATTTTCCCGTCAGGGGCTATGTCAATATTGA
>JBAUIH010000223.1:0-5616 GCA_049682755.1 Candidatus Aminicenantales bacterium | reverse complement strand
AAAAACGACGGGTCGATATGATGAACGGACACCGTCCCCAAAGCCGTCGTATACGTATGTGTGCGGGCGATCGAAACGGCATAGATAACCGAAGGGATCTGCGAGATCATCCCGTGATAATAGAGGGCCGATTGGAGAGAGACATAGCTCGGGTAGGGCGCCGTGAGGTATTCCGGAAGAGCAAAGGGATTGACCCGGTCCTTGAATCCCCAGAGCCCGCGTCCGAGCTGCGTCAGGTGTTCAGAAGTGGCCAGCCGTGCCATCAGTTTGCTCGCGTGCGCATTTCTGATGCCCAGGTAAGCCGCGGCATCGGACGTCTGAAATACAGGGACTCCCATTTTCAAGATCCGCGCGTGGACGTCCACGAGTCTCATGACGACCCTTCCCCGAGGGCCTCGATAATGCGCCACCTCATCGCATCCCAGTTTTCCTCCGAATCGTAATGCGGCTGGAGCTCGGGTTCCAGGTAAGAGAGCACCTGGCTTTTGAATTGCGCGAAATCCACGGCCAGGATGTTCTCTCTGATCTGGGCGAGATCCCTTTTCTCTTGGCCAGCGAGGGCGGCGGATATCGAGCCCGACTGCAAAAGAAGATACAAATCAAAAACGTCCCGGGCCTAGGACGCGGCACGGGATCGAATCGCGGCGATTTTGTGCCGCCAGGCAATCGAAGCCGGATAGTGATTGGCCATAATGGGGGGAAGCTCGTAGAGGCGAACGATTTCCGGAGATACAGGCTCGAAGATGCTCCCCGCTACGAGTCCGCTTCTCGAGAACTCAATTTTTGTCGGCACGGGCTCGTTGAGGCCCGGCAGCATCAGGCCAAGTTTCCATCTCTTTGTCGTTTCAGTCTGCTTGTGCTCGGTCACATGCTCGATCGATATGGCCCGGACGTCGAGAATCGTCTTGAATGGTCTTCCCGCCAGGATGGAGTTGACCTTCTTGCGGAGGATGTCGACGGCGACGCTCTGGACATCCAGATCCATGTCATCAGAATACCGGGGACTCCGGAAGAAAAACCTGAGATTGCAGCCGCCTTTCAAGGCCCATTTTTGTTGGTCCAACTTCCGGGCGAGGTGGTTCAAAAAAATCAGATGGAAAACTTCCACCGATTGTTTGAGGTTTAGCGATTTCATCTGTCCTCTCCTAAGATATAATACGAATTATTGACATATATGTCAACTATGAGCATTTAATAACCTTGAGTGCCGGTATCCGGCTGATTATTGTGGGATTCAGGTTGACTCGCGTTGCTCATAGGGGTATCCTTGAGTCAAAGTCACAACGGGACAGCCCGGCCGTGAAGTGCGCAAAGTGTCAGCTTGAGAATCCTAAGACTGCGCTTTTCTGCGCGGGCTGCGGAACGAAATTGGACGCGGCTAAAGATCTCTCTCTGTTTAAAACCGAGACGCTTCAGAGTCCCCTCAAAGAACTCTCCACCGGCTCCACCTTCGCCGGCCGCTACCAGATCATCGAGGAACTGGGCAAAGGAGGGATGGGCAAAGTCTATAGAGTCTTGGACAAGAAACTCAACGAGGAAGTCGCCCTCAAGCTGATCAGGCCGGAGGTTTCATCCGATAGACAGACGATCGAAAGGTTCAACAACGAGCTCAAGCTGGCCCGGAAGATCGCCCATCGCAACGTCGGGAAGATGTACGAGCTCATGGAGGATGAGGGGACACATTTTATCACCATGGAATACATCCCCGGGCAGGACCTCAGGGGTCTGATCCGGCAAACGGGACGCCTTACGACAGGAAAGGCGGTGTCGATCGCCAGGCAGATATGCGAGGGTCTGGAGGAAGCCCACCGGCTGGGAGTCGTCCATAGGGACCTGAAGCCCGGGAACATTCTCATCGACAAGGATGGCAACGCCCGGATCATGGACTTCGGCATAGCCCGATCACTCCGGGGGAAGGGCATAACCGGCGCCGGGGTGATGATCGGGACGCCGGAGTACATGTCTCCGGAACAGGTGGAAGGGAAAGACGTCGACGCTCGCAGCGATATCTATTCATTGGGCATCATCCTCTACGAGATGGCGACCGGCCGGGTGCCCTTCGAGGGTGATACGCCGTTCACGATCGGGGTCAAGCACAAGAGCGAGGCGCCGGCCGATCCGAAGCTCCTCAACCCGGGCATCCCGGACGACCTGAGCGGAATCATCCTGAAATGCTTGGAGAAGGAACGGTCGAACCGCTATCGGTCGGCGGCTGAGGTGCGGGAGGAACTCGAGCGCGTCGAGAAGGGCCTGCCGACGACGGAGCGTGTCGGCGCCATGAGGAAACCCTTCACCTCGAGGGAGATCACGGTCAAGTTCAACGTCAGGAAGATCCTTCTTCCGGCGATCCTTGTTTTGGCCGTCATCGCCACCGCCGTCTTCTTCCTCGTCCGCAAGCCCGGCCCCGCCCTGAACCCGAAGCTTGTCCTCGTCAACGCCTTCGTCAACCAGACGGGCGACCCGGCTCTCGATCCGTTGGGCAATGTGGCCGCCTATGAGCTGGCCCAGGGCCTTTCCCAGTCGGGGATCCTTGAGGTCGTCCCGACCATATCTGTGTTGGAGACCTCCCGGACCATCCGTGCCGCTTCGGCCGTCGCCGACGCCGAGGAAGATCTCCGCGCCCTTGCCAAGAGCACCGGGGCCGGAACGCTCGTCTCCGGGGCCTATTACTTAATCGATGACCAGCTCCAATTCCACGCCACGATCACAGACGCCGTACGCCGCAAGCTCATTCGATCTCTCGAGCCGCTCAAGGGGAGGCCCGACGACAAGATGGGACTGGTCATGGAGCTGCGCCAGAGGGTCATGGGCGCCCTGGCCTCTCATTTCGATGATCCGACCATAAACGCTTATAGCCAGAGCACAATCCGGCCACCGATATACGACGCCTACCGGGAATTCCTCCAGGGGCTCGATCTATTCGGAGTGGACTACGAGGAGGCGGTCCGCCATTTCCAGCGGGCCGTCGAGCTGGATCCGGAATATCATGTTCCCAAGATCTGGATAGCGGTCGCCTACTGGAATAGGGGCCAGTACGAGAAAGCCGACTCGATATTCCGATCCATTCAAGACTCCCGCGCCGAGCTCTCTCCTATCGACCGCCTCACCGTCGATCGGTATGAGGCACTCCTCCAGGGCCACAACGAGAAAGCTCTCCAGCTCAGCCGGGAAGCCGAGAAGCTGCTGCCTAACTTCTATCTGAACAAGTTTCTTGTCGGCCTTTACGCATCGAACATCAATCATCCCCGGGAGGCCGTCGAGACCTATGCCTGGATGGATTCCCAGGACCCGAAGCTCATCTTCACCCGGCCCTCCAATTCCTGGTGGTTCGGCGTCCTGGCCGAGGCACACCATATGCTCGGGGAATACAAGAAAGAGCTGGATGTGGCGAAGCAGGGGAGAAAGTACTATCCGAAAGACCTCAGGTTTCCGGCCATCGAGGCCCGCGCGCTTGCGGCTCTAGGAAGGGTCAGCGAGGTCAGAAAGGTCGTCGAGGGCTGCCTGAACGTGGATGCGACGAGCGGCACTCCCGGCGGCGTCATGAGGGAAGCGGCCCGGGAGCTCTATGCCCACGGTCACAAGGACGCCTCGCGGGAGTTCGCCGCCATGGCGATCGAGTGGGCCGAGGGCCGGCCCGAGGCGGAGAGAAAAACGGAAGGGCGCCAGGGATTTTATGCGAATGCGCTCTATTTTGCCGGGCGCTTCGACGAGGCCGGAAAGATCTACGGATCCCTGGCCGCCGAACATCCGGAGAATATCGATTATCAAGGATACCTGGGGACCCTGGCCGCCAGGCGAGGAGAACGAGAAGAGGCCCTGAGGATCTCCGAAGAATTAGGGAAGCTCGAGCGGCCCTTTCTTTTAGGCGAAAATTTATGGTGGCAGGCCCGCATCGCCTCGCTCCTCGGCGAAAAAGAGCGAGCCGTCGCTCTTCTAAGGGAGGCCTTCAGCCAGGGCTTGGAATACGGCATTTATCTCCGCCAAGAAATCGACCTGGAGCCCCTCTGGGACTATCCGCCGTTCAAGGAGCTCCTGCGCCCGAAGGGATAAGGTGCCAGGATAACGTATTTCGGCGGAGGGCATATCGCTCATAAAGGCCCCATAATTCCGTAATTCCGGGGACACTAACCATAATTCCGCGAATGCAACTAATAATAAACTTTTCGGCGGTGACCCACCCGGACAATTAAGATGATGAGCCGGGCCTTGTCTTTCTTGAAGATGACTCGATAGGCCCCGATGCGGAGGCGATAAAGGGCTTCTTCCGGTCCTATTTTCCACACAGGCAACTTGATTTGACTATTTTCCATAGAGTTTTTATTCTATAGCCACCCCGGCAAGGGGAAATATGGGCATGAAATGCTCCAAGTGTCAGCTTGAAAATCCCGAGACATCGCTTTTCTGCGCGAGCTGCGGAGAGAAATTGGACGCGGCCAAAGATCTCTCCCTGTTTAAAACGGAGACGCTTCAGACTCCGCTCAAAGAACTCACCACGGGCTCGACCTTCGCCGGCCGATATAAAATTATCGAAGAGCTGGGCAAGGGGGGAATGGGCAAGGTCTACAAGGTCCTCGATACGAAGATCAATGAAAAAGTCGCCCTCAAGCTGATCAAGCCGGAGATCGCCTCCGACAGGGACACGATCGAGCGGTTCTCCAACGAGCTCAAGCTGGCCCGTAAGATCCGGCACAAGAATGTCTGCGGCATGTTCGATATCGGGGAAGCCGAGGGAGCCCATTACATCACCATGGAATATATATCCGGGGAGGACTTGAAGAGTTTCCTCCATAGGGTCGGCCGGCTACCCATAGGAAAAGCCGTTTCCATCTCCCGGCAGGTCTGTGAAGGGCTGGACGAAGTTCACCGGCTGGGGGTCGTGCATCGTGATCTGAAACCCAGCAACGTGATGATCGACAAGGACGGCAACGCCCGGATCATGGATTTCGGGATCGCCCGTTCGCTCACAGGAAAGGGCATCACAGGCGCCGGAGTGATGATAGGAACACCCGAATACATGAGCCCGGAGCAGGTGTCGAGGGCAAAGAGGTCGATCAGCGATCTGATATCTATTCGCTGGGTGTCATACTCTACGAGATGGTCACAGGACGGGTTCCCTTTGAGGGCGACACACCGTTCGCAATCGGCGTCAAACACAAGAGCGAGATGCCGCGCGATCCGACGGAAATCAACTCCCAGCTTCCCCCTGAACTCAGCGGACTCATTCTCAAGTGCCTGGAAAAAGACAAAGAGAAAAGGTACCGGAGCGCGGCGGACGTTCATTCCGATCTGGCCAGGATAGAGCAAGGAATCCCGGCCGCGGAGAGGATCGTCCCCAAAGGAAAATCCTTGACCTCAAAGGAGATCACCGTCACTTTTGGCCTGAAAAAAGCGCTCCTGCCTATTCTCGGGCTTTTATTTTTCGCTATAGCAGCGGTGGTCATCTGGCAAATTTTCGCCCCCCGGAGCAAAGCGCCCGCGTCGCCGATCAAGAAGTCGATTGCCGTTCTTCCCTTTGAGGACTTGAGCCCGGCCAGGAACAATGAATCTTTTTGTGATGGGATTTCGGACACACTCATCAATGCCCTGACCAATATCGAAGGCCTCTGGGTTCCGGCC
>JBAUIH010000222.1:0-6023 GCA_049682755.1 Candidatus Aminicenantales bacterium | reverse complement strand
GCCGAAATACTGGGCCGCGAGCGGCTGGCTCAGGAGCGCCCCGGCCAAGGCGGCGATCAGTATCAGTACACCCGGTTTTATCGTCTTGGACATTGCACCCTCCTCTGGATCAGCCATGGCGAATCATCTTCTCTCAATGGCGCCTAAATTTACTAATCATATAAATTTTATCAAATTAGTCTAAATAAAGCCAGGGGAATCGACGCTCTCAGCGAGTCATTCTGACCCATTTTCATATTAGCATATCTTTCATCACATTTAGAGCAAATTTCATGCCAGATTCCCCGGCTTTATCTCCCCGAGAAAGGAGCAGCCCCAATCCAGGAAAACAGGGGATTGTCCCTCGGCGAGGACATTTGTCTTCTTCTTAACGGACCGGAGGCTCAATTCAGATATTTCCGATCACTCCTCGAGGTGGTTGAACCAGGCGATCTCGGACAGCGGCTTCCGGATTTTTTCCCGCGGCTTTTTTTCGTAATAGCCCATGGTCATCAAGCAGATGATCTTGTAGCGGCGGGGAATCCGGAAAAACTTCCGTGTTTTCCGCCCGTTGAACCAGCCGATCCAGCAAGTCCCCAATCCGAGCTCCTCGGCCTGCAAGGCCAGGTGCCCGCCGGCAATGCCGATGTCAATGAGATAATAAGAGATTCTCTGAATCTGCTTGCCGATGCGGTTGGCCAGAAGATCCGGCCGCGCCATGATGAGGATGACGACCGGCGCCTTGGCGGCAAAACGGGAAAAACGATAGATCCCGGAGAAGGCGGCGGCCGAGAAACGCTCCTTGATGTCCGGATCATCGATGATCAGAAATCGCCAGGGCTGAACGTTCTCAGCCGAAGGAGCCAGCCGGGCGGCCTCCAGACAGGCGATCATCTTTTCCCTTTCAACGGGCCTGTCGAGATACCGCCGGACGCTCCGACGGCTCCGCACCAGACCCAGAAAAGGCGTGCTCGGCATCATTGTGGGCACCGCATCTCATTCATTAGCATAAAACAGCCCCTTTGAAAAGGTCCGGGGTTTGGCGATTGGTCCGATTTGAGTTAGAATGGCTGAGACCAATCCTGCAAGACCGGAGCACGGAGGTTCTCATGATCAAGAAATGGCTGCTCGGAATAAGCGCTATGCTTTTTCTTGTTTCTGCCGTATCCCCTTCCCCGACCGGTCGGTTCGGCATCGGCCTGATGCTTCCTGATCCAGCGGGCCTGTCGGCCAAGGCCTGGATGCGCGGCTCCACAGCGGTCGCCGGAGGTCTCGGCTGGTCGGCCGAGAAGAACCACGATTTGCATCTGCACGCCGATTTCATTTTCACCGTCATCCGCTTGGCCTCCGACCGGAACCTCACCCTTGATTTTTACCTGGGCGCCGGCGGCAAAATCATCTTCCGCGATCACGACAGCGCCTGGTTCCGGATTCCTCTGGGGATCGATTTCCTGTTCAATCGGTCACCGCTCAATATTTTTTTCGAGGTCGTTCCTTCGTTCAACTTTTCAAGCTTCAAGCTTCTCGGGGCCATCGGCCTCCGCTACGTCTTCACCAGTTAAAAGATTTGCTTGCTGGCCTCCTTTTTGGTATAGTCGAATGAATCACCACGGAGACGGGTGAAGTTAAGGGAAAAGGAGAAAAAACGATGAAGAGAATCACCGCTCTGGCGCTCTCTTTCGCCTTTATTCTGGCCGGACTTATGTCCTGCGGCAAGGCCACAGCCCCCCAGGCCGGTTCGGCCAAGGCGACGGACCTGCTTGCCCTCCTCCCTGTCGATTCTCAGGGAGCGATCGTCGTCGATGTCCATCGGATTATGCAGATCGAATTCGTCAAAAAATCGATCGCCGAGAACGAGGACAAAGCCAAGTATGACGAATTCGTCCAGACAACCGGGATCGATCCGGCGCAGGATATCTTCTTTTTCGTCGGCGCCATGACGGGGGAAATCGGACAAAAAGAGCCGGACGGAGCGGGTTTGGTAAACCTGAGATACGATCGGGACAAGGTCCTGGCCCTGGTTCAAAAAGAGGCAGGCCAGGTTTCCCAAGAAGAATACAACGGTCTGACAATCTATCAGACGGTCGCCGGCGAAGGCAAGAAACCGATGAGCTTCGCCTTTCTGGACGAATCCAATATCCTCTTGGGAACGAGTGCGGCCGTCCGGAAGGTCATCGATGTCAACCAGAAGAAGGCCGACAATATCTGGAAAAATGAGAATATCGCCCCCCTCCTCAAATCAATGAATTCCGCCGCCATGCTCTGGGGAGGGTTTGCGGTTCCTCCGGAGACGATGAAGCAGGCGTCTTCCCAAAATCCGATGCTGGGCGCTTTTTCCGATATCCGTTCCATTGTTCTGGCCTTCGACTATAGCGATAAAAACCTCCTCGCCGAGATCGCGGCGATGAGCCCGGATCCGGAAAAGAACAAGCAGATGGGTAATGCCCTGAATGGATTCAAAGCCTTAGGCGCCGGAGCCGCCGCCCAGGAGCCCCTGTTCGCCGAGCTTTTAGACAAGATCGAGATCAGCTCGACCCCCGACCGGGTCAAGATCGCCGCCAACCTTCCCGAGGAGTTGATCAAGAGTCTGAGCGAGAAAATGAAGCCGAAGAAGGTCGAGCAGGAAGAGAACGAAATTTAATCGTTGAGAATATAGTCTTTCTTTGTAAAGATAAGACAGGCCAGCACCAGGAGCGCGGCCGTGATGAGGAACAGCATCAGGAGGGCGAGAAGCGGAGCGGTCGGCTCCAGGCGAAAAGTCAGGATGGAAAATCGCCCGGACGAAGTCGCCGGCAGGAATGATTTCAGGTAGTGAGCGATCGCCAGCCGCTGGGTCGAGCCTGGGAAATACTGGATGACGTTTTCCCAGCCGAAACAGAACAGCAGCCCGAAGAAGATCGACCGTTTTAAGAAACTCCCCATAAAGGTAAAAAGAGCCCCGTAGGCCATCGTTCCGAGGATGAGGACTCCCAGATAAAGGCCGAGCAACCGGTACACGGCGGGATCGAGGAGACGGTCAAGGTTGAGGACCAGGAAGGAAAAAAACAGGCTCAGAGTGATCATCCCGACCATGACGATTGTATAGGCGGCATACTTGCCCAGCACGACGGCCGCCTTCGGGATGGGCCGGGTGACGAGGTAGGGCAAGGTCTTCCCCTCCACTTCCTCCGAACAGACCGAGGTCCCATAGAACAACGCCAGGATGAGGACGATTAACTGGAGGTAAAAAAGCATGATGAGGTTGCTGAAGAGATAGGCGTTCCCGCTTCCCGGTCTGCCGGAAAAGATCTGGTTGAATTTGATGACCAGAGAGACGGCGACAGGCAGGAAGCTGAACAGAAAGAAAAACCTGGTCCTCCGCGCCTTCCGCCCCTGCGCAAAAAAGACGGCCAGGACGCGTCCCACCGACCTCAGGAACGGACTGAACTTGGCGGCCGGGCGGTTGGTCATGCTATTTCCCCACAAGATAATCGAAGACGGCCTGGAGGTTATCGTCGGGCGAGGTGATCTCCTCGACCTCCATATTGGTCTTGACAAGCAGGCTAAGAAGGCTCGTAAAGAACTGATCCCGGTTGCTGGTCTCGACCAGCAGCGATCGTGCGTCCGGACCGAAATGGACCTTCAATACGTCCGCCTCGCTCAAGAGTTGAGAGGCCAAGCCCCTCGGATCAGCGCACTTGACCGCGACCAAGTGGGGATGCGTCTCGATGAGGTCCCGGATGTAGTGGATGTCCCCCCGGGCGAAGATCTTGCCCTGGTGGATGAGAATAATATTGCGGGTGAGGGCCTCAATCTCGGGGAGAACGTGGCTGGAAACAATCACCGTCTTGCCTTCTTCTTGATAAGCCCTGATGAGGCGGATGAGCTTCCGTTTCCCGAGCGGATCCAGGCCGCTCATCGGCTCGTCGAGGATGATGATCTCCGGGTCATGGGCGATGGCTTGAGCGACCTTGAGCCGCTGGCGCATCCCCCGGCTGTACGCCCGGACCAAACGGTCCCGGTCGGCCCAAAGCTCGACGATCTCGAGCGCCTTTTCGGCCCGGGCGCGAACTTCGGCCGGCTGGAATCCTTGGAGCTTGAGCAGGCTGGCCAGGAAGACCCAGCCCGTCATGTCCTCATAGAAGGCATCATGTTCGGGGCAGAAACCGATGCGGGAAAAAAGGGACGGGTTGTTCCGTACCTTCTGGCCGAGGATTCTGATGCGGCCGATATTGGGCCGGATCTGTCCGGTGATAAGCTTGAGGAAGGTCGATTTACCGGCGCCGTTCGGGCCCAGCAAGCCGACGATCCCCGGCTCAACTTCGATAGTGACCTCGCTCAGCCCGAGGACGTTCCCGTACCACTTGGACAGCTTGGAGGTCTCGATCACGGCCGTCATTTCGCGACCTCCACGCCGCGGACTTTTTTACTCAGGACGACGGCGGCAATCCCTCCGATGGCCAGGAGGATAAGAAGCGAACAATACGAGGGCACCGCATACTTCGGCTTCAGTTTGAAGAACCAGGCGGCGACCTGCTGCAGGTTCACTCTCAAGGAAAGCAAGGCAAACTCTGGATTTTTTTTGACGTTTTCGAAGAAGAACCGGAAGAGGATATCGGAGAAATAATAGACCGCCACAATCAGGATGGAGACATATCGACTGCTCTTGCTCAATGAGGATAGGAGCAGGGCATAGAAGCAAAAAAACCCGGTGATGAACAGCGAATAGCCGATGACCGAGAGAGGCAGCCAAGGGTAGGTCTTCAGAAACTGGAAATTTCCGGCGAAAAGCAGCTTGAAAAGAACAAAGACCACTCCGGGGACGAGCGTGATCAGGAGGAAAAAAAAGACAAGGACGTTGGCCTTGCCGAGGAGGTAATCGCTCTTCTTGAGGGGCCGGGCGAAGTAGAGCTGGAGGGAATTGTGCTTCAGGTCGTCGGCGATCAAACCCGCTCCGCCGACCAGCGAGATCATCACCATCATGAAAAGCATGAAATTGTTGCTGAGGTAGGTATAAAAAAAAGTCGGATCGATTTTGAGGAACTGGCCTTCCTCCTTGATCATATGGCGGAAGTCCTCGATCCGCTCCGAAATATAAATGCCCACAATAAACACAAGCACCACCGCAAGGGCGCCGAACAGGAGAAGCTTGAAATATTTCTTCTTGAACGCCAGACGGATCCCCAGTCGGCTGATCGGCCACCAGGGAAACCGCCTTTCTTTCAGCTCTCCGTCCCAGTGCAGGTACCCCTTTTCCCGGATCGTCATCAATCCACTCCCACCGTCTGGGCAAAGAAATCCTCGAGCGAAGTTTGGCTGCGCACGAAATGGCGCACCTGGACTTTTTGCTCGTCCGCGGCCGCCAAGATCTGCCGTGCATCCATGTCCGCGGGCATGTACACCTTGAGGAGCTTGTCGGCCGTCTCCTCGACCCGGCAGCCGAGGGCCTTGAGCCGGCCGGTGAAGCCCTCCCCTTCTCCCTTGATACGGATTTCATAGAGGCGGAAGTCGAAAGCCCTGAGCTCGCTCAGCTTTCCCTGCGCGGCTAGCCTCCCCTTGTTCAGGATGACCACGTCGGAACAAACCGACTCGATGTCCGAGAGGATGTGGGAGGAGACAAGCACCTGGATGTCCTTTTTCGAGGAGACATCCCGGATGAGTTCGAGGACCTCTTTCCGGCCCTGGGGGTCGAGGTTGCTGGTCGGTTCGTCGAGAAAGAGGAGACTGGGATCGTGGACAATCGCCTGGGCCAACTTGAGACGCTGCTTCATTCCGGCCGAATAAGATTCGAGAGGGCGATAACGCGACTCCCCGAGCCCGACATAAAACAACACGTCGTGGGCCCTCTTCATCGCCTCCTGGCGGGGCATTCCCGATAACTCGCCGAAATGGGCGGTAAAGGTCACGCCGTCCATCCCGGGAATCAGGCAATCGTCCTCCGGCATATAGCCGACATGGCGGCGGATGCGCAGCTGCTCCAGACGGATGTCGAAGCCGAGGACCCGACCCCGCCCGTGCTGGGGAACCAGAAACCCGAGGAGGATGCGGAGAAGCGTGCTTTTCCC
>JBAUIH010000221.1:0-1600 GCA_049682755.1 Candidatus Aminicenantales bacterium | reverse complement strand
GCCCAGTACATCGCGAGGTAGAAATGACTTCCCCGGTTGTCGATCTGGCCTACTTTCCGGGCCGGCGACCGGTTGTTGTCCAGGAACTTGGCGATCGCCTGGTCCAGCGTCTCCGAAAAGACGAGCGCCTTTTCGTTCTTGAACGCGTTCCCCAGATGTTCCAGGGAGGCCATCAGCGCCGAAAATTCACCGAGGGAATCCCACCGCAGGTACCCTTCCTTGACGAACTGCTGGACATGCTTGGGCGCCGAGCCGCCGGCTCCCGTCTCGAACAGTCCACCGCCGTTCAGGAGAGGAACAATCGAGAGCATTTTGGCGCTGGTGCCGATTTCGATGATCGGAAACAGGTCGGTCAGATAGTCCCGCAACACGTTCCCGGTAACGGAAATCGTGTCTTTCCCCGCCCGGATTCTCTCCAGCGAGAACCGCATCGCTTCCGGCGGAGCCATGATGGGAAACTCCAGGCCCTTCGTATCGTGATCCTTGAGATACGCATTCACCTTCTCGATGATCTGCCCATCGTGCGCCCGGTCCTTGTCCAGCCAGAAAACGGCAGGCGCCCCGGTCGCCCTTGCCCTGTTGACGGCCAGCTTTACCCAATCTTTTATCGCCACGTCTTTTGTCTGACACATTCTAAAGATATCGCCTTCCTCCACCTTCTGCTCGAGCAGCGTCTTTCCGGAAGCATCGACGGCGCGGATCGTCCCGTTTCCCGGCACCTGGAATGTCTTGTCGTGGGAACCGTACTCCTCCGCCTTTTGCGCCATGAGACCGACATTCGGGACGCTTCCCATCGTTGCGGGATCGAATGCTCCGTGCGTTTTGCAGTTTTCGATGATTTCCTTGTATATCGTGGCGTAGCATCGATCCGGGATCATCGCTTTTACTTGGCGGGGTTTTCCATCCGGCCCCCACATCGTTCCCGAATCACGAACGACCACCGGCATGGAGGCATCGACGATGATGTCGCTTGGCACATGCAGGTTGGTGATGCCCCTGTCCGAGTCGACCATCGCAAGAGCAGGGCGTTTCTTGTAAACGGCCTGAATGTCCGCCTCGATTTCCGCCCTTTGCGCTTCCGGCAGTTTCTGGATCTTTGCGTAAAGATCGCCCAGGCCGTTGTTGACGTTCACGCCCAGCTGTTTGATGACTGCCGCATGCTTCTCGAAGACGTCTTTATAGAAGACGGAAACGGCATGACCGAACATGATGGGGTCGGATACTTTCATCATGGTCGCCTTGAGATGCAGCGACAGCAGCACGCCGCTCCTTTTCGCGTCTTCGATCTGCTCTTCATAGAATTTCCGCAACGCGCGGACGTTCATCACCGCCGCATCGAGAACTTCCCCTTCCATGAGGGGAAGCTTCTCTTTCAGGACGGTTACCTTTCCGTCACCCGCGACGAACTCGATCCTGGCATCTGTCGCCTTCCTGATGGTGGTGGATGTTTCGCTGCCGTAGAAATCTCCGCCGCTCATATGAGACACATGTGTTTTGGAATCGCTGGTCCATGGGCCCATTCTGGGCGGCTTCTTTTTTGAAAACTGTTTCACCGAAGCCGGTGCCCTGCGGTCCGAGTTTCCTTGCCGCAGTACCGGGT
>JBAUIH010000220.1:0-33905 GCA_049682755.1 Candidatus Aminicenantales bacterium | reverse complement strand
CGCAACTGGGGTATACAGTCAGCCCGCCGCAACCTGCGAAATAGGCTGGACCTGGATGATTTGTCAATAAAATCAAAGGCGGAGCTCTGAGTATCAGCCGGATAGAGGAGGGTTTCTTCGGCGGCCGGGGATTGCCAAGTTGAATCCCAGGAGGAGGCCGAGTAAGGCGGCGATCCCCAGCCAGAGTGTTTTCTCCTTGATCTGGAAGGGGCCGGCGCTTACGGGGCTCCGGTAGGGCGCCGCCGGGTCGACGGAAGCGGCGATTCCGGCCTTCTTTTCCGGGCTCCACTTGTAACTCGATTTCTCCAGCGTCCGGCCGAAATATTTCTCCAGTATCATGTTCTCCTTGTAAGCTACGAACAGAGCTTCCTGTCTCGATTTCTCGTCTTTCGCCTTTGCGGCCTCCTCGATCCTCCTGTCCCGCCGGAAAATGTGGATGCGCATCTCGTAGAGAAAGGGGTGGAGCAAGGGGTGATGCTCGCGTAGGAATAGAGCGTAGTCCTTGTCTTTCCAATCCCTCAGAATACCCGCCCAATGTTCGGCGCTCTCACCGTCCTCCCTTCCCATCTCTTCGAGTGAAAGCCGCGAATAGAACACGCCAATCTCCAGATCGACATGCTTCCGGGTGAATTCGTACATCGGTTCTTCCTTGAGCAGGAATGAAAAACCCGGAATGCGGGGAGCGTAGGAGGCCACCCTCTGGGGGGTATTCGAGGCGCACAGTCCGAGGAGAAGGATGTTGGCCGCCAGCAACAGGAGGACTCTTCGGATCGACCTCAGGGTGATTTTTTGGCTGATGATCCCGGGCTTGATGCCTTTCCAAAGAGCCACCTGGAAAAGCCCGGTCGCCAGGGCGTTCAGGCCGGCGTCCCGGAAATCCCAGTAGCGGCCGGGCATCGCCCACTGGAGAATCTCATCGAAGATCCCGACAAGCGAGCCGATGAAAAAAGCAGTTAAGTAAATGCTCTTGTCGCGGATGGAAAGACTCAAGGCGCGGAACAGGAGAAATCCCAGAAGGCCGTATTCCAGGAAGTGGACAGCCTCTTCCGGCGCCCGCCACAACTGGAGTGTGAAATAGACATACAAGCCGGCCACGGCGGCCAGCCAGACATAGTTCGATGGCGACCGGATCTTCAAGCGGAAAGCAAGGATATAAATAATGACACAAAAGGCTGCGGCCGTAGCAGCTATGACTCCATAACCGAAAAGAGTCCGCCCCCAGTGTGCGGAGACGAATTTTTGAATCGTCCTGGCCAGCGGGACGACGAGAAAAATGGCCAGGATGCAAAGCGCCACCGCGAGCCAGGCGAAAACCTTTTTCTTGGGGAACATGACCGTTCTCGGCTATTGTAATAAAAAAATTGAAAATTTTCTTTGACATTTGAAAAAGAATATATCTATAATGAATTAATGCTGCTGGCTGGAGAGGGATCCTCCTTAGCCCCGCTTCCTTTTCCTTTTTCAAACCTTGGCGCCTCACCAGCCAGCGCCCTTTCGACAGATCGCCTGGTGGAATAGGCTTGCCCGCACGATTCGGGCGCAAACCGACCGAATCGGAGAGACCAGCCTCATTCTTTTTTCCTAGTCTCGCTTTGTTTTTCATCGAAAAATTCGGGATTCTTAGGATCCGCTTTTTGAGGGCGCTCTTCCTAACAGCCTAAAACTTCGGCCCAACCGTCTAAACATCTCCCCATTCCCAAGCGTATTTATCAATGAGGGCGCTTTGGGTTTCCCAATCCGCGCCGATTCCATTATCATGGAAAAAGATGGATAGACGGTTTGTCCTCCTGGGATTGATATTCCTGGCGGCCTGTTCCGGAGCTCATAAAGCCAAGCTGGCTCCGCTCGCGCCGGAAATCGAGCAGCAGATCGCCGCCGCCGACTCCCTTCACCACAGAGGGTGTTATGTTCCGCTCAAGGAAGCCTTCGGCATATACAGCTCGCTGTATATTCGTCCGGAATGCCGGGATCTTGCAGCCGCAAGATTGGTAAAAAATTCTTTGCTTCTGGCCGTCAGAGAAAAGGAGCTGGGGATGACCGGCCGGACCTATTTGGAAGCGGCCTTGGCGGTCATCAAGGAAAATACATATCTCGAGGCTTTTATCCCGTATGCCGAGATTGCCGGCCTGTTCTGGGTACAGGGCAAGGGCGTTATGGCGGACATCGATGAACGATTTCCCTGGAAGCCAACAGAGGAAAAGCTGAAGGCCATTGACGCAGAACTCAAGGCGAAAGCGAAAGTTGATGAGTTCTCTGCCTATATGTACGCAACCATGAGATGCTTCCTGGCGGAGCCCTCTGAAAAAATAGAGGATCCTGAGCAAATGGCGGCCCTGTTCCCGGATTCGCTTTTGCTCAAATACAAAAAAGCGACCTGTCCTAAAGAGAATGAGGAGGAGCTGAACTCCATTCTCTCCCAAGAGCTTCGATTTTACGAGGCCGATTATCACCTCGGCATGCTCTCCCTCAGCCGGGGAAATCTCGTCCAGGCGGAAAGCCACTTGTTGAGGATGCACGAGGGGATTCCCGAATCCGCCCAGGCGACGATTCTTCTGGCGAGTATTGCCTTTGCCCTGGAAGAGGTGGAGAGAAGCCTGGAATTTCACGAAAAAACCCTGGACCTCATGCCCGATTATCGGGATGCCCTTCTCGGAAAGGCCATTTGTCTAAGTTCTATGGGCAGATCCCAGGAGGCCATCTCCGTCTGCGAGAAGATCATCGCTCTGGGCTATTGGCTGCTCGGCGAAAGCTATTACTGGATAGCCTGGAACCAGCATGAGCTGAAGGATTATGCGGCGGCGGAAGGGAGCATCGAGCAGTCCAAAGGCCGGCTGCCGACTTCGGCCGAGGTCTTCACGCTTGCCGGCCTCATTGCCATGGACCGCGAGGAGCTGGCCAGGGCAGAGAAGGAATTTCAGGAAGCGCTCAAGTATGCTCCCGCGAACTCCGACGTCCTTTACAACCTCGGCAGCATTTATGCGCGGAAGCACGATTGGCCGAATACGGGCCTCTATTTTGAAAGGGCCGGGTTCGCTTTCGAGAGCGAAGGAGAGACATTGCGGGGAAAAATCCAGGAAGCGGAGAAGTCAATACTCGCTCCCCGGAGGAAAGAAAGTCTCATCAACAAGCGGAGAGCCCGGTTGGAGAGGGCGCTCCTAAGCCGGGCGACATCCTTCTATAACGCCGCCGCCGGATATTTCAACGCCGGCCAGAAATACAAGGCGCTGGAGATGGCGGCCCGCGCTGTGGAGCATCCTGCCTTGAGGGAGAAGGCCGAGGAACTCATGGCCGAGATTAAATAATATTGGTGACAGTACATCCCTTTCCGAATTCGCCCCCTTCAAAAGAACGGAAAAAGATGGACGGACACCAGACCATGTTTCCTTTATTGCCGGGACAGGAGGGAGAAATTGGGAAAATGAGGTACTGTCACCAATTTATAAACATCGGTTCAACGCCCGGCGTAATATAAGGCGAGGGTAGCGGATGGAAGAGCAGGAGCTCATCGCAGGTTGCCTCCGCGGCAGAATGGAGGATTTCCGGATGATCGTCGAAAAATACACGGCTCCGGCCATGGCCCTGGCCGTGAACATCCTGGGAAATCGCGACGACGCCGAGGACGCCTGTCAGGAGCTGTTCGTCCAGGTGTACCGGAACCTGAAGAGCTATGACATGAACAAAAGCTTCAAGAACTGGCTGTATACCATTCTCTATCGTCGCTGCCTGGACCATCTGAGAAAGCGGCGGCGGTCGGCTGAACTGCTGAAGAGGATGGGCCGAGAGGCCGCCCTGGCCGCCCCGGACAACCCGGGCTTCCCGGATGTACAGAGAAACCTTCCTTCGGACCTCCTTGAACAATTGAAGACAAAGGAACAGACGGCGCTCTGCCTCTGGGCCAACGAAGGGTACTCGTCCAGGGAAATCAGCGAGGTTCTCCGCTGTTCAGCCGGCACCGCCCGCGTCTATCTCTTCCAGGCGAGAAAGAAAATCAAGAAATTATTGGAGCAAGGCCATGTCTCGCTGCAAAACGGTTAGCTTTTTTTACAACTTGATTCCCTTGAGCCGCTGGCGGGCTTTCCTCATCCGGCGGCACATCGAGGGGTGCGCCCATTGCCAGGCCGGGCTGCCGAGCCGCGCCGAATCGCGCTCGCTGTTCGTCCAGGAAAGAGCCGTAGGGGGGGAGGGAGTCCTCTGGACGAAGATCGGGCCGAGGCTGGCGCCCGATGCGGCCGGCAAAAAGGAGACCGCCCGGACCGCACCGATTTTTCGCAGGTGGGGATGGGCGGTTGCGGCGGCCTTCCTCGCTGTCTTGATTACAGGCGTTTTGCTCATCAAGGATTTCCGTCCGGAAGGAACAGTTGCCGCAACCGCCGTGCCGGCGCGTTTTGAACTCGAATATGTCCGGATCGGCGGACAGCCGGCCGATACCGTTGTCTATCAACCGCACGGCTCGGACATGATCATCGTCTGGGCCGGCAAAGGCCAATAGGAGGTGTGCGATGGGAAAAAGCGTCTTTTGCGCGATGGCGGTTATCTCGGTCCTGATCTCTGGCTGGCCGATTTCCGCCGCGGAGATCGTAAGGAATGAGATTCAGGTTTCAGGCGTCTCCGCGAAATATGAGAAATGGCTCGATGAAGAGGTCCCCTATATAATAACGCCCCGGGAGAAGCAAGTTTTTCTCCGTCTGAAAACAGATGAAGACAAGGAGTATTTCATCGAATCATTCTGGAGGGAGAGGGACCCGGACCCGGCAACTCCAGAAAATGAATACAAGGCCGAACATTACCGGCGGCTGGATTACGCCAACCGGACGTTCGGATCTGGAGCGATGCCCGGCTGGAAGTCCGATAGGGGAAGGTTCCATATAATTTTGGGCGACGCCCAGCCAGATTTCATGGGAATCCTCAAACTGAGAATCTTCGAGGGGCTCAAAGAAGGAAGCGCCCCCGCCCAGAGCATCACTTCGTCCTACCTGAAATATATGCTCTCGGCCAGCATTCCGGCGGATCCCGTCCTCGAAGCGGAACAAAACCAGATCAGGAAAACCTTCAACTTGAAGGATGTGAAGCTCGTGACCGAATCCGACATGAGCCGGCCAAAAGGAAAAGGGCAAGATCTCCGTCATATGTTTCGCCTGGATGGGAAACTCTATGAGGTCATCCTCAGTTCCAGAGATCTCCCCGCCCATAGGTTCCAGATCTTGGTCAATGAACTCGCCGGGGAAAAGCGCGGCAATTTGCTCGACACGGAATTCACGATCCCCAAGAGCAATATCGCGGTATTCGGCTTCGAAGACAGCCAGGGGAACCCCATTTTTATCTCTCTCCGGGAGAAATCCGGCGGGACGGCCTTTGCGGGGAGTGTAGCCGGCGGGATCGAGGGAGGAATCAAGGGCGGAGTCAGCGGGGGAATCGAAGGGGGAGTTAAAGGAGAAATGGTCGGCGGCGTGGTTGGGGGCGTGCTCGGCGTCGCCCAAAACGAGGAGACGGAAAGGAAGCGTAAGGAATTCCGGAAGGGCGCCGTCCCCTGCGAGGGAGATATCCAGCCGCCGAAACTCCTCAAGAAGGTCGATCCCGTTTATCCGGAGGAGGCCCGGGAAAAGGGGATTCAGGGCGTGGTCATCCTGGAAGCGAAGATCGACGAGTCCGGCCGGGTCATGGACACAATGATCCTTCGCTCGGTCACCGGACTTGATGAAGCCGCCGGCGACGCCGTGAAGCAGTGGGTATATGAGCCGATGATCATCGAGGGAAAGCCGACGAAGGCGCTTTTCACGGTCACCGTCAATTTCAGACTGAGCGAAAAGGATATCGAAAAATTCGCCGAGGGGGCGGTGAAAGTGAAGGATGCTATCCCGCCGCCCAAACTGGTCAAGAAAATAAGCCCCGTCTATCCGGAGGCCGCCCGGAAGGCCGGAGTCGAGGGCGTCGTTATCCTGGAAGCAAGGACCGATGTCGACGGCCGGGTGAAAGGTGTCCGAGTCCTGAGGTCTGTCCCTCTTCTCGACCCGGCGGCCATCGACGCCGTCCGGCAATGGGCTTATGAGCCGCTGATCATCGACGGCCAGCCGAAAGAGGCGATCTTCACGACAACGGTCAGGTTCGCGCTCAACGGCAAGGAAAAGAAGAAGCCGGAGGGAGAGATTTCGACAGGAGAAGTGTTGATCCCCAGGCTGATCAAGAAGGTCGATCCCGTCTATCCGGAGGCGGCCCGAAAGGCGGGAATCCAGGGTCTCGTCCTCCTCGAAGCTACGACGGATGAAAAGGGGAATATCGCGGCCGTCCGGGTCCTCAAATCGATCCCCGAGCTCGACGGGGCGGCCATCGACGCCCTGAAACAGTGGAAATACGATCCGGTCATCGTCGAAGGCAAGCCGAAGGGAGTGGTCTTTACGGTAACGATCCAGTTCCGGCTCCAGTAATGACGGCCTGCGGCACGTCCGGTAAATGGCCTGGGCTTGGAATTATCGATGAAGGCCCGCCGCTAAAAGCTCCTGAAGATATTGAATCCGAGCCGGAAATCGCCGTCCCCGAGTCTCAAGTCGCCGCCCGGGAGGAACTGAGACGCGGTCAGGCCGAGCGAGTCGGTGATGAAGACCTGGAAGACGTGGCCGCCGATCTTCTTCTCGATTCCGAAGCCCCAGCCGCTGTAGTCATCCTTGTATCCGGCCAGCCGGGGGATCCACTCGGCGATGAGGGAAAGGTCGTTCATGACGATGAATCGTCCGCCGATCGCGAGGCTGAAGGTTCCTTCCGATGACGGCTCCCAGAAGTTGGTGTTCGAGGAAAATGCCGGGACGAGCAGGAAGGAGAGCCGGTCGCTGAGCTGATGGGCGAGGCTCACCAGCGCGCTGAGACGGAACCGCCCCGACCACTCGGCACCGATCGGCTTATCCAGGCTCACCACGCTTCCCCCGACATGAAGGGTGGCCGAGAAGGGAAGGGAGCTATTTTTCCCCTGTTCGAGCAGGCTCCAGTCCGCAGAGAGTTCCCACTCCTGGTAGAGCTTGCTCCGGCCGATGGTCGCGGTCAGGTTATCGGTGATGCCGTATCCGAAACTGAAGAGGATGAAGGCCGGCCCGTCAAGTCCGTAAAAGGCGTCCCAGCCGTCCGAAACCGGCGGCTGGAAGCGGTGCGAGATCCGGAACAGGAACTCGCCTTTGCCGGGGGTGGTGGTGGTCGGCAGGTTGACAAGCCGGGTTCCCCAGAAGGCCGGCTTGGAGAAGGATCGGGCCCGGGTCGCGGCGTCCTGGCCGGCGCCATCCGGCGTGTCCCCGGAGGGATCCAGATGCGGACCTCGAAGGGGTCCCGGTTCAATCTGGGCTCCGGACAAGCCCGCCGGCCCGGCGGTCAAGCTCCGGATCCATTCCTCGAGCTGCCCGATCTGTTCCTCCGTCAGGGGGTCGCGGTTAGCGGGCATGCGCTTGCCCACGATTCCCGGCCCGCCCTTGACCTTTCTGATGAGATAGCTCTTTTCGGGAGAGGCCGGCTCGACGATCTTGAGCTCGGGGACCTCCAGGCTGGCGACATCAACGACGCTGGCCGGGAACTTATCCTGCTCAAGGCTCATGTTGGCCGCCGGATACTTGCCCGAATGGCACCCCGAGACGCTGCAGTTCTGTTTGATGATGGTGTTGACGTTGTCGGGAGCCTGATCAAGGGTGTCTTCAGGCACGTTGCCCAAGGCGAAGTAGCCCAGGCCGAGAAGCATCGATATGGCGGTGATAAAATATGCTTTTGTTTTCATTTCCACCCTCACCCGCACACTCTCCCATCAAGGGAGAGAGACATAATCTTTCGGCTCATTTTGGACGGCTTCGACTAGTTGTTTTTGGCGCCCTTGTCGATCCAGTTCTTGATGTTCTGGATGGAATTGGCATCGAGAGTGCCGCCCAGGGGCATGCGGCTGCCGTTGGTCTGCCGGCCTTCCAGCTTGATGACGATATAGCTGTTGGCGGCATCATTAGGGATGACCCGAGTCTTTCCGGGCTCTTGCGTGGAGGCCACGTTGATGAGGTTGGCATAGGCCTGCCCCTGAAGGAGCACCAATCCGCCCGAGGCGCTGGCATTATGGCAGCCCGAAGAGACGCAGTTTTTATTGAAAATCGACTGGATGTCGGCGGCGAATGAAGGGTCCTCTTTGACCGTGGGAGGCGGCTCGGTAGTGGTGGAGGAGTCGCCGCCGCAGCCGCTGGAGAAAAGTACCGCCAGGACGGCCAGCATCCCTCCGAGTGAAGGTTTGTGCTTTCCCATGCTTCATCTCCTATTATATTTATAGATATTATAGAGATTCTATCGTAGAAACGCAAAGACTCCGTTCCCGGCGCCGTTTGGCCGCGTCTCTTCCGGTTCCCTAACGCGGCGTATCGGTGTATTTCAACTCCGATCCCAGAAGGCTGTGGGGGATTAAGAAAACGATCAGCGTCACGACAGAAGCGGTTAACACCCAGCGCCTATTCTCTCTTCCTCCCCGGCCGCTAATGAGCGCCGCCACCCAGGCCAGCATGGCGAAGAGCGTCTTGCTGTCCGTCAGGTCCGTGCCGAGGGGAAAACCGGCCCACCAGGCGTCGAAAGCAAATTTCTGCATGAGCGGGCCGAGGATGAAACCGCCGACAAAAAATAGGACGACGGTCCAGACCGCCAGCCGTCTGGGGTCGCTCCGCCGGTCCAAAGCAGCGAGCCCGGTCCGGGTCGAGAACAGCATGGCCGCGAAGATGATATGGACATGGGCGAGCAACAAGGGCATCGGTGTGGGCCCTTTGAAGCGGATAATGATGGGTTCATCACCGCTCAGCGATATCTCTTTCTCCCGGTCCATCAGGACGACCTTATAAGCCAGCTTCCCGGCCATCGGTTGCTTGGGAAGATAGCCCACCAGCTGCCCATCCTGCCGGGACATGGTGGTTTCTGTCCAGGGATCGGCGGTCTTGAACCGTTTGTATAGCAGCCGCCCGGTGATCCCCGGATCGGCCGCCTCCACTCCGATTGCGGCGTCGGCTGTGATCTCGGCGCTCCGGGGAAGCCTGAAGCCGATCTCGCCTTTGGAAAGCGTGACCTTTCCCCGCAAAGGATAGGTCGGACCGGTCATCCGCTGGTAGACGGCGCTCGACGCCGTAATGATGAAGGCCAATAACCAGAACAGGATTTTCTTCATCTCAATTTTTAATCTCGATCCCGCCCAGGATGGCCGTCGCCCTGACATACAGCGTCTGTTCCCCGCCCGCGCCCGGCGTGTAAAGATGCTTGTCTTCGACGGCTCCCAAAACAGGGCTCCCGTCGAGCTCAACCCGGATGTGCCTGGGGACCCGGACGTCAATCCCTCCCAGGACGGCGGTGAGCTCGATGCTCGCTTTTCCTTCGGCCAGGCGGACTTGGCTGAAATCAAGGTCTATGCCGCCTAGGAGAGCGGTGGCTTTGCCCCCGCGGAAATTCTGCGACTCGATGCGTCGCTCCAGACCCGCGAAGACGGCAAAAGCGTCCAGGGCGTTCTCTTTGCTGGTCGGGATTTTCGGCCCCGACTGCCTCCGGAAAGCGCCGGACAGGACCCAGGCCCCGACGATGATGATCAGGATCGGCCAGATATAATGCCAGGCGCTCCTTCCGAGGATCCCGAGCTTGGCCAGCTGGAAGAGACCGCCGATCGCGATCAGGAAAAGCCCGCTGACGACGTCACGGAATTGATTGGCGACGAGATGCCAGAGTCCGGCGGCAACGAGGATGAGCGGCCACCAGCGGCCGAGGAGTTCTCCGAAATCCAGGCGCCCCATCCGGTCGAGCAAAAAGAGCACTCCGACCAGGATGAGCACAAGGCCCCAGAAGATCCGTCCCGAAGAGTGTTTTTGTGAAGGCATGTTCGATTCTCCTCAGCGAAGTGCCTCATTTATACCATACTTGCCGATAGAAGAAAATGCAGCCGCTCGATTCAGAGTCGGCGGATGTTCATCCCGCCGCTGACCTCGATGACGAGCCCGGTGGAGAAAGGAAAATACCCCTTGGCCAGTGCGGCCACGGCCTTGCCCACATCCTCCGGGAATCCCCATCTTTTTTGAGGAACCCATCCCTCGGCGATCAACGTGTCGTACTTTTCTTTGACCGGCGCCGTCATCTCGGTCTCGACGATTCCCGGACGGATCTCGTAGACATTGATACCGAAGTCGGCCAGGCGGTCGGCAAAAAGGGCCGCTGTCGCGCTCAAGGCCGCCTTGGAGATGCAGTATTCGGCCCGCGACGGTGAAGATACGACCGCCGAGATCGAGGTGATGAAGATGATGGCCGGCTTCGGGTCCGGAGACTTCCTGACCTGGAGGACCATCTGCCTGGCCGCTTTCTGGGTGAAAAAGAAGGGGCCGCGGGCGTTGATGTCGAACACTCTGTCGAAGCTCTCCGGAGTCGTCTCCAGGATATCGAGACGAACGAGGGGCGCTACACCGGCGTTGTTGACCAGGAGATCGAGCCGGCCGAAGTGGCCGCTGATCTCGCCGAGGATCCTCTCGTGGGCGGTGAGATCGGAGATATCACCCCGGACGGGCAAAAGATCCGCCCCCAGAGCGCCGACGAGGCTCTGGACCTCGAAGAGTCCGACCTTCTTGTTCTCGGGCTCGAGGACGATATCCAATCCGGCGATATCAAAGCCGCTGTTAGCCAGCTCCAGGGCGATGCCGCGGCCGATTCCCCGTCCCGCTCCCGTGATCAGGGCCACCGGTCTTTTGTTCATCTAGGTCTCCTTTTCCCGGACGAGCCGGTCCTCCCGGAATGCCTCCCAGACGGTTTCGAACCAGCTGTCCTCCGTGGGGATGGGCCTGATCTCCACCCACTGCTTGACTACCCGCCCCTTTTCGGTCAGGGAGACCTCCAGGATTCTTTGATCGACGAAAGAAGGCCGGGGATTCAGAGAGAAACGCCATTCGCCGCCCAGTCCCGGGCATGGCTTATCACCCGCCTTGTCCAGGACCAAATAGGAGCCGCGGCTCCGCCCCCCCTTGCTCAGGTACTCGTTGATCGCCTCAAGGTAGAGGGCATGGGTCAAACAGAGGTCGATATTTTTGAAGGCGGCGGGCAGGTCCTTCACCGGGCAAACCCTGGTTTCCGAGGTCAACCGGGAATAGAGGGACCAGGCTTCGCCGACGGCCTGTCCCACCTTTTCCGGATCGCGGATGGCCGCTCCGCAGTCCGACATCCTCTCCTGAATTTCCCGGCGGGTCTGGGTGATGAGATCCGGATTATTCGGCTGCTCGTCGATCATTTTGCGGGCCCGGTCGAGGGTTGCCCGAACTTGAGCCCCGATCCTGGAGAGAAAAGCTTTGGGGGACGGGGGAGAGGAGTTGTATCTTCGGGCGATGAAGTAGGCGGCCCTCAGGCCTCCCACCTGACCCGAGTTGAGGGCCGACCCGCCGGGACGGCGGATGCCGTGACTGCCGTTCACCTCGCCGACGGGAAAAAGATGAGAGATGCTGGATTCCCACCAGACGTTACCCCGGAAACCGCCGTTATTGTGCTGGGCGCAGAGGCCGATCTCCAGCGGCTCGGCGGCCAGGTTGATGCCGTGGTCCTTGTAGACGACGATCGCCGGCGGGTTCATCTTGGCGAGCCGGCGGATGGGTGTCGGGAGAAGAGCGCCCGACCTTTGCAGGTAGGTCAGCGCCTCCGGACCGAGGAGACGAAAATCGAATCCTTCGAGCTTTACTCCGCCGCTTGGATTCCGGCGGAAATCGAGGAATACCCGCCGCCCCTTAAGGACGGTCTCTTGATAGACGAGGATGTCGATGAGGGAAGAGCCGTAGTCCCGGACCTTGGCCGGGTCAAAGGGCCACTCGTAGCCTTTGAGAAAAATGGCCGTAGAGAGCCGGCCCATGTCGGGAAAATGATCATTTAAGAACTCCCGCTCGTCCCGGCCTTCCGCGTCTGTCGAGATGTAGCGGGGGATGACCTGTTGGTAGGTTCCTGATAAATTCCAGCGGAACTTGAGGGAAGCTAGCCCATACTGGGATTCGCTCAGGTTCTGGGCGACCGCTCCGGCGCCGAAGGCCAATCCGTGCGATCCGACCTGGCTTTCGGGATAGACCGATGTCTTGTATATCCCCGCCGGCCCGCCCGTCCCGAGCACGATATTCACCGCATTGAAGAGGACGAAACCGCAGTCGGCCGGCCGGCTATTTTTTTTGTCGATGGCAATGGCGCCGACGACCTTCTTGGAATCCCGTCGGCCATGGGTGAGAAGAGCGATGACCTCGTGCCGGTCGAGGACGGGGATGCCTTTTTTCTTGACCTCCCGGCCCAGCGCCTCGACCATCAGACGCGAGGTCAGGGGTCCGGCGGATGTCGCCCTCTGCCTGGGATCATGGTCGGTTTTATAGCCGACGTAGGCGCCGTAGCGGTCGTGGGGAAAAAGGACGCCGAGTTCGACGAGATGGAAAAACGCCCGGGCCGAGTTTTGAGCTTCGACCAAGGCGATGTCGCCGTGCGTCGAGCCCCCGGAAAAAAGGTCGACGGCCATACGGAGGGCAGAATCCGGGAGCTCGCCGGCCAGGGAGAGCTTGTAGTAGGTCTGCTTGTCCGAGCCGGCGTTGTTGGACGTCCCTCCGCCCCAGAGGTCGGTGGCGATGGCGATGTCCTCGACTCCCTGGTCGTGCAGGCAGACGGCGGCGTTAAGGGCGGCCGCTCCGCTCCCGATGACGAGCGTGTTGAGGGAGATGACGGGAAGGCGAGCGCCGCCGACGGGTGTGGTCGTCTTTTTCATCTCATCATTTCCGTTTTTTCTGTCTTTTGGCGGCCCGGGCGGTCCTCCTCTCGTTTCTCCGGATCTCCTTCACGATTTTGCGGGCCCGGCGGTATTCGTCCCGGTAAACGGAGGCGTCATGGACCGCGCAGCCGACCGGTGTCCCAGCCCCCAGCATCTGGGAGCACTTCGAGCAAGCGAGGCAGACCCGGCGGGATTCGAGGAGACCTTTGGCCGCCAAGTCATTGACCCAACCGGGATAGGCCAGGGCCTCTCTTCCCAGCCCGATGAGCGACGCCTTTCCCGTCTCCACCATGGCCGCGGCGGCGGGCGGGAAGAAGCGGCGAAGCCAGGAATAGCCGGCGCCGACGAGCGGAAGAGTAGGAAAGGCTTTCTGAATCTCCGCCGTCAGACGAAGCCACCGTGCGACTCCTTCGAGCGGATGTTCTGACGGGAGGTCCTCGCCGATGAGCGGCTTGTCGTATGGTCGTCCGTAGTGGGCGCGGCAGGCGGGGATTCCGAGCGAGATGCCCAGGAGCGGATATCCCAGGCGGACGAGCCTCCCGATGAGCTCGACCGGCTCCCCGAGGTCCGGCCGTTCGGCGTCCCGGGCGTCGACTCCGAATCCGTGTGGCCGGGGAATGCCGTCGAAGACGCCGAGCCGGCTGGTGACGACGAGCTCCGGGAATTGCCGGCGGATTTTCTGTGACGTTTCTACCAGAAAGCGAATTCTGTTCTCGAATCCGCCGCCGTAGCGGCTGTCCGTCCGTCCGCGCGCCCCCAGAAGTTCAGAGACCAGATAACCATGGCAGGCCTTGATATCCACTCCGTCGAACCCGGCTTCGCCGGCCAGCCCGGCGGCCACGACAAAGCGGTCCTGGAGGGAATCGAGCTCTCGGTCGGAAATGATCTGGAGATCGGAGGAAAGGCCCATCCCAACATCGAGAAGAGGATTGGGTTGAGCGGCAATGGGCGCGGGCTGGCCATCCGGCCTGGAGAATCGTCCGGAATGAGTGAGCTGGAGGATAAGAAGGAGGTTGTGGTCGTGCCCGAACTTTCGGTGAGCGGCCAGCCGCGTCTCCTTGACGAGCCTCCGGAAGCCGTTCCTCGCTTCCGGATGGAGCCAGAGCTGATGCGGGTTGGACCGGGCCTCCGCCGCGACCGCCGTGGCCTCGAACCAGATCATCGCGCTTCCGCCCTCGGCGAACCGCTTGTAGCGGCGGAGTGTGAGGTCCGAGGGAACACCTGCGGCATCGGCGTCGGCGCCTTCCATCGGGAGCACGGCAAAGCGGTTGAGCAGCGTTTTCCCGGGCAGGTAGACCGGGCAAAACAGCACGGAAACATCATCGGAGAAGGGAATGTCCAGTCCGAGCTCGGTGATCTTGCGCTCCAGAGCCGCGCGGTTCGCGAATTGGAAACGTTCGTGTGACATCCTAGCTGCTTATCCCGCCATTTCCTTGAGGTGCCGAAGCCCGTTCCTGACCCGCTTTTCGCAGACCTCGGGCCAGTCCCTTCTCTCCACGGCCGTGAGTTTTCCCTGGTCAAAGAGTTTCCGGCTTTCCCGTGTCAAGGCAAAGAGCCGGGCGAACTCCATCACGGTGAGGTCGGGGAACTTGAGGAGAAAAGCCCGGTTGAAGACCGGCATCAGGAATTCTCCGCCATGGTCCTCGAGCGAGAGATGAACCGGGCGGTCGAGAGTGGAGAGGAGGCGCAGGATCTCTTCGAGGTCGATAATCCCCTTTCCCGCTTCCACCGGAAAAGAGAGGAGGCCGTTTTCGGTCAGCAGAATCCCGCCGTCCTTGATGTGCGTCATAACGACCCAGGGGAGCACCCTATTCGTCGCCGCGACCGGGTCCTCGAGCATGGTCAGGAGGTTCATGGTGTCGAGGCAGATGCCGAGATATTCTCCGGGCCGGACAGCGCACGAGTTGAAGAGGCGGAGAAGCTCGAAAGTGGTGAACTCGAAATGGGTTTCGATGGCCAGCGCAATCCCGAGGTCGCCGAACATCTGTTTTTGTTTCAGCAGGTCTTGAGCCATGGCCTGGAGAAAGACCCCGGTTGGAAGCGAATCTTCCGTCCACCTCATCAGACCGCCCGAGCAGGAGCGGATGGCCCGGAGGCCGAGGAGACGGGCCTGTTCGGCGGCCCGCCGGTTTACCTTGAAAATATCGACGGGACGCCCCGTTCGAAGGTCGAAGGGGATATGCTGCCCACCTCCCCATTCGAGGTAAAGCCGTTTCTCCCGGGCGTACTGAGCGAGGTCTCGGAGAAAAGCTTTGTCGAGCCGGCGGCGGGGAGGCAGGTTGACCTCGGAGAACTGCACGCCCTCGCCGCCGTGGGCCTGAACCCAGTCCATGAGTTCGAAGGGAGTCAGCCTCAGAGGGTGGAGCGAGTAGCTGTCCACTCCGACTTTGAAAGACCGGGACATCATCTCATCCTGAAAACCAAAAATTCCAGAGAAAGCTTATACCACAGGTCAGGCCGTTGTCAAAATTAGGGGGACTTCCCCTTAGATTTTCCGGATCGTCCGGAGGTCGATCAGGCGGAAGGAAAAGACAAGCACCAGGTAGACGACGAGGGCGATCGCCTTGAGGAGGACTCCGCCTTCGGGCCAAATGCGCCCGGCCAGCAGATAACCCCCAAAGGAAACCAGCAGGACGGTGCCGATGAGCGCCAGCTTGCCGGACTCATATTGGACTCTGTAGAAACGCTGCGAGAGGATGAAATTTCCGGCCGCCATGAGGAGATAGCTCACGAGCGTCGCCCAGGCGGCGCCGAGATAGCCGAACTTCGGGATGAGCAGGAAATTGGCCGCCACGTTGGCCAGGGCGCCCGCTCCCGTGACGATCGGAATGTATTGGGTTTTTTTCTCGATCTGGATTCCGGCCATGAAGTTGATGTACACGCCGTTGAACAGATAAGCCAGAAGGATGATCGGCACGATATGCAGTCCTTCCCAGAAGCGCGGGCCGATGAGGTGCGTTCCAAAGAAATTGATCTTGACGATATCCTCAATGAACAGGCTCAAGACAATGAAAATGGCGGAAGCCGCCAGAAGAAACGCCGTCAGGACCTTGCCGAAGAGGATCTTGGCGTCCGGCCGGGCCGCGCTCTTCAAGAAAAAAGGTTGCCAGGCATACTGGAACATGGAGACGAAAAGCATCATGAATATGCCCAGTTTGTAGTTGGCCTGGTAGACGCCAACCGACGCCGCGCTCGTCAAGGCCAGGAGGATGGGCCGATCGATGACCTGGGTGATCATCGCAGCGAGGCCGGCGGGGACAAAAGGAATCCCGAACCTGAGGAGAGCCCTGAAGAGGTCCCGGCCGATCCGGACTTCCAGATGCCTGAAGATATCCGGGAGAAGAATGAGCCAGGTCAGGGCCGAAGCCGCCAGACCGGCCAGGAACACGCCCTTGATGCCCATGTGGAGAACCAGGATGAAAACGAAATTGAGGGCCAGGTTGACGACGATGTTGACGGACTTGATGACGGCGAATGTCCAGGCCCGGTTGTGGAAACGCAACCGGGCAAAGGGCACGACCGAGACGGCGTCGAAAAAGAGAATGCCCATGATGATGTAAAGAATCGACCTCTGGCCTTCCGGCAGGGTGAGCAGACGGAAGATCCCGCCCTGGAAAACCAGGAAAAGGAGAGAATACAGGAGAGAGCTGATCAAGACAGCGTTAGAGGCCGTGCTGAAGGTCTTCCGTTCATCCCCCAGCTCTTCCGTGCTGGCGAATTTCAGGTAGGCGGAGTCCATCCCGTAAAGATAGATGATGTTGAGCAGGGCGATGTAGGCGTAGACGTTGGTCACCAGGCCGTATTCAAGCCGGGAAAAAACGTTGGTATATAGGGGGACGAGAAGAAAGTTCAGGAAGCGGCCGATGATCGTGCTGACCCCGTAGACCGCGGTCTCTTTGCCGAGCTGCTTGATGTCGTCGAACATAAAACGATTGTGCCGTTCAGAATATCCCGATTCAGCAACCCCCGTCAAGCTCACGGTTCGTCGATCGATGCGGCGAGAGAAACGATCGGGCCGGCGGACATCCTTGACATGGGTATGGTTATTTCAGATATATTGTAGGTCTTTAAGGATCATTTCCGATCGGACGAGGAGGACGTCATGCTCAACGCCATCCAGGAGGCGCTGCTCAACGGGAAGAAGGATGAGGTGGACAAGCTTGTTGATCAGGCCCTGGCTTCCGGTCAATCCGCCGCCATAATCTTGAACGAAGGCCTGATCGTCGGGATGGACCGGCTGGGCATCATGTTCAAGAACAACGAAGTCTTCATCCCTGAGGTGCTCGTCGCCGCCCGGGCGATGAACGCCGGCATGGCCAAGCTCGAGTCCCTGCTGGTCAAGGAAGGCGTTCAGCCCAAAGGGGCGGTCGTCATCGGCACGGTCAAGGGAGACCTTCACGATATCGGGAAAAATATCGTGGCCATGATGCTCAAAGGAGCGGGTTACAGGATCATCGATCTGGGAATCGACGTCTCGGCGGAGAGGTTCGTCGCCGCAGCCAGGGAAAACCAAGCGAATATCGTGGCCCTCAGCGCCCTCCTTACGACCACGATGATCGGCATGAAGGCCATCGTCGAAGCGGTCAAAGGCTTTGGTCTCGACATCCCGGTGATCATCGGCGGCGCGCCGCTGACGCGAGACTACGCCGTCGAGATCAAGGCCGCGGGCTACGCTCCCGATGCCGCCAGCGCCGTCGAGGAAGTGGGGAAGCTTCTCGCCCGCTAGGTCCTGTTATCGGCCATTTCTGAAATTCGTCCTAGAAAGATGAAGGCACTTGTCACCGGGGCGACCGGATTCATCGGCAGCCATCTGGCCGAGGAGTTGGTCAAGCGAGGATGGGAGGTCAGATGCCTGGTCCGGAGGCCGAGCGGCCTGGGGTGGATCGAAAACCTGGATGTGGAGCTGGTCAGGGGAGACGGCCGGGACAAGCCCTCCCTCGGGCCGGCGGTCGAGAGCGCGGATTGCATCTTCCACCTCGCCGGCGTCATCAATGCTCTGAGCTGGAAGGAATATTATGAGACCAATGTCGTCGGCACGAGGAATCTTCTCGAGGCCGCCGCCGAGCGCAATCCCCGGCTCAAAAAATTCGTTTATGTGTCCTCTATCAGCGCCGCCGGACCTTCCCCGAAAGGCCGGATTTTGACCGAAGACGACCCGTGTCTCCCGATCACCGATTACGGCCGAAGCAAGCTGACGGCCGAAGAGGCCGTCCGGGCGTCCGCCGCCGGATTTCCCCGGGTTATCATCCGGCCTCCCAACGTCATCGGGCCCCGGCAGCAGGAGCTCCGGGAGGCGATCCGCCTGGCCAGGAGGAGGATCAAACCGTCAATCGGAACGGGCGAACCCCAGACCAGTATCTGCTACGTCGGGGATGTCGTCGAGGCGCTGATTGTCGCGGCCGCAAAACCGGAAGCGGACGGCCGGACATACTTCCTGGCCTACCCCAGGCCTTACGCCTGGGCTGAGGTCACCCGGGCCATTCAGGATACTCTGGGAGTTCCCTTTTTCCTCCTGAAGATCCCGCATTCTGTTCAATGGCTGGCCGCCGTCGCCGCCGAGGCCGCGGCCCGCCTGACCCGGAAGAGACCGAGGTTGACTCGCCACAGCGTGGCCGCGGCCCGCAAGTTCTACTGGATCTATGACGGCGCCCGCATCAAGCGAGAGCTCGGGTTCGAGCCGCGGACCGGCTTGGAGGAAGCCATCCGGCGGACGATCTCCTGGAACGATGAGCACGGCTGGTCCTAGAGGGTTTTGGCTTTGACATTTTCTTTCACTTCGACTATTAATCAGGCTTTAAAAAATGGAAAAGACGCCTGACTTTAACCCCATCGCCTCCCGGGCGTTCCTCGGCCTGAACCTCAAAATCACCGATGTTTTCATCGTGTCCGCGCTCGCCTTTTATTCTGTCCTGGCGATCCTCTTCCCTTCGCGGCTGAGGGGGGATTGGACGGGGATCGTCCTCGCCAACGGATTGACTTTCGTCCTCTTTCTCGTCGCGAATCTCATCGCCCGAAGAACCCGAAGCCGGCCTCTCCGCTTCATCCTGCGCACGCTCTCCGTTCAGCTTGGGCTGCTTTATATTTACGGCATGTCCCTGAACCACCAGCTCATTTTTTTCCCCCAGTGGCACGACCAGGTGGTCATCGACCTGGAAGCCCGGCTTTTGGGAGTCGCCCCGACCGTCTGGCTGCAGCGGTTCGTGAGGCCCTGGCTCACCGAGTGGATGATGTTCTGTTACGTTTTTTACGTCCCCGTCTATCCCCTCCTCAGTCTGTTGATCGACCGGCGGCATGGGGAGGAAAAGAACGAAAATTACCTATTTCATATCGCTTTTGTCATCATCCTGTGCACGGTCGGCTTCATGCTCTTCCCGGTGGCCGGCCCGATGCGCCATATCGGCGATCTTCATACCGTGCCGCTCTCCGGCCATTTCTTCACGGCCGTCAGTGAGCTGATCCGCAACCGGGTGCATGCTCCCGGCGGGACGATCCCCAGCATCCATTGTGCCGCGGCGACGATCATGTGGTGGATGGCCTATCGCTATGCCCGGCCGGCCTTCTTTATCCTCGCGCCCGTCATCCTGTCTCTTTATGTCTCCACCGTCTATGGCCGTTTCCACTATCTCTTCGATGTCTTCGTGGGCATCGCCGCCGCTCTTCTGGTGATGGTCCTCGGGAGGGTCTTGATAAAGGTCTGGAATCGGAATACATTAAGATATTGAATCTTTGGCCGCGAGTCTTTTTTTTGAAGCAAAAAGTCCTTATCACCGGGGCCAACGGTTTTATCGGATCCAACCTCTGCCGTCATCTAGCGGCCGAGGGATATGAAGTTTACGGGATGGTCAGGAGGACGTCAGACCTCCATTTTCTGGAGGGGCTCCCGGTCCGGCTTATCTTCGGCGATCTTTGCGACCCGCCCGGTTTGAGCATTCCTCAGGACATCGATTCCGTTGTCCACGCCGCTTCGATCGTCTCGGACCAGGCTTCGGACTCGGACTGCGAGGCCGGGATTTTCAACCTGACCGTGAACCTGGTTCAAAAGGCCCAGGATCTGGGAATCAAGCTCCAACGCTTCATTTATATCTCGACGACTCTCACCCTTGGGTATCTGGGGAGGGACCTGTCCGAAGAAGAGCCCGGTCGATCGGCGGATTTCATGCCCTATGTCCGGGCCAAGAAAAAGAGCGAAGCGTATCTCCGGGAGAGGATGGAGAGCGACCACCTGCCCCTCGTTATCCTTCGCCCCGGCGACACCTATGGGCCCAACGACCGGACGTCCTGTGACAAGATTCTGAGGGGGGCGGAGCGGGGATTCCCGATCATCGTGGGGTCCGGAAAACACCGGTTCGCCTTTTGTTACATCGATAACCTTTGCCAGGCCGTCCGACTGGCGCTTCAGGACGATCGGGCGGTCGGCCGCGCCTACACCGTCACGAACGGCATCCTGCCGACCTGGAAGGAGTTCTTCGCCGGTTTTCAAAAGGCTCTGGGAAAGCGGCAGCGCGTTTACGTCCCCGTTTGGCTGGCCAAGACCGTCGCCGGAGCTCAGGAACTCTGGAAAAAGATTTCACCGGGATTTCAGCCGGAGCTGAATCAGTACAGGGTCCGGAGGATCACCACCGAAACCACTTATGACATCTCCCGGACCGTCGCCGAGCTCGGATACCGGCCTGACAACGACATGGGAAAGCAGATCGAGGCGATCGTGGCCTGGTACCGCGAGGACCGGAAGAAAGGATATATCAAATAGTCCAGCCGATCCTGTGGATTTATCTGGCCGTGGCCTTCGCGCTGGGGATGTCTTTTTTTCATTACCGGCGTTTCTTGAGAAGGGGGGATGACCTCCGCGCGTTCCTGAGCTATTTTGTGATCTTTTTCTGTCTTTTCCTGGTGATCCCTTGTCTCATCATCGTCTTCTTATCCCCGGAGCCTCTTCTTTTCCTGAAGAAGGCTGGATTGACTTTAGGGAACACCGGCAGAGGATTGATTATCGCCGTCGCCGGCGCTCCCTTGGCCGTCCTCTCCGGTTACATCGGCTCCCGGGATGACCGGCTTCGCCGGTTTTACCCCTTCTCCAAGGTCGCCTGCCGAAGTCAACGAACATTTATCGCCTTCGAAACGGCCTATGTTTTTCTGTATTACGTGAGCTGGGAATTTTTGTACCGGGGGATCCTCTTTTTTCCTTTGATCCCCATCCTCGGGCTGGTCCCGGCGCTGGCCCTCCAGACGATTGTTTCGATGCTGCACCACGCCGGTCACCCCCCGTCCGAGATTTTCGCTTCGCTGGCCGCCGGTGTCGTCTTCGGCCTGATCGCCTATTTCACCGGATCTTTTCTCTACACGATCTTTCTTCACGCCCTGACCGGGGTTTCCACCGATACGTTCATCTACCGACGGGACTACGGGAGAACGGCCCGACGATGATGATCCTCGTCACCGGAGCCACCGGCTTTGTCGGCTCCGTCCTGGTTCCCCGGTTGATTGAACGATATGGGTCAGAATCCATCGCCGCCTACGTGCTGCCCGGAGACCGCCTTCCGGAGAGCTGGAAACACGCGGGCATCTCCGTCATTCGCGGAGATATCACTGCGCCCGATCGTCTCCTCCAGGCCGTAGAGGGTAGAAGCCATGTCATCCATCTTGCCGGCCTCATCTCTTACTGGCGGCCTGATTTCGACCGCCTGATGCGGGTGAATTTTTGGGGAACCAGGGCGGTCGTGAACGCCTGTCTCCAGGCGGGTGTCAAGCGGCTGATCCACATCTCGTCGGTGGGGGCGGTCGGGCTGAAGAAGAGGGGAGATCTGATCGATGAGTCGACTGCCTTCAACTGGCCGCCCATCTTTCACTACATGGCCTCCAAGCGCCTGGGCCAACTTGTTGTCGAGCAGGCCGTGCGGACACACGGACTCAGCGGCGTTATCTTCAACCTGGCCTCGGTCATGGGACCCGGAGACTTCAATCCGGAGACTCCTCACAACCAGCTCTACGGCCGGGTTTACAAGGGCCGGATGGTCGGCTCCTTCAGCGGGGGCCTTGGGGTGGTGGATGTCCGCGATGTCGCCGCTTTGATCATCAAGGGTCTCGACCGGGGAGGGATCGGACAGAAATACCTCCTCGTTGGAGCCAATCTCCGTTATCCGGATGTCTTGCGATTGATTGGAAAATACGCCCGGCGCCGGGTCTCTCCCTTTCCCGTTCCCGGACCGCTGCTGTCTTCGGCCGGTCTGTCGTTGGAGATGGTCAGCCTGCTGACCCGGAAGCGACCTTTGCTCACTTATGCCTATGGGCGGCTCAGCGGCTGGACGACGTTCTATTCCAACGGTAAGAGCCGCCGGGATTTCTCTCACGAATACATCCCTGTCGAAGAGACCATCCGGGACGCCTGCCGCTATTTCGAGACGACCTTCATGGCCAGCTGACCAGGAAGGCGCCGATGGTCGCCAGCGCTACGGCCGCGATTTTCGCTCTGGTCACTTTTTCCTTGAGGACGATTGCCGCCAGGACGAAGATGAAGATCGAATTGAGCTGGTTGAGCGGCGCGGCGATGGAGACCAGCGTGTATTTCATGCCGGCCATCCAGACGACCGGAGAAACAAAGCCTCCGAGGACGGCCCCCGGCACCAGCGACCGCCAGTTTCGGAGTGAAAGAAGCGGCTGGACGATCACCCGCGCCCGCGGATGAAACGGCAGAAACGCCCCCAGGGCAACCGTGCCGACAGCCATCCGCAAGAGCGTCGCCCAGAGCACCGATGTGCCGGCCAGCAGCGGTTTGACCATCACGATGCTCGCCGCCAGCGTGATCATGGCCAGCGTCCCCAATCCGATGCCGCGGACAAGGTCTTTTCGGGGAGGAAGGCTTTTCTCCTTGGAACGCGATATCCACACCAGCGCGGAAAGGATGAGGGCCACACCAAGAATCTGTCTCTCTCCCAGGCGTTCGCCGATGAACAGAAAGGAAAAAAGAATGACGAAGGGGCTGTACAGGCAATCGACCACCGCCGTCAGGCTAGCGCCCAGGAGATTGAGACAGCCGAAGAAAAGAGTGTCGGAGACGGCCACTCCGATGAGCCCGCTCAGGCCGATGAGCCCGTAATTCAGCAGCGGCGTATCGGGCAAAAGCGGCCGGCCGAGAAGCAGCATGGTGAGGATGAGGATGACGACCGCGAATGAATTCTTGAAAAGGTTCAGGGCGAGGGGAGACACGGTCCGGCCGCTGACCCGGAAGAGCAGGACGGCGCCGGCCCAGACGAGCGCCGAACCCACCGAGAGGATCTCTCCGCGGAAGGGCACAGCCTGAAGCGACTCGAAGAATGGGCCCATGATAAAATGAGTTTCCCCTTATAACAGACACGGCGACCGCCGTCAAACAAGTCCGCTACTCTCTTGTTGACTCCGGTTCCGGATAAGGGTTTTAATAGGTCCAATCGATGAGCCATGCGCATCTTCGGGCTGAACGCACTCGACCTCGGGATCATCATCCTCTATCTCGTCGTCATCCTCTGGCTCGGACGGAGGTCCCAACGCCGGACCAAGGATATCGGGGATTTCTATATCGCCGGACGGCGTCTGGGCAAGTTCTATCAGTTCTTCCTCAATTTCGGACACGCCACCAACGCCGACCAGGCTGTGGCCGTGGCGAGGGAAGTATATCGTCAGGGGATCGGCGGCATGTGGATCCAGTATCTGGTTCTTTTCCTGACGCCGTTTTACTGGTTCACCAGCGCCTTCTACCGCCGGGTCCGGCTGGTCACGCTGGGCGATTTCTTCACCGAACGTTTCCGCAGCCGCTTTCTCGGCGCCGCCTTCGCCGCTTTCACGCTGATCATGGCCGTCATCGGCGGGGGGGTTGGATTCATGGTCGCCGGGAAGACGGTGGAGGCCTTGACTCCCAAACCGGCCGAGCTGTACACGGTGGCGCAAAGGCAAAGCGTCGAGATGTTCCGGGAATACCAGGCGCTCAAACAGAAACCTGCCGGAGAGCTCACGGCCGGCGAGAAAGCCCGCGCTGATGAACTCAGTGACCGGTTCAAAAAGGGGGAGCTCCGGTCCTTCGTCTCCTACATCAACCCTCTCGCCGTTTACCTTGTCTTCGGCCTGATCGTGGCCGTTTACACGATGATGGGCGGGTTCATCGCCGCCGCCTTCACCGATGTCATCCAGGGATTCCTGATCCTCATTTTTTCGATCCTCCTCATTCCCCTGGCGCTCAGCCGGATCGGCGGTTTCGCGGGGCTCCATGCCCAGGTACCCGATTTCATGTTCAACCTCTTCGGATCGGTGACGACGAGCGAATACGCCTGGTACACCATCCTGGCCATGGTCTTGGCCAACCTGGTTTCGATCATCGCCTCGGCGCCGATGATGCAGACCGCCAGCGCGGCCAAGAATGAACATGCGGCCCGGTTCGGGATGATCATCGGCATGTTCTTCAAGCGCTTCCTGATGATCTTTTGGGCTCTGGCCGGCCTGCTGGCCTTCGGGCTCTTCAAAGGACAGGTTCACGACCCGGACCTGATCTGGGGCTACATGACCCTCCACCTCCTCTTTCCGGGCGCCGTGGGGCTGATGCTGGCCGGGATCCTGGCGGCCAACATGTCCACTCTCTCCGCGGCTTCGGTCACCCACTCGGCTCTCTTTATCCGCAATCTTTACCAGCCCTTCGTCTCCCCGAAATCGGAGCGCCACCTTCTCTCGGTGGGCCGGGCCGTCATCGCTGTCGTCCTGGCCGGCGGAATCGGGGCGGCCCTGTTCGTCGGCAACCTGCTCGATCTCTTCAAATATTTCATCTCCATGCCCGCCGTTTTCGGGGCATCGATCTGGCTGGGATTTGTCTGGCGGAGGCTGGCCAAGGGGGCGGTCATCATCCAGATCTTCGTGTGTTTTGTCATCTACGCGGTCATCCCCAACCTCTTCCAGTCCTGGGATTGGGCGAGGACGAACACCGCGTTCCTGCGAGAGACAAAGCCTCAGGTCGTCCAGATCACCACCAGAGCGATCGAGGAGGACGTCGCCGCCGGCCGGGCCGGGGCAGTCGGCGCTGAGATCGAAAAGGGGCATCGAATCGAGCCGGCCGCGATCTTTTTCGAGAAAGTGGCCCGGATCCATCCTGGAGATCCGGCCTCGGCCAGGATCGGCCTCGGGCGGTTCGAGGCCGAGATCTGGGTTCTGAGCTGGTTCGGGATCGATTTCAGCCGTTTCACCAAGGCACAGCTGGTGGCGACGCGTTTCTTTTTCGACGCGCTTTTCCCCTTTGTCCTTCTGTTCTTTTTGAGCGCTTTGACCAGGCCGGTCCCGAAGTCCTGGTTGGACGGGTTCTTCGCCAAGGTCCATACTCCGGTCGAGCCCTCGCCGGAGGAGGATGAGAGGGCGGTCAGGGATGCCCGGGCTCATCCCGAAAGGATCGAGATGGGCAAGCTCCGGCCGGGATCGAATTGGGAGTTCATGAAGCCCCGCCGGGCGGACGTCCTCGGTTTCGGAGGGACGTGGGTGCTGGTCGGGGTGATCCTGGCGTTGCTCTGGCTCATGATCAGCATAAAATGAATAAAGACATTAAAGATCTCACCTTGGCTGAGCTGGGGGCCGAGCTGGAGAAATGGGGAGAGCCCGCCTACCGCGCCGGGCAGATCTTCGAATGGATCTATAAAAAGGAAGCCCGCTCCTTTGATGCCATGACCGACCTTCCCAAGAATCTGAGACAGAAGCTCGAGGACCATTTCCGGCTGTCTGCCCTTGAACTCGCCGAGGGACTCCGGTCCGCAGATGGAACCGAGAAATTTCTCTTCCGTCTGGCCGACGGCGTATTCGTCGAGACAGTCCTTATCCCGGCGGGAACCCGGCGGACGCTCTGCCTTTCCACCCAGGTCGGCTGCAAGTTCGGCTGTGTTTTTTGCGCGAGCGGCCGGGAAGGTTTCAACAGAAATCTGTCTCCTTCGGAAATCCTCGGTCAGATTCTCTTCCTGCGCGACTCACCGAATGTTCACCTGACCAACTTCGTTCTGATGGGCATGGGGGAGCCTCTGGATAACTTCGAAAATGTCGTCCGGGCGGTCCGGATCATGAATGCCGGGGAGGGACTGGACATCGGGGCCCGTCGCCTCACCATCTCCACGGTCGGGATCGTCCCGGCCATCAAGGAACTCGGGAGTTTGGGCCTTCAGGTCAACCTCTCGCTATCGCTTCATGCTACGACGGAGGCACTGCGTTCCCGCCTGCTTCCGGTCAATAAGACATATTCTTTGGCCGAGGTGATCCGGGCCTCTGCGGATTATGCCAAAAAGACCGGACGGATGATCACCGTCGAATACATCCTCATCTCCCGCCTCAATGATACGGCGGCCGACGCCGGCCGCTTGGCGGCCATCGCCAAGAGGCTCCGGGCGAAGATCAACCTCATCCCCTATAGCTCGGGCTGCGGCCCGGAATGGGCGGCCTCTTCCCGAGACCGGACGGACGCCTTTCTCCGTGTGCTTCAAGAAAAAGGGGCGAACGCGACCGTGCGCTTCTCCAAGGGAGCCGATATCCGGGCGGCCTGCGGCCAGCTCGCTGGGAAAAGAGCGGCCGTTTCGGACTAGCGGCCGTCGATCCCTACACCTCCGGGATAATGAACATAAGCGTCAAGATCGACCATCCGGCCCCTTCTGCTCCAGGAGACGTTGAGTTCGGAGGGGAGACGGTTTTTCTCATAACATTCTCTGAGGATCCCGGCCAGTCCCTCAACCGAGATCTCCCGGTGACCTGGTTTTCCGCGAACAGAGAGAATCGTCCGGGGAAAGTTCTGGATCTCCGGCTGGGAATCCTGGGCCCCGTTGACGGCCAGGACCTGTCCCAGTGCCGCTTCGAGCCCGCAGACAGGAAGGACATCGCCGCGAGCGGAATCGATCGCCTCCCCCATCTTTCGGAGCGGCTCGGCATCGGGCACGCCGTAGTTTTTCGAGGTCGCGGCAAGGCGGGCGGTGATCGCGGCGTCCCGTCCCGATGCCCTCACTTCACCCCGTTCAAATTCATATGAAAAAACCGGGCCGGTGTCGACTCCGGCGGCATGGGAAACAAAAAACAGGATCTCCGCGCCGGCCGCTGTGAGGCAGCGGACAGCGGCCGTATCGAAATTCTCGATGTCGTAAGCGCGGTAGAGCTCGGCCTCCAGGCGCACCGGTATGGCCGCGGTCTGTGTTTCTTTCCCGAGGACATAGAGCATGTTATGGAGGTCGTGAGCCATGGCGTTATTGACCGGGCTGTCCAGGATCCAGCGGCCGTCGTCATCCCTGACCTTGCCGGCCCAATCGTTGCGCCTGTAATAAGCTTCGCTCCTCGGCCAGAGATAGAGACATTTGAGCCGCCGCGGACGGCCGAACAACCCTTGGCGGATGTCATTCTTCAATTTCTGGATGGCGGAGCTGAACGACCACTGGAAACCGACGGCCACCCAGCTCCGGGCCGACCGCTCGGCAGCCTGCATCCGGCGAACCTCCTGGACGGTCGCCGCAGCCGGTTTTTCGCAGAGTACCCGGCTTCCCTGCGCAAGAGCCAGACAGGTCTGGGCGGAGTGAAAGTGGATCGGAGAGGCGATGATCGCCAAGTCGGCCTGATGCCGCGAGTAGAACTCCTCCAGGGTCTTGAAAACGGGAATGCCCAAAGCCTGGAGTTCCTCCTGCTGAGGGCATCTCGCGGGATGGGGATCAACCGTGCCGGCCAGCCGAAATCTGCCGCTCCCTTTGTGCTGAAGCAGAGACTCCAGGTAAACGGAGCCCATGCCCCCGATTCCGACGAGGACAATGGAAACAGGCTTCTTCATCGCCGTCCGGTCAGCGGTCGTTCCAGGAGATCAAGTTCACGAAAACGCCCCGACCTCGGGTTGAAAGCGAGAGTCTTGATCTCGAAGGCCCGGAGCCGGATGGTTTTTTTCGCTCCCACCCAGGGAAGAGAGAGCGTCGTTTCCCGGTTCTTGCCCGTCGGCTCGAAAAGCCGGATGATGAGGTCGTTTCCATCCTCCGCTTTCTTGACCGCCGCGACCTCGACGGCCGGATCGCCGAGGACAATGAACGGCTGAGGCCTTTTTCCTCCTCCAGCGGGAAAGAAGGCGAGGAGGGGGGGCTTCTCGTTTCTGACCAGGGCTTCCCGGTCGACCGCGGTCAGCCGGGAAGAACGCTTTCCGCCGTTGATCCAGAAGCGAAACATCCTCTCGCCCTGGTCGATACGAGGGACGTAGCGATCCTGGGCGACGATCGGACCGGAGGGCACTGGGTCCGCCGCATATGCGGCCGAACGCAGAAGCGACAGGCGCAGCTCTCCTTCCAGGAAATCCGAACCGTAGACGCCGTCATTGATGACTGTGAGGGCGGCATCGTCCCCGTCCGGGACGACGGCGACCCATTTCTGAGCGACCGCCTCGCTTCCGTCCGCAGGGAGGTCGGCGATGCCGTAAGCGGTCTGCCCGATGTACCGGGACTGCGGGAAGAGCGTCGGAATCCGGAGCTTCAGCATCCGGTCCTTCTCGTTCCAGTGAACCCGGAGTTCGACTTCTATTTCGGTTCCCTTTCTCGGCACCTTGTATCTCTGGAAAATGACCGAGCGGCCGAACGTTAGAACCGCCTCCACGACCGTCCTCACCGGGCCGTCCTCGACGATGCGGACCGGCGCGGGAGGAGGAGAGCTGATGCCGGACACCTCGCCGGCTTCCCGGGCGGCGGCCAGCTCGACCCGGCCGGCCGTCTCCCGGAATTGCCTGACCGTCATCCCCCAGGGATCGGCGTTATCGCTCATGACCAAAGGCATGATGGCATTCGCCGCCAGGAAATCACGTCCTCTGATCCGATAGGCATCGATCAATCCGGTCTCCGCATTGATGACAACCTCGATCTCTCGGGTCCGGAAGACGATTTTCCCGTCCGCTTCCTTGATTTGAGGAGAAAGCCGGCCGGGCCGTTTTTCCAGCCGGCAAATGAAGCGATTCATCCGGCCGGGCTCAAGCACGGCCGCGAAGACGACCTTCTTGCGCCATTCGATGTTGAGATTGCTGGCTTCCTTTTCCGGCTGCGAGGGGAGAGGTTTGCGGCCGGAGTAAATCTGAGGAAACAGATACCGGCTCGACCGGTTGATTTCGTAGGGCTGAAACTCGCAATCGAAGATACCCCTGACCCGGAAGGGATGCGGGTTGTAAGCGAAGATGGGGATCTCCCCTTCACCGGGCGGAGTCTCTCCATCGGCCAGGGTGAAAAAGGCCCGGGCTTTGATTCGGGAGAGGATCTCCAGTCCATGGTCCATCCTCCGGATGGAGGATTCCTCGGCCGGCTGGATGGAGGAGCCGGGGAGGATGTCGTGAAACTGACTGAAGGCGAGGTCGAGCTGGGCTTCCCGGAGTTCTCTCTGAGGGTACCTCATCAAACCCTGGAATGAAGACGCGGCGGCCATTTTTTCCGCAAGAAAGAGGTCGTTCTCGAGAAGCCGGTGTTTCTGCTTGATCCGGGCCATGGTTGTATAGCACCCGACCGCCCAGGGATTGATGTCCTGGGCGTGTTTTGGGAGGGTTGACCGCCTTTTCTTGAGGTCTTTGAAATAGGCTTCGGGATGGGAGTGGAGAATCTCGTGGCTCGGATGCTCCTTCATCAAGGCCCGGAGTTCGCTCAGATCCGCCCGGTAGGCGCCGCCCCCATGATCCCCGACTCCCCAAAGAACCAGGCTCAGCCTGCGCCCGGGATGGGCCGCCATCCACTGCAAGACCTTCTTCTTGGCCTCCCCGCCCGGCGAATTGTAATGGGCGGCGACGAGCGAAGCCATAATCTCGGAGCCGTTGAACCCGACCCAGACAAAATCCTCGGCGGGAAGGGAGCCGTCGGTGAGCCCCGGCCGGCAGAAGATATAGGAATCGTAGCCGGATTTGGCCAGGATCTGGACGAGCCCCCGGCTGTGGCCGAAAGGATCGAGGTTGGAGGCCGTTCGAATATCGACCCCGAATTTTTCCCGGAAGTACCTCTTTCCCAGGAGGATCTGCCGGACAAGAGATTCTCCGCAGGGCATGTTGCAATCGGGCTGGAGGTGCCAACCGCCCAGGATGTGCCACCTTTTATTCTTGACCAGGCGGCGGATCCTCTTGAAGAGCGACGGCTCGTATTCCTCAACCCAGCGATAGAGGATCGCCTCGTTGTGGTTGAAGACAAATTCGGGGAATTCCTCACAGAGTGAGGCGGCGGAGCGGAATGTGGACAAGGCCTCGCCGGCTCCCTCCTCCCAGTCCCACAGCCAGACCGGATCGAGATGAGCATTGCAGACCAGATGGATTTTTTGACGCAGCATGATGTTTTCTCCTTCCTGAGTCTCCCGGCCCGGATTATCGGGATCGAGATGCTCCTCGACGTCCAAGGGATGAACAGGACCATTATAATGCGACGCTCGCGGCGTCTTCAAACGCTTTGAGCAATCAACAGGGGGGATGTCCGGACGTGAGGCCGCGGCGCTTATCTAGCCGTACGGTGACCGGCTCGCCGCAACCCCGGACGCGAGGGGGGAGGGGAGATCAAGCAGGGATGGCTCACATCTTCGTGGACGCTGCGGAAGCGACATCGGAGCTTTCGTCCTCGTCTTCGAGCTCGCTCTCGATACCCAGAAGCTTGGCCGTTCCCTCGTAGATCATCCGGTAGGATTTCTTGGATTCCTGGAGCTCGGCCAGCTTTTCCCGGACTTTCTGGAGCTCCTTCTCAATCAGCGCATCCACTCCTTCGAGCATCCGCTTGGCTTCCTGCATCGTCTTTTTGTAAAGATCTTCCTGTTCCTTGCTGAGGGCCATTCCTATACTCCTTATATCATTGGTTTTGCGATGGGTTCGGCTTGAAGACTATGTCCAGAGGTTTCCAGACCCTGACGGGAACGCCGTCTTTTTCGGCGGGCTTGAACTGCCATTGCCGGATGGCCGTCTCCGCCGCTTTCTCGAGTCCGTAACCTCCCTTGATTCCCTGGAGGATCTCGGTTCGGATGACGTCCCCGGTTTCAGAGACCAGGGCGTTTACGGTCACCGTTCCGCCCACTCCCATGTTCAAAGCCTGCCCGGGATATTTCGGGTTGATTCTTTTCAGCAGCACGGGCGCGATATCGACGCTTTCCAGGGGAACCAGCTCCCCGGGCTTGGCCAGGATCTTTATCGGCTCATCGGTCTGTGGCTTGGCCGGCGGCGGCTCTGTTTGACTTGAAGCCGGCTGTTGGGCCGGAGCGTCCGTCTGGGGGGTCGGTTCCGGGGAGTCCGGGATGTAGGATCCTGCCTCGGGCTCTGACTGCAGCTCCAAACTAAGAGGAGGAGTCTTCTCGGGGAGAGCAGGCGCGATCGGAACCGTTGTCTCAGGAGCGTCGGGCTGTCCGGACGTTATGACCGTTTCTTTCTTGGGCGGCGGCTTGAGTTCGGACTTCGGCGTGGGCCTGGACTCGGTTTCCCGGCCGACCGGATCGGCCGGGACTTCCAGCTGCCTCTCGGCGAACTCGCTCGGGAGTGAAGGCTGGAGGGAAGACACCATCTGGCGGGCCGGTTCCTTGGGTTTCTTGGACTTGACGATGATGAAGGTTGATCCGGCGACGATCAGTACGGCGGCGGCCAGTCCTCCGATCAAAGCGACCGGGGGCTTTTTCTTGGCCGGCTCGGCGTAATCATCGAAATAGGCCGTCTTTTCTTTGGGCGCGATGGGCTCATATTCCACCACATCCGTGCCTATTTCAGCCGCGTCTTTTCCCATTTCGGGGGGGAGCTTGTCGATCTCCATAAGCGTTTGGTCGATACCCCGAGTGCTCTTCTGGGCGTCAAAACGGACCCGAGCCCGCGCGGGCGGGACGGTGTCCTCTATTTTGGGCTGGGGAGGGATCCTCTCTTTGATCTCCTTGGCGATGGGGACCTTCTCTTTTTTTCCGATCGTGTCCAGGGTGAGTTCAGGCCCGGCGGCGCGGGGCGGCTTCGCTGCCGGCACAACCGGGATGGGTGGCGGGAATGGCCGTTTCACCTCGGGCCTGGATATCATGGGCTTCTTCTTCTCATCGAGACCGAGGCCTTCGATGGCTCCCTTGAGCAGGCTTTCGATATCGACGTCGACATCTGCCTTGGTCTCCTTTTTCTCAGGGCCGATGTCCTTGACCTTCTCTTTCTTCCGGCTTGTTCCAGTCAGCCCGAAGACCGCGGCCTGCAATTCTTTCTCGATATCGTCGAGGCCGCTGGCCGCCTTCGGCGGCCGGGGAGCGGCCTTTGCTTTTAAGAACCCCCAATCCTCGGCCTGCCGCGGGGTTGGGTTCTTGATAGCAGGAGGTGCCGGGGCATTCTGTTTTTCGACCGGCTCCTGCTGTCCATTGACCAGGACCTGAAGCATCTTGGAGCGAAACTCGTCCTTGTTCCAGGGCTTGGTGAAATATCCGGAGACGCCGTAGGTCTGGATAGCCTCCACTTTGCAGGAAGGCTCCCTGTATATCCCGGTGACGACGATAATCGGCGTTTTTCGAGCGGGATCCTGATTGATTCTCTTCATCAATTCAAAACCGTGCAGCTTGGGGAGCATCGGCTCGATGATCACCAGGTCGAAATTTTCGGCTTTGTACTTTTCGTAGCCGGAAAGGCCGTCCATGGCGGTGACGGCCTGGAATCCTTCCTCAAAGACAAGGTTGGACAGAGAAATGAGGGACTCCTCGTCGAAATCGACCACCAGGATCTTTTTTTCTTTCATTGGTCTTCCTAAAGCCGTTTGCTTTTATTCATTTCGGCTAGGCCGCAACGACATGCCTGTCCTGTCGTTGGCGGTTTCCATTTTGGAGGGGAGGAAATGGGGGGTCAATCACCCTTTGGGGTGATTCCATGGATGAATTTGTTTCCCCCTGGAGGCGGAGGGCTCGGCTGAGCCGGCCCTTGACAAGTCCGGACGGGGTGCCTATGTTCGGAGAGCCATGACCTCGAAGGAGCGGATGCGGCGCGCCATGAGCAGGACGCTTCCCGACCGCGTCCCGGTGATGTGCCAAATGAGCATCGGTCATCTGCTTCTCCAGACCGGCTCTTCCCCGGCGGCGTTCTGGAACTCGGCGGAGGTCTTTGCTTCCGGGCTTCTGGCCTTGAGAGAATCCTATCTTTTTGACGGCATCCTGGTCAGTCTTTATGGCCACCGGAAGGACTGGGAGAGGCACGTATCCAGCCTCATGAGACAAGGGCAGGTTGAGACCGTGGCTTGGCAAAACGGAGACGAGACGGTTTTTCCACCTGATGACCTGCCCAGGCATTATCCGTCCGCCGGGCGGCCGGTCCCGCCCCTGGCCGGGTTCGACGCTGAAGGGATCCCCGAGGCCATTGATTTCATCCCCGTGTCCCAAGGGCTCGATTTTTTCATCGATCCGGACGATCCTTACCGGGCCGTGGACCTGATCGTCGGGCAGGCGGGACGGGAATTTTCCGTTCACGGAGAGGTGACCTCTCCGTTCGATTATTACCTCCGGCTGTTCGGGCACTCTCAGGCTTTGATCGGTCTAGTGGAAGAGCCGGACCGGGCCAAAGCCGTCCTCAAGCGCTACACGGACGGTCTTGTCCGGTTGGCCGGGGAGCTCGTCGACCATGGTGTGGACGCGGTCAAATTGTCCTCTCCCTATGCCGGCTCCGGTTTCATCTCGCCTCGTTTTTACCGGGAGTTCATCATGCCTTATGAAGGCGAGATCGCCCGGGCAGTCCGGCTCCGCGGCGTTCCCGTCTATGTTCACACCTGCGGGGCCGTCCATGACCGCCTGGAGATGATGGTCGAAGCCGGTTTCTCCGGCGTCGAATGCCTCGATCCGCCGCCCATCGGCGACGTCGACCTGGCCGACGCGAAGCGCCGGGTGGGAGGGAGAATCTTCATCAAGGGGAACATCGATCCCGTCCATGTCCTGCTCAACGGGAGCGCGGAGACGGTCGAAAAAGACGCCCGGTCGAGGCTGGACGTCGCCAAGCCTGGAGGCATGTATATCTTGAGCACGGCCTGCTCGATCGCCCCGCGCACGCCGCCGCAGAACATCCGGCTCCTGGCCGAAATTGCGGCTGACGGGGGCCGCTATTAGCCCGGGAAGCATCTCCAAATCCGTGATTGAATTGGGTGCAGGAATCCGCCCTTAGGCCCCCGTAGCGGAAGGGGGACCCGTCGTTCTCGACGGGGGGAACCGACGGGACTGGTTCCCCGGGGTGCGGGGG
>JBAUIH010000219.1:0-1500 GCA_049682755.1 Candidatus Aminicenantales bacterium | reverse complement strand
TGCAACTTGTGTCCCAGCAGTGGCACTGGCTACCCTCCTTTCAGATCGGCGAGGATGACGTGGGCCGCGTTTCGGCCGGGAGCCATCGAAATGCCTCCGCCCGGGTGACTCCCGGACCCGCAGAGGTAGACGTTTGGGACAGGTGTTCGATACTGCCCCAGTTCCGCGAGCGGCCGCAGTGAGCCGGACTGGTAGGGCAGGAATGCACCGTGAGTCACGGTGCCTCGCACCGCGCTTGGGATGGCACGCTCCATGTCCACCGGCGAATGAACGACACGTTTCAGGATCCGGTCCCGCAGGTCCGGAACGTACGATTCCGTAATCAGGTCGATGACGCGATCGGCATAGGCCTCCTTCACCTCGTCCCACGTTCGCCCAGGGATCTTCCCTGCCGAATCGCCCTTGATCTCGTAAGGGACGTTGAGGGCGATCAGCTTCATCACGGCCTTTCCGGTCGGCGCTCGAACGGCATCGATGGCCGAATCGTTACACATCACCACCATCGGCGCCGCCGGCAGCAACCCGCCCCGACATTCAGCGTAAATCCGGGATAGGTAATCCATGGTCGGCGGCGACGGATGCACGTAGGCCGATCGGCCTGCATTGTCGCCAGCCCGATAAACGAGGGGCTCATCCAGGGCGAGGTAAACGACGAAAAACGCGTCGCCCCACTCGTACCGCTGGATCTTCTGGATAAGGTCTGAGCCGACGTTTTCCTCGCCAAGAAAATCGACGATCACCTGGCGCGGATCGGTATTGGAGGCGACAACCCGGCTGATGCCGATTTCCTCTCCGTCCGCGAGCCGAACTGCCACAGCTAGACTGTTCTTCACCACGATCTTGTTGACACGGGCGCCGGTGCGGATCTGCCCTCCTTTTGAGCGCAGGTATTCAGCAAGGGCAAGCGGGAGATTGTGCATTCCCCCCTTAACGACTCGATTGCCCAAGGCTTGGATGAGGCTCGCGAAGAGCCAAGCCAGATGCGCGCCGCCTGCGTCGTCCGGTCCGATGCCGGCGTGGCAGGCGAAAGCGCCCACGAACAACCGCGATTCCTCGGTCTCAAATTGCTTGTTCGCCCAGGATCGCAGGCTCTGGAACTGGAAGCGATATTTGTCCATGCCGTGCGGCATCTGAGCGAGTTGTGCGGTCGAGTTGGCAAGAGATGCAGGCGGCGAGTTCATCCACTCCGCGATCCGGTCTTTTTGCTCGACGAATTGTTGCGCCAACCGCCGCCATGTCTCCCCATCCTTCTTCGAGTAACGCTCGATGCTCCGGACGGTGTCGTCGATCGAACGGTGCATGGAGATGATGCCCCCGTCCGGGAACACGTGAGAATAATTGATTTCCGGCCAGATCAGGTCAAAGCCGTATGCCGACAAGTTCAACTCCTGCGGCACGGAGGAGAGGTTCGCGAACTGATACCCAAAGGCATGCAAGTCCGACTTGAAGCCCGGCAGAGTAATTTCCTCGGTGGTCGCCATGCCGCCCACCGTGTGGTAC
>JBAUIH010000218.1:0-1645 GCA_049682755.1 Candidatus Aminicenantales bacterium | reverse complement strand
TTCCTCCCCCCTGGCGGGGGAGGATGGAGGAGAGGGGGATTTGAATAGCGTAGGCCTTTCGGGAGAACGCCGGAGAGCGGGCATTCCCAAATTGCCCGCCAGACGACCCCGGGGATGCTAATCGGCTTCTGTGCCCTTCTTGCCGATCGCGACCTGGGCGGCGGCCAGCCGGGCGATCGGGATCTGGTAGGCCGAGCAACTCACGTAGTTAAGTCCGACCTTGTGGCAGAAGTAGATCGAGCGCGGGTCGCCGCCGTGAACGCCGCAGATGCCGATCTTGAGGTTCGGCCGGGTCTTCCTCCCCTTCTCCACGGCCATCTTCATCAGCTCACCGACGCCCTTGATGTCGATCGTCTCGAAGGGGTCGTCCTTCCAGATGCCCTTGTTCAGATAGTAGTTGAGGAACTTGCCTCCGTCATCGCGCGACACTCCGTAAGCTGTCTGGGTGAGGTCGTTCGTCCCGAAGCTGAAAAACTCCGCCTCCCGGGCGACTTCATCCGCCGTGATCGCCCCGCGCGGGATCTCGATCATCGTCCCGACCAGGTAGTCCACCTTGACCTCATATTGCTTCATCACCTCTTCCGCTATCCGAACGACGATCTCTCTCTGGTTGGCGAGCTCGGCCACATGGCCGACGAGGGGGACCATGATCTCGGGACGGACCTTTTCCCCTTCCTTGGTCAGCTCGCAGGCCGCCTCGAAGATGGCCCGGGCCTGCATCTCGGTGATCTCGGGGTAGGAAATGCCCAGCCGGCAGCCGCGGTGGCCGAGCATCGGGTTGAACTCGGAAAGCTGGCTGACCCGCACCAGCAAGGTCTCGATCTCGGCGATCTTGGCCTTGTTTTTCCTCGGCTTGACTTTGAGCTCGGCCAGCTCGACCATCAGGTCCTCTCGTCGTGGCAGGAACTCATGAAGCGGCGGGTCGATGGTGCGAATGGTCACGGGGTGCCCGTGCATCTCCTTGAAGAACTCGTAAAAATCCTTCTTCTGGAAGGGAAGAAGCTTGTCCAGGGCCTTCCGCCGGTCGGTTTCGTTGTCGGCCAGGATCATCTCCCTGACGATAGGCAGCCGCTCGGGGCCGAAGAACATGTGCTCTGTCCGGGCCAGGCCGATCCCCTCGGCTCCGAAGGCGAAGGCGGTGCGGGCGTCCACCGGTGTATCGGAGTTGGCGCGCACACCCAGCTTCCTGACCTCGTCCGCCCAGCTCAGCAGCTTGCTGAAATACTGGAACATGCTGGAATCTTCGGATTTCTTCTCGCCTTGAACGACCTGGAGGATCTCGGACGGACGGGTCGGGATCTCGCCGGCCAGGACTTCACCCGTGCCGCCGTCGATCGACACCCATTCGCCCTCTTTGAATGTCCGGTTGTTGACGGTGAATCTCTTGCGCTCTTCATCGATGCGGACCGCGCCGCAACCGACGACGGCCGGTTTTCCCATCTGGCGTCCGACAACGGCGGCGTGAGAAGTCATTCCCCCTGTCGCCGTCAGAATGCCCTGGGCAGCGCTCATCCCGTGGATATCGTCGGGCGAGGTCTCGGCCCGGACGAGGACAACTTTTTTTCCCTCTTTCTTCCAGGCCTCGGCTTCCTCGGCAGTGAAAACGGCCTGGCCGGCGGCGGCGCCGGGGGAAGCGGCCAGCCCC
>JBAUIH010000217.1:0-2256 GCA_049682755.1 Candidatus Aminicenantales bacterium | reverse complement strand
CCTTTGAGGGAGATCTCTTTCCGATCCTCAATGTGGAATTCGTCAACCTGGAAACCCATCGATCGGGGACGTCGGCCCTTCTGGCGGCGGCGAAAAGGAACCTCAGCCTGGTGGATTGTGTCAGTTTTGAACTCATGCGGACCCTGGGAATCAAAACGGCCTTCGCTTTCGATGCCCACTTTGAAGAGGCGGGATTTCAGGTCATGCCGTGAGTTGTTTTAAGCCGGACCGGCTGAGATCAGCGCTGAATGTTCTAAGAAACGGGGACGCGATATGCTGTCCCCAATGACTGATCATTTGGCGGAGGCGGCGGCGATGAACTCCGCCAGGTCCTGCTTGAGCTTGATGATGGACGGCTTGTGGATGTACATCATGTGCCCGGCCTCGTAGTAGCCCATCCTGACCCGCCCTTCGAACTCGCCGTTGAGGCCGATCTGGCTGAACGTGTATTCCGTCCCGAAGTAGGGCGTCGCCCCGTCATAGTATCCGTTGGCGACGAAGACCCGGAGGAACGGGTTTTCGCTCATGGCCGAACGCAGCGTTTCGGCTACGTTGAGACCTCCGAGCCTGCCGGCCCGGCCGCGGCTGGGCATGCCGGGCGTCTGCTCCGCCTCCTCGGGCCGGCTCATGAAATTCCAGGGATAGACGTTTCCATAGATGGCATAGGGCAGGTCTTCCTTGTAGCCGAGTTCCGTCCGCACGTACGTGTTGAACATGGTTGAAAAAGGCCCCTGGATGGCGGCGCTCGTGGGGTCGAACTCGTAGTTTTCGCCCGCCGCGTCGGCGTCCCGGCCCTTGAACCGGCTGTCGAGCCTTCCCACCGTCTCGAGATCCGTCCTCAGCAGCTCCTTGACGAAACGGTCGTGCCTCACCCGGAGATTGCTCTGGGCGACATATTCCCAGCTGAGTCCGGTGAAGGCCGCGAGCTTCGCCGCGATCTTTTCCGCTTCTTCCTTGGGCAGCCGGTTGCCCTGGAAGAGAGCTGTCCAATACTCGCCGGCGGCGAAATCTTCCGCTTCCTTCAGCACATCTTTCAGGGGTTTAGCCTGGAGCTCGGGCGTGAGCTTCTTGTGGTACCAGGCCGTGGCCGCGTAGTGGGGAAGGAACAGCGCATAGGCCAGGTTGTTGCCCGGCATAAAGGTGATCGTCTGAAAATCGAGAACGGACGAAACCAGGACGATGCCGTTGAGGTACATCCCCATGGTGCCGCCCTGGAGGTAGCCCGAGAGGCCCGCGGCCCGCGTCGTGCCGTAGCTTTCGCCCAGGATGAACTTGGGCGAGGCCCAGCGTTCGTTCCGGGTGACGTAGAGGCGGATGAACTCGCCGACCGAGGCGATGTCCTCGGCGACGCCGTGGAATTGGCTCTTGTCCTCGCCGGGAAGCGGCCGGCTGTAGCCCGTGGAGACGGGATCGATGAAGACGAGGTCGGTCACGTCCAGGAGCGAGTTCTCGTTGTCCGTCAGGCCGTACGGCGGCTTGACGGGGAATCCCTCATCCGTCATGAGGACGCGGCGCGGCCCCATGCCGCCCATGTGGAGCCAAACCGAGGAGGAACCGGGGCCGCCGTTGAAGACGAAGGTGACGGGGCGGGCCGAGAGGTCCTTGATTCCGTCTCTGGTATAGGCCATGAAGAAGATGTTGGCACCCGGCGTTTCGTCGCGCTTGATGACGGTCAGGGTGCCGACGGTGGCGGTAAAGGCGATGGGACGTCCGCCGATGGTGACGGTGTGGCGCGTGACGGCGAGCGGCTTTTCGGGCGGCGGTGGGGCGGCCGGGCTTGACTTGGCCGCTGCTTCGGCTTGAGCCGCCGGTTTCTGTTGGGGCGCCTGCAGCCCGCCCGCCGCTCCGCTTATCGAGCCAATAAAGAAAATGAATCCGATGAAGAAAATCATTCCCGAGCGTTTTTTCATGATCGTCTCCTCTGTCTTTCTTTATCAAAACACCGCTATAATGGCAACGCCCAAAAGCGGGCACCAATTTCATGGAGGCGAGAATGGACGCGGCAGATAAGCAGTCCCTTCAAAACGGCGGTCCGGTCAAGCGCTCGGGCGGCGACATCGTCATCATCCTCGGTTTCGCTTTCGGGGCTCTGGCCTTCCATCTCCTGGTCAACGCGTTCGGGGGCTATGGGATCTTCCGCGACGAGTTCTATTACATCGCCTGCAGCAAGCGGCTGGCGGCGGGATACGTGGACCAGCCGCCGTTGGCGATGCTCCTGATGGCCGCGGGCAGGGCCGTTTTCGGCGTCTCCCAGGC
>JBAUIH010000216.1:0-5443 GCA_049682755.1 Candidatus Aminicenantales bacterium | reverse complement strand
GGTTCCCCCCGTCGGCTCAGCCGACGGATCCCCCTTCCGCTACGGGGGCTCTAGGGCGGCCTCCTGAGACCAGCATGAAGATCACTGATTTGGAGATGCCTTCCCATCGAACTATAGCAAGTAACATGCCTAGGGCACTCGGCCTCGTTTCTCCTGGGGAAATTCGAGATAGGAATATAAAGCGAAGAGGTAAAGGTGTCCGAAAACGGACATCTATTGTTTTATAGGCGGACAGGTCGGCCCGCCCCGGTCCGAGTTTATTGCCTGTTGCTCCAGTTCTTTTCGAATGGCACGATTATTGCTCAAATAGGGGGCGAGGAAAACAATGGCACTGGAGATAGAAAAAACAGATACACCACTCAGCGGCATGGACCGCAAGATCAAGAAGAAAAAGTGGCCCCCGGCGAAGATCGCCGCGTGGGCGGCTTCCGCAGCCTTCATCGTTTTCATGCTCTACCTCTTCATCTTCAAATTGAACCGGTCCGCCCTGAACGTCCAGACAGAAAGGCTGACCATCTCGACCGTCGAGCGGGGCCCTTTCCAGGAATTCATCCCCGTCCAGGGGAACGTCCTGCCCATCTACCAGCACTACCTGACCGCCATGGAGGGCGGACAGGTGGAGGAGATCTTCATCCTGGCCGGCGCGATGGTCAAGAAGGGCGAACAGATCGTCCGGTTGGCCAACACCAACCTCCTCCTCGACATCATGTGGCGGGAGGCCGAGCTCTTCCAGCAGAGTAACAACCTCCGCAACACCCGGCTGGCCCTGGAGCAGTACCGGCTCCAGCTCAGCCAGGCGCTCGAGGATATCGACAGCGAGCTCCAGCGCCAGAAGCGCGTCTACGATCGCTACGCCCGGTTGATCAAGGAGAAGCTCATCTCCCAGCATGACTATGAATTGTCCCGGGACCTCTATGAACATCTGGTCAGGAAGAAGGCGTTGACCGAACAGAGCATGGCGAACGAGCTCAAGTTCAGGCAGGCCCAGATCGACGCCCTGGAAGGGTCCCTTCAGCGCATGCAGACCAACCTCGAGATCGTCAAGGAAAAGCAGGAAAACCTGACCATCCGGGCGCCCGTCTCCGGCCTCCTCAGCGCCTTGAGCGTCGAGATCGGCCAGTCCAAGGCGCCGGGAGAGCGGCTGGGGCAAGTCGATGTCCTGGAAGGGTTCAAGGTGCGGGCCCCCGTCGACGAGCTCTACCTGCCGCGGATCCAGGTCGGCAAGCCGGGGGAGTTTGACCATGCCGGCAAGACCTACCGGTTGAAGATCAACTGGATCTACCCGGAGGTGGCGGAGGGCCGCTTCGATGTGGACATGGCTTTTGAAGGCCCCGAGCCGGAGGGGATCACCCGCGGCCAGACCTATCATATCCGGCTCTTCCTGAGCGATGTTTCGGAGGGGCTCCTCCTGGCCAAAGGAGGTTTTTTCCAGAGCACGGGAGGGAACTGGGCCTATGTCCTGGACAAGTCCGGAGGTTATGCGGAAAAAAGAAGCATCCGGGTGGGACGCCAGAACACCCAGGTGTATGAAGTCCTGGAGGGTCTGGAAGAAGGCGACCGGGTGATCACCTCGTCATATGAGAGCTACGGCGATATCGAGAGATTGATCTTGAAATAAGGAGAGAACCTCGAGGAGAAGAACGATGATCAAAACCAAGAATCTCAAGAAAGTCTACACAACGGAAGAGGTCGAAACGACCGCCTTAAACAACATCAACCTGGAGGTTTACGAGGGCGAATACGTCGCCATCATGGGCCCCTCGGGCTGCGGGAAATCAACCCTGCTCAACGTGCTGGGGATGATCGACAAGCCGAGCTCCGGCGAGTATGTTTTCCTCGGCGAGGACGTCTCCGGGTACTCCGAACGGAAGCGGGCCGGCCTGAGGAAAAACAACATCGGGTTCGTCTTCCAGAGCTTCAACCTGATCGACGAGCTCACCGTTTCCGAAAACGTCGAACTGCCCCTCCTCTATCTCGGCTATTCGGCCTCGGCCCGGCGAAAGAGAGTCAACGAGGTCCTGGAGCATATGCAACTTGTCCCCCGGAAGAACCACTTTCCCCAGCAGCTATCGGGAGGCCAGCAGCAGCGCGTGGCCGTGGCCAGGGCCGTGGTCGCCCGGCCCAAGCTCATCCTGGCCGATGAGCCCACGGGAAACCTGGACTCGGTGCACGGCGAGGAGGTCATGCAGATGATGGGCAAGCTCCACGACGAGGGAACGACCATCGTCATGGTCACTCACTCTCCGTCCTACGCCGAGTACAGCCAGCGCATCATTCACCTTTTCGACGGGAACATCGTTTCCGAGAACCTCCAGCAGCAGTTCAAGATCTGAGCCGGCATGATCAAGTTGAAGGGAATCACCAAGTTCTTTTCCACGGGGTTCGTGAAGACCTTTGTCCTGAGGGACATCGACCTGGAGGTCAAGCAGGGAGAGTTCCTAACCATTATGGGGCCTTCCGGCGCGGGCAAATCCACCCTTCTCTATATCCTCGGCATGCTGGATACCCCCTCCGCCGGCGAGTATCACTTCCTGGACAAGCCCGTCCACCGGATGACCGAGAAACAGCTCTCCGAGCTCCACAAGAACCATATCGGGTTCGTCTTCCAGAGCTATCACCTGATCGATGACCTGACGGTCTACGAGAACCTGGAAACGCCGCTCCTCTACAAGCGGGTCAAGGCCTCGGAGCGGAAGGGGCGTGTCTGTGATATGCTCGACCGCTTCCACATCGTCGCCAAGAAAAACCTCTTTCCCAACCAGCTTTCCGGCGGCCAGCAGCAGAAGGTGGCCGTGGCCCGGGCCGTGATCACCAACCCGAGCCTCATCCTGGCCGACGAGCCCACCGGCAACCTCAACACCGCCGAGGGGACGGAAATCATGGAGATGTTCAAGAAGCTCAACGAGGAGGGCACGACCATCATCCAGGTGACCCACTCCGAGAAGAACGCCGCTTACGGGAAGAGGATCATCAATCTTCTGGATGGCTGGATCGTGACCTGACAGTCCGCGGAGAACGGGCGCCGTCCGGCGCGGAGGTTCATCATGTCAACCATAGAAAAAATGAGATTCATCAGTCTGGCAGGGGCTCTGGTCGGGCTCGTTACGTTCGGCTCGGCCGGGCCGCAGAAGCTTTCCCTGACGCTCGAGGACTGCATCCTCAAGGCCCTGAAGAACAACCTGAACGTGTCGGCCGAGGTCCTGGGCCCGGAAATAGCCGGGATGTCGGTCACCAAGGCCACGGAGAAATTCTACCCCGTTCTCGGACTGGGCTACAACCGGGAGAACACGAACTCGGCATCATTTTCCTATATTGATGCTGCCGAGCAGATCACGACGCGCTACAATGATGCCGGCTCACAGATCGACCTCCTCCTCCCCACGGGGACGGAGCTATCGGCTTCATTTTTTTCCTATAAAACCGATACGAACCGGAATTTCCAGACCATCAACCCGCGCTACGGCAGCACCCTTCTCCTGGGATTCAGGCAGCCACTTCTCAAGGACTTCGGGCTCAACGTCAACCGCCGGGAGATCCTGGTCGCCCGGAACAACCGGGACGTCTCCGGACACCAGCTCCGCACCGTTCTCATCGAGACGATCTACCAGGTGGAGGAGGCTTACTGGAACCTCGTCCACAGCATCGAATATCACAAGGCGAAACAGCAGTCGCTCGATCTGGCCCGTGACCTTCTGTCCAAGAACCAGAAGGAAGAAGAGGTCGGGATGATCGCTCCGATCGAGATCCTGAGCGCCCAGGCCGAAGTGGCCACCCGCGAGGCCGATATTCTCCAGGCCCGAGTCATGGTTAGGAACAGCCAGGACGCTCTCAGGACCTTGATGAACCTCGAGGCCGAGAAGGATAACGCCGAGGCGACGGTCATGCCCATCGACACGCCGGTCTCTGAAAAAAAGGAAGTCTCTCTCGAGGAATCGCTGACTCTGGCCCGGGCGAACCGCCCGGACCTTCTGGCCGACCAGGTCGACCTCGGCACCAGGGAGATCGATGTCGGCTATTTCCGCAACCAGATCCTCCCCAGGCTGGACCTGGAGGCGTCCTACTGGAGTCCGGGGATATCCGGAACCCAGATCCTCTACCTCAATGACGACCCGCTGACCGGGAATATCGTCGGCATGGTACCCGGCAGTTCTTCGGATTCCATTCGGGATGCCTTCAAGTTCCGGTATAAAAATTGGTCAGTGGGCCTGACGCTCACGCTGCCGCTTTCTTCGCTTCTTACCAAGTCTGATTACGTCTTGGCCAAGGCAAGCCGCGAACAGGCTGTCTTGAAGCTCCAACACCGGGAACAGCAGATCGCCCTGGAAGTCCGTAACTCCGTCCGGGCGGTGGAGACGAACTACGAACGTGTCCAGGCCTACCGGCTGGCCAGGGAGCTGGCGGCGGCCAAGCTGGAAGCCGAAGAGAAAAAACTGCTGGTGGGTCTCTCCACCAATTATATCGTCCTCCAGTACCAAAGGGACCTGGCGGACGCCAGGGCGTCCGAACTTCTCGCCAGTATCGAATACAACCTGTCGTTAGCTGGTCTGGAGCGTGTTCAGGGGACGACGCTGAAGAGCCGCAATATCCGTTTGGAAGACTTTGCCCCGGCCCGCTAATTCGGTGACACTCTGTATTAGACGAATGTGTCCTGGTCATAGCCGATTTTGACCAAATCGATCCTGTTCGGGTCGGCGGTGCCCAGGCCATAGACGGTATCGGCCGTGAAGATGTGTTTCGCCGGCGGGCTGAGCGGCCGGTCCTCCCCGAAGAATTCCTGCCTTTTCTCCTGGATGATGCGAAGCCCTATGGAATCCGCCGCGACCGGGTCGAAAGAGACGATGAATCCGAAGTAGGGCCAGACGTACTTGGGGTTGAAGTTGTGTGGTCCGACGCCGTGGAATTGTGGTGTCAGCATGACCAGGACGTTCAGGCGCGTCTTTCCCTTGACCAGGGGGTTATCCCAGATCACGGCCAGACGTGAGCAGGAGTCGTCGTGATAGTTATCGGGGTCGGGGACAAACATGATGTAATTCTTGATCAGCGAGCCGACTCCCGACCAGTGATGGGCCCTCATCGGACGGGCGTTGATCAGGGCGGTCGACTTCTGGAACACCGGGTCCCGGAGGACGCCCCGGTCGCTGACGGCGATGTTCGATTCGGCCACACCGGCGTCCATGACCCGCTTTTTCAACGCGTTCTCCACTTGTGGAGTGGTCGGGATGAACCTCCAGACGTTGCTCTTGATACCGACGATGTCGTCCGGCTTGATGAAGGTCTTCCAGGCCGCAACGATGTCCGGCTTTCCGGTGAGCTCGTTGACGGCCTGGTCCAGCATCTCCTGGACCACCTCGTATTTGGGCCGGTCTTTCTCGTCCAGGACGTCTTTATTCCGCACTAGGACAACCTTGGTTTTTTCGGCTGCACCGGAAGCCTTGGCTACGCC
>JBAUIH010000215.1:0-1982 GCA_049682755.1 Candidatus Aminicenantales bacterium | reverse complement strand
AGATCCCGGCGTTATTGACCAGGATGTCCAAGCGGCCCCAGGCGCGGATGATTTCGTCGACCGCCCGCTTGACGTCGACTTGATTGGATATTTCAACTTTTGCGGCCAGGCATTGCCGTCCCAGTGCTTCGACCGCGCCCTTGACTTCGAGGGCGGCCTTTTCCTGGCGTTGGTAGGTGATGGCGGCATCGGCGCCCGCCTTGGCAAACATGAGGGCGGTGGCCCGGCCGATTCCCCGTGAGCCTCCGGTTATCAACACTTTCTTGCCGCTCAGATCGATCATCTCAGCTCCTCTCTAGATCTGATTCCTTCCCACCCCCTCCCTCCCCTCTCCGGTCAAGGAAGAAGGATGTAACTTCATCCATGTCCACGAAACAGTGTCTATCGAGAGAACGGGAAAATTTCTATTTTTATCCTCATGACCGGGATCCCGCCCGCCCTTTAGAAATGAGCGCCGGTGTAGTGGAGCGTGAAATCGCCCATCTCGTCGAAGTAGAGATAGCGGTGGATCTCGGCGCTCGCCGGTTCGACCTTCTCCTTCATCACAGTCATATACTCCTCGACGGTTGGGAGCCGCCCCTTGAGCGCGGCGACGGCCGCGAGGACCGCTGAACCCAGATAGACCCGGGCCCCGTCTCCCATCCGGTCATCGAAGTTACGGGTGGAGGTCGAGATGACCGTCGCCTGCGGCCGGACCCGGGCCTGGTTGCCCATGCAGAGCGAGCAGCCGGGGATCTCGGTCCGAGCGCCGACGGAGCTGTAGATCGAATAGTACCCTTCTTTCATGAGCTGGGCCTGGTCCATCTTGGTCGGCGGAGTCAGCCAAACCCGTGTCGTCAGGTACCCCGCGCCCTGGAAGATCTTCCCGGCGGCCCGGAAATGGGAGATGTTGGTCATGCAGGAGCCGATGAAGACCTCGTCGATCCTGTCTCCTGCCACTTCGGAGAGAAGCTTGACGTCATCGGGGTCGTTGGGGCAGGCCAGGATCGGTTCCTTGATCTCCGACAGGTCGATCTCGATCTCGGCGGCGTACTCGGCTCTCTTGTCACGACGCAGCAACCGCGGCTTGCGCAGCCATTTCTCGCAGGCCTTGATCCGCCTCTTGAGCGTCCGGGCGTCCTCATAGCCCTCGGCGATCATCTGTTTCATCAGGGCGATGTTGCTCCGCAGATACTTGGCCACCTGCTCCTCGCTGAGTTCGATGACGCTCCCGGCGGCCGACCTCTCGGCCGAGGCGTTGGTCAGCTCGTAGGCTTGGTCGACGGTGAGGTCCGGCAGGCCCTCGAACTCAAGGATCCGGCCGTTGAAGATATTTTTCTTCCCCTGCTTTGGGACCGTGAGGAGTCCTTCCTTGATCGCGAAATAGGGAATGGCGTTGACGATGTCGCGGATAGTGATCCCGGGGTTGCGCTTTCCTTTGAAACGGACGAGCACCGACTCGGGCATATCCAGCGGCATGAACCCGAGGGCACCGGCGAAGGCGACGAGCCCCGAGCCGGCCGGGAAGCTCAGCCCGATCGGAAAGCGCGTGTGCGAATCGCCCCCCGTGCCCAGCGTGTCCGGCAGAATGAAGCGGTTGATCCAGGAGTGGATGATGCCGTCGCCGGGTTTGAGCGCAACCCCTTTACGGGCGATGATGAACTTGGGAAGATTCCGATGCATCTTGACGTCGGCGGGCTTAGGGTAGGCGGGAGTGTGGCAGAAGGATTGCATGAAAAACTCGGTCTGAAACTCCAGGCAGGCCAGCTCTTTGAGCTCGTCGGCGGTCATCGGTCCGGTCGTGTCCTGGGAGCCGACGGTCGTCATCTTGGGCTCGCAGGCCGTGCCCGGAAGCACGCCCTTGAGGCCGCAGGCCTTGCCGACGATCTTCTGGGCTTGGCTGTAGCCCTGCCGGGTTTTGGGCGTGGGATTGTCGGGCTCGATGAAGAAATCCGCCGGGCCGAGGCCCAGCGCCTGGCGCGCCCTGTTCGTCAGGTTGCGGC
>JBAUIH010000214.1:0-13159 GCA_049682755.1 Candidatus Aminicenantales bacterium | reverse complement strand
CGCCAACCTGGCCCGTAACATCATGCAGGATTTCATCAGCCTGCAGCAGGAAGAGAAAGCCACGCTCATCGCCCCGACCGATGACCTCGTTCTTTGGATCAGTTCGGCCATCGCCACCGATGTCAACCTTTACGGCGAGGGCCGCTTGATCTCCTCCAGTCGCCGCGAGTTCTTCGACTGGGGATTGCTCCCCGATCTCATCGACGGAGAAACATTCTACAGGATTCGAAACGAGAACAAACCGTTCTCCATTCAAAGGCAAAAGATGGGCGAGTATTCCTTCCAGAGCCTGACTATTCCCTACACCATCCAGCGTTCCCAGTTCCTCATTTCTCTTCCCTTCCCCTTTGAAGCCCAGGAGATCGCCGGAGCTACGGAAGAACTGATGGAATTCCTCGTTTTCGTTTCGGCCTTCCTTATTCTCGGAGTCTTGATCTTCGCCCGGGGGATCGGGCGGATGATCGTCTCGCCCGTGAAGAAGCTTTTGATGGGCACCCGGGAGGTCGGCCTTGGCAACTTGGAGATCGCTGTCGAACACCGCTCCCACGATGAGATGAAAACGCTGGTCGACGGTTTTAACGCCATGATCAAGGACCTCAAGAGACACCAACAGGAGATCGCCGACCTGGGCAAGAAAGTGGCCTGGGCGGAGATGGCCCACAAGGTGGCCCACGAGATCAAGAATCCCCTGACCCCGATCCAACTCTCGGCGGAACACATTCTCCGCGTTTACGAGGACAAGAGCGGCGATTTCGAGAAGGCCCTCCGCGAGTCGGCTTCCTACATCATCAGCGAAGTCGAGAACCTGCGGCGCATCGCCCAGGAGTTCCTGGAGCTTAGCCGCGTCGCCAGCCTTAAAAAAGAAACCTTCGACCTGAAAGAGGCCGTCGACGCGGTCGTCGCTCCCTACCGGAATGTTATTTCCGAGCGAATCCGGTTCCGCGAGGCCTTCGAAGGGAAGGACTTTTTGGTCGAAGCGGACAAGTCCAAGATCAAGATCGCCGTCCGGAATATTTTTATCAATGCTATCGAGGCCATCCGGGGCAAGGGAGAGATCGAGATCAGGATCAAGGCGGAAGCAGACCAACTCAGTCTGGCCGTTAAGGATTCCGGATTGGGAATGGCCAAAGACGTCGTTGACAAGATTTTCGATTCCTACTTCTCGACCAAGGACGTCGGAACGGGCCTCGGCCTGCCCATCGCCAAAAAGATCGTCGAGGACCACGCCGGCACGATCCGTGTTGAGAGCGAGGTCCAGAAGGGGACGACGATCACCATCCTCCTTCCCAGAAGGAAGTAGAGCTGGAATTTTCTCTGCAAATATGGAAAAATGGCGCCATGTCCAACATCCTGATCGTCTATTACAGCCTGACTGGGAACACAGAGAAGGTCGCGGCCGCCATCTTCGCCGGCCTGCCCGAGCCCAAGACCATGAAACGGATCGCCGAAGTCCAAAGCCTGGCCGAATACGACCTCGTCTTCATCGGCTTTCCCGTCCATTCCCACAGCCTCCCCGTCCAGGTGGAGACGTTCCTTCGGGCAATCCCGAAGGGCAAGAAGATCGCCCTCTTCTCCACCCACGGGTCCCACACCGGAAGCCGCCTTTCCCGGGAGGCCATCGAATATGCCGTCGTTGTCTCTAGCCAGGCCAAACTCGTCTCCACTTTTTCCTGCCGGGGCAAGGTCTCGCCCCAGGCCCTCGAAGTTCTCGGCCGGTCGCCGGAGCATGAGGCCTGGACGGAGATGGCGGCCTCAGCCCGCACTCATCCCAACGAGCATGACCTTGAAGACGCCACCGATTTCGCCCGCTGGGCGTTGACGCTCAGCCGTCATCAAGAAGCCTGAAGATCCAGCGGCTAAGATTTTCGGCCCTGCCTGATTTCCACCAACACGCCGTTCAGGTTCTTGGGGTGAACGAAGGCCACCTGGGCTCCACCGGCCCCGATCTGAGGCCCTTCCGAGACAAACTGGAGGCCTGCTTCGGTGAGTTCACGGAAGGCCGCTTGGATATCATCGACCTCGAGAGTGAAATGCTGCACGCCTTCTCCTCGTTTCTCCAGAAACTTGGCGACCGGGGACGCCTCGCCGAGGGGCGAGAGAAGCTCGATCTCAGAGCCCTCGGCAAAACGGAGATGGACGAGACGCACCCCCCGCTCCGGGATCTCTTCAACGGGACCAGGCACGGCTCCGAACAGGGTAACCCACTTGGCCAGGCTCTCTTCCAGATCGGCGACCGCGATCCCGATGTGGTGGATGCCTTTGAATTTCAACGTTTCTCCTTGAGGCGGGAAATGAGTGTGTCCGCGACCGTATAGGGATCCGTCTGGCGGTGATATATTTTATCGACATATCCATCGAAAACCGATCGCGGAATATCCCGGCTGATGAGCCGATCGATCTTCTCCCTCATCACATCTTTCAGCATCCAGGCGAGGAGCTTTTTCCGGCGGGCCTCTTGGAATTGACCGTCCCGGGTGAGCACGCGCCTCTCGATCTCGGCCATCAAATCATCCATCCCCTTTCCCTCGGTGGCCACGGTCTTGACCACCGCCGGCAGCTCTGAAGTGGAGAGGCCCAGCTCGAGCATCGCCCGGAGCTGCCGGCCCATTTTCTCTGCGCCCGGATGGTCGGCTTTGTTGATGACGAAGATATCGGCGATCTCCATGATCCCGGCTTTGAATACCTGGATCTCATCGCCGGCTCCCGGCGTGAGGACAACAAGGATGAGGTCGGCCAGCTTGACGACCTCGACCTCGTCTTGACCGACACCGACCGTTTCGACCAAGATGGAGTCCTTGCCGGCCGCTTCGAAAATGGTGATGGCCTCTCCGGTCGCCTTGGCCAGGCCGCCGAGATGGCCTCGCGTCGCCATGCTGCGGATGAACACTTCGGAGTCGACACTGTGCCGCATCATCCTGATCCGGTCGCCCAGGATGGCTCCTCCGCTGAAGGGAGAGGAAGGATCGACCGCCACGATACCGATCTTGCGGCGAGCCTCCCGAAGCCGACCGATGATCTGGTCGACCAGAGTGCTCTTCCCGGTTCCAGGCGCTCCTGTTATCCCCAGCACGACGGCGTCTTTACGACAGGCGAAGACCTGCTTCATCAATCTCTGGGCGCCGCCCGCATCGTTTTCCACGAGAGAGATGGCCTTGGCAATGGCCCGGGGATTCCCTCTCCGGATCTCTTTGATCAAGTCTCTCCGTACTCCGAAAGAACCTTATGGGCGATGATCCAGCGCTGGATTTCGGATGTCCCTTCCCCGATCGTCGCCAGCTTGGAATCCCGGTAGAACTTCTCCACGGGATAGTCTTTGGTGAAACCATAACCGGCGAGAATCTGGACCGCGTTCGAGGAGGCCCGGACGGCGAGCTCCGAAGCATAAAGTTTGGCCATGGCCGATTCTTTGGGGATCTTCTTCCCTTGATCCTCAAGAAAGGCGGCACGGAAGGTCAACAAACGGGCCGCATCGAGCTCGGTGAACCCGTCGGCCAGCATCCACTGGATCGCCTGGAAATTGGCGATCGGCTGATCGAACTGGACCCGTTCTTTGGCATATTTCAGGCTGGCCTCGAGGGCTCCAGCGGCGATCCCGAGGGAAAAACCGGCGATGCTCACCCGGCCGCCGTCCAGGATGGCCATGGCCCCCCGGTAGCCCTCGTTTTCCTTGCCGAGCAGGTTCTCAGCCGGAACCCGGACGTCCTCAAAGATGAGCTCGGAGGTATCGGCCGCCCGGATACCCAGCTTGTCCTCCTTCTTACCCGCCTGGAATCCGGGCATTCCTTTTTCCAGGATAAAGGTAGAAATGCCGTGCCTCCCTTTGGCCGGGTCGGTGACCGCCATGACCACACAGATCTCGGCCAGAGATCCGTTAGTGATGAACAGCTTGGTCCCATTGAGGATCCAGTGATCACCCTTCTTGTCGGCCCGCGTCTTCAAGGCCGCGGCGTCGGAGCCCGCAGCGGCTTCCGTCAATCCCCACGCACCGAGAGTTTGTCCCTCGGCCAGCCGGGTCAGGTATTTCTTTTTCTGCTCCTCCGTGCCGAAGAGGTTGATATGGTTACAGCATAAGGAGTTATGGGCGGCGACGACCAGCCCCACCGAGGGATCCACCTTGGAGAGCTCCTCCAAAATGAGGACGTAGTCGACGTTGGAATACCCGCAGCCCGAGTATTCCGGGGGCACGATGATGCCCAGGAGTCCCAGTCCGGCCAGTTTCTTGGTCAAAATATCCGGCCACTCGGCTTTTCCATCGTACTCCTTGATAAGTGGCTGGATCTCCTTCTGGGCGAAATTGCGGATCGTCTCCTGGAGACTTCGCTGTTCTTCCGATAACAAGAAATCCACAGGTCTCTCCTTCCCTATTTAGAGCGTGTTTATCTTACTTTTTGAGGGAGCGGGAATCAAGCGGATTGTTGAGTCAGCTCAATGAGTCTGCCGTTCATTCTCAATGGTCACCGAAATGCCCCCGACGGCTCCCCTCCCCGTCTCCAGGTTCCGGATGATCACCCGGCATTCGTAGGTCCCCGGCTCCAGCGTGAATTCGAAAGAGTGCGTCATCATTGCGGTGGGCTTCTGGGGGGTCGTCCCCTCGTCCCGTTTTAGCTCGACGGTATTCCCGTTTTCGTCGAAGACGATGCCGACGATTTCGTATTTGCCCAGCAGGATCTCTCCAATCCCATCGACAGGACACTCGGCGGAGAGACAAACATTGGACGTCCCGGCCGGCGGGCACGGCCTTCGTACCACAGAAAAGAGGGCCGGCGTCTGAAAGACGGGCTCCTCGTTCAGCGCCAGGTCAACGAGATGGAGCATTTTTTCAAGCTCGCTGTATTCTTTGAACAGCTTGGGATTATAGTATCCCCTCTGGGCGTGGACCTCGCCTCCCGGCCTTCCGACCTCGACTTTGATCGTGTGAAAGGCGCCGTCCCATTTTTCATCGACGGAGTATCCCAGGACGTAATAACAACCGGTCAGATTCTGGATCCTCTCGACGTGCTCCTCATAGCGATTGATGTTGCCGAAGTACTTCCCCCCCGTGGCGGCGGTCATCTTTTGGAGGGTGAATACGCCCATCGTCCGGGTCTCCTTCTTGAGACTCGATCCGGCGTCTTCCGTGTCCAGCGCATAGATGATGCAGTTCGAGGCCGTCAATTCGCTGAGCATGTCATCGTAGCGCTGTTTAAGGAGGGAATTTCCGAAGCTTCCAAAACGCACATCCCCATAAGGAGCCTGGATTCCGTAGATAAGGGAATAGGGAACTCCGGAAGAGAAAAGAACGATGTTCTTCTGGCCCGGGATATAGCGCAAAGCCAGAGCCAGATCCGTGATGCTATCGGCGAACATCACGGCATGGAGCTCACCCCTCTCCGCGAATTTTAGGGATTTAAGCTCGAACGTCCTTTCAAGATCGGGCTTGGCTCCCATATCCGGCAGCCGCTTCTCCGACCCCTTGAGGGTTGCCCCTCCCCAGGCCGCGGCATCGGCAGGGTTCTGTCCGGTGACCGCCTCGTAGTATTTCTCCTGGAGATTGTCGATCCGTCCCGAGAGTTTCTTCAGGCCAAAGGACTCAACGACCTCCCGCACTCTCTTATGGTCGGCCGTCAGATATTCCCAGAGCTCCAGGTTCTCCAGGCCGGAATAGGAGAGGACACCGACCTCATCCGTGGGCAGGAGTTGGGAGTCGATGAAATGAAGGGCCGCTTCCTTGGCTTTGATGAGTCCTTTCGGGGTGTTGTAGGCGAAATCGAAGAACAGGAAAAACTTGCGCGGCATCAGATGGCGCGACGGGGGAAGGGGCGTCTCCTCGAGATTCGCCGGCTTTGGTCCTGCTCCCGCGGGGGGGAGGATCAGGGTGTGCTTCTCGAACTCGGTGATGGCCTGTTTTTTTCCGTTGTCAAAGACATCGAAATCGTCCTTCCCCAGATCGACAATGGGATTGCCCTTCTTGTCGACGACGAAGACCTGGACAAGCTTCAGGGTCACGGTGACTTCATGGCGGATCTCGGTCTTCTCCTGCCGCTCTTGTTCAGGAAAGGAGGCCGGGATGGAAACAGAAAGCGCCCCTGCTGCCAGGAAAAGGAGCGCGAGCCGGAAGGCCGTGGATTTCACATTCCCTACTTACTATTTTATTTTAGCCTCGTTCCCCGAGAAAGGCAAGAAACGGGCTTTCATTCATTGACAGTGGCCTCTCTTTCCGCTACATTCGAAAGATGATAGGCGCTTTTTTCCGTTTCCTTTTTTACGTCCTCCTCTCTTATGTCATCTATCTTTTTCTGCGCTTATTGTTCTTCCCGCGGCGTCTTTCCCGTCGAGACCGGCCGCGCCCGCAACTTTCCGGGACCATGGTCAAAGACGAGGTCTGCAACACCTACCTTCCCAAAGACGAGGCCATCCTGGAAAGATTGGACGGAGAAGATCATTATTTTTGTTCGGAGGAATGCCGGAGGAAATTCCTGGAGCAGCGGAAAAGCCGGAACTGATTCCCCCGGTCAGGCCCAAACAATCCGGAAATCGCAGAATTCGTTCTGGGGGTCTTCCCAGGATACCGCGACGTTCTCGACGGCGGCCGCGGGCGGCCCCTGTTTCAGCTTGGCAATGAGGGCTTCCAAATTCTCCTTCTCCCCTTCCGCCAACACCTCAACTCGACCATCCCACAGGTTTTTGACCCAGCCTGTCAGTCCGAGGGAGGCCGCCCACCGCCTGGTGTGATCGCGGAAAAACACGCCCTGAACCCGTCCGCTGACAAAGACATGGGCCCTTGCTTTCATCGTCCTCTTCAGTATGCTAACATAGGCCCGGCGGGTCGTAAAGCCCTGATGCGATTTTCTGAATGCCTCTCTATTCCCGTCGGAGTCCGCCTTGAATAAAGTCCTGGTCTCGGTCGCCGGATTCGACCCCTCCGGCGGAGCCGGTGTACTTCTGGATGTTGCCGTCTTCCGGAGCTTCGGATTCCCTGGAGCAGGCCTTCTGACCGCTGCAACGGCTCAGAACAGCCGGATCGTTGGGGCGGTCCGCTGCCTGGGCGGCCGTTTTCTTCGCCGGCAGTACGAAATCCTCATCCGGGACGTGGCCCCGGCCGGAATCAAGGTCGGTATGCTCGGCGGCAGGGAAAATATTGCCGCCCTGGGTCGCATCCTGGACGATCAACAGGGCATTCCTATCGTCGTCGATCCCGTGTTCCGGTCAAGCTCGGGCCGGTGGCTTTTGGAAAAAAAGGCCATCCCCTCCTATCTCGACCGGATCAAGGGCCGGATCACGCTCCTGACTCCGAATCTGGATGAAGCGGCCTTGATTTCCGGACGCAGCTTGCGTCGACCGGAAGACATGAAAGAGGCGGCCTGCCGAATCGTCGAGCGCCTGGCTGCCCCCTGCTTGATCAAGGGAGGGCACCTTGCCGGGAAAGCGGTGGATGCGCTCTGCGACGGCGAACGATACGTCCTCTTCCCGCACAAGAAAAAAGCCAAGGATGTCCACGGCACGGGCTGCTTCCTCTCTTCCAGCCTCCTCTGCTACCTCGTCATGAAAAAACCACTGGTCGAAGCCTGCTCTCTCGCCATTGATTTCACTCAGAGCGCCTTGAATAAGGCCCGCCGTTTAGGAAAGGGACGGGCTGTCTTTACCGGATTCTATTGAGGCGGACCTCCTACTGCCCGGCATCCGCCGGATCCAAGGAACCTTCCGATTTGATGACGTCATCGGCCCGTTCCAGTATCTGAGGCGAGAAGTGGACGCCCTGCATTCCGGCAGCCTGAAGGTTGAGGTGCAGCCGCACCCGGCTCATGGACTGAATGGGGATGCGGCCTGGGTCTTCGCCGTTCTTGATCCGGAGGGCAATCTCACCGGTTCTATACCCCATCTCGAAAAAGTCCCAGCCCATGGCCGCACAGGCGCCCAGCCGGGCGAACAAGGGGAATCCGCCGAACAGCGGAACCGCGTTTTCTTGGGCCAGCCGGCCCAGGGTTTCAAAGGCTGCGTTGATCGTGTTGTCGGAAATCGGGAATATCGCATCGACCTTCCGGTTGAGCAGCATCTGGCCGGACAACAAGACTTCGTTGGAATTGGCCACGGGTTGGGCGATCACTTCGAGGCCCAGCTCGGCGGCCCCTTCCCGCAGAAGCCGGAGGTAGTACTCAGAATTGAGTTCAGCCGGAGTCCACAGCGTCCCGATCCTTTTCGCTTCGGGCAGGGCCTCGCGGATAAAACCGAGAGTCTGCTTGATCGGTCCGGTCGAGGCGACTCCGGTGATGTTTCTGACATGATTCTCGGCGGACCGGCCCACACCAAGAAGATATGGATTGGCCACAGAGGTAAAAACGACAGGAACCTTGGGAGCGGCCATGATAGCGGCCTGCAAACACTGCGTAGACAGGGCCACGATCATGTCCGTTTTCTCCTCGACGAACTGCTGAGCGATCTGCTGGGCTTCAGTGGTGTCTCCCCCGGCATATCGCTGGATCAATCGGATATCCACGCCCTCGCTCAAGCCGCTGTCTGTCAAAGCCTGGATGAATCCCTTCCGGGCCTCATTCAGCGTCGGGGCATCGGTGATCTGGAAGATGCCGAACGTGTAAAGCCTCTCTTGCGCGGCTCGGCAGCCGGGGAGCAGGGCCCCCATTAGGAGAAAAAAGGCCAGGCTGACGAAGACGTGTCTTCTCATCCGGTTCTGCAGTGGAATCATAAGCAAAAAAGCCGCGGAGAGCAAGGTCCCAATTCCCCGGGCCGGCATTTTTGAAGTCCGGATCCCCATACGCGCCACAAAGATCACCTGCTCGCCAATTCTTCCTTCTCTTAGAGAGATCCGACAGCGTCCCGGAAGACCGAGGCGGCGATGTTCCCACCGCTGATCACCAGGACTGTTCTTCTCCCTTGAAACCTCGCCTTTTCCTTCAGAAGTCCGGCGCAAGAAAGCGCTCCCGCCCCTTCCACCATCCTCTCGTGGTTTTCCAGGATCAGAGACATGGCCCTCTTGACCAGAGGCTCATCGACAAGAATGATCCGGTCCAAGAGCTCCTGGCAGAGCGGAAAGGTGATCGAGCCGGGTTCGATCCCGCCGGCCACGGCCTCGGCAATCGTCTTTCCTTCTTCAATCTCGACGATGTGTCCGGCGGCCAACGAGGCCGCCATGAAGCCCGAGCAGGCCGGTTCGACGCCGATCACTTCGACCTCTGGAGCCAAGGCCTTGATATAACCGGCGATTCCGGCGATGAGACCGCCCCCTCCGACCGGCACGATCACGGCCTTGAAGTCCGGGAGGTCTTCGGCTGTCTCCAGACCGATCGTCCCCTGGCCCGCGATAATCTCGTTATCATTGTAGGGAGAGACGAACGTTTTACCCGTCTCTTCGGCCAACCGCCGCGCCCATATCTCGGCTTTATCGCAGCTTTCGCCGTGGACAATGATTTCCGCCCGTCTTTTTTCCAGGCGGCGCTTTTTCTCCTTGGATATGGTCCGAGGCAGGACGAGCGTCAGGGGTACGTCTTCCATCTCCGCGGCCAGGCTGATTCCCAGCCCGTGGTTCCCGGTGGAGGCCGAGACGATCCCTCTTGCTTTCCTTTCCGGGGACAGGCCACGGACTTTGTTCAGCGCCCCGCGGAACTTGAAGGACCCCGTCCGCTGCTCGCTTTCCCATTTCAGGTAGACCTCTGCTCCCGTCAAGCCGCTCAAGGCCGGGGAAAATTCGAGAGGAGTCCGGCGGATGTCCGGGCCGATCCTTCCATAAGCCGCAATAATTTTTTGCCTCAAACCAAAGGGCATCGCAGAATTTTCTTTCATCATGAATATCGCCTTCCAGTTTATCTCTTTTGCAGATCTTTTGCACGGGCGGTCACGAAGCAGTTTCACCGCCTCTTCTTGATTCTGATGGGCGCAGGAGGCCGCCCTGAAGCCCCGGTAAAAGATTGAAACTGCTTCACGCCGCTTCCTCCGGCGCCGGCAAACGATTATAATACGGTTTCGATGAGCCGCTTTTACATCGGGACCGCCGGCTGGAGCTACGCGGATTGGGAGGGAATTGTCTACCCCGCGCACAGAGAGCGCGGGTTCCATGCCCTTCCCTTCCTGGCCGCTTATCTCAACATCGTCGAAATCAACAGCACCTTCTATCGGCCGCCGGCCGCAGCCATGTCGCTCTTGTGGGTCAAGAAGCTGGCCGGCTTCCCAGATTTCCTCTTGGCCGTCAAGGCTCACCAGGTTTTCACTCATGACCGCGAAAGCTGGTCACAAAAGGATGTCGATGCCTTCCGGCTTGGAATAGAGCCCCTGCGCGCCCGGGAGCGCTTGGCGACGCTTCTCTTCCAGTTTCCCTGGTCTTTTTATCACTCCGACGCCCATGTGGATTATCTGGGCCGGCTGTTTCGGGCTTTCAGCGGAGACCCAATGACGGTCGAGGTGCGGCACTCTTCTTGGGATCATCCCGATTTTTACGAGATGCTCTCCGGCCATCGAGTCTGCTTCTGCAACATCGACCAACCGGTGATCGGTCCATCCATCGCGCCCAGCGCGAGGGCGACAATCCGGGACTTCTCCTACGTCCGGCTCCACGGAAGGAACACCAAGGACTGGTTCCGGAAAGAGGCCGGTCGTGACGACCGCTACAATTATCTCTATAGCAACGAAGAACTCGATGACTGGGTGGAGAGGATCAAGGACCTCGGCCGAAACACCGACAAGGTCTTCGTCATCACCAACAACCACTACCGCGGCCAGGCCCTCGCCAACGCCCTCCAGATCAAGAACAAGATCACCGGACAGCTTTTGAACATCCCCAGGACGATGCTGGAGAAGTATCCTGTACTCATAGAGATCGCCAAGAAGCTGGCCAAGGGGCAGCTCGACCTGTTCGAGGAAAAGACCTGACGGAGAAGGAGGGACAGAGTGTGGTGGGAGAATGAATTCCTGCGGGTGCGGGGCCGGAAGCTCTACCTTGGGAGAACCTCGGCCGAACAGGTCGCCGAACGGAACGCGTCTCCGGTTTTCGTATACAGTCGGGCTCAGATCACTTCGAACTACCAAAATCTTCAGCGGACATTCTCGAAGCATTTGCGGCAACCTCTTCGGATCTGCTATGCCATGAAGGCCAATCCTCACCGGGAGATCCTGAGGGAGCTGCGGCGACGGGGCGCCTGGATCGACGCCGTTTCTCCTCAGGAGGTGGAAGAGGCCCGGCGCTCCGGCTATCCTGCATCCAGGATCCTCTTCACTGGGACTTCGCTCAGCGGCGAAGACCTCGAACGCGTCTTCCGGGTCGACGGGCTGACCGTGAACATCGACGCCCTGGAGCAACTGGAAGTGATGCGGGAGGTGAAAACCAAGGGCTTCCGGGAGAAAAAAATCAGGGTTTCGATCCGCTGGAATCCGGGGATCGGCCGCGGCTTCAACCCGAAAGTTGTTACGGCCGGGATCAGGTCGCCCGACGGGACGCCGGTCAAGTTCGGCGTCGAAAAGAGCAAAGTCCTGACGACCCTGGAGAGGGCTGCATCCTATGGATTCCTTCCTGTCGGTCTGCACCAGCATCTCGGCTCCGGTTGGGTGAATGAGGACTTCGAAGTGGTCAGCGCGGCCGTCGATAAGATGGTGGCCATGGCCCGTCGAATAGAAAAGACGGGCTTCCGGCTGGAATTCCTGGATTTCGGAGGCGGTTTCGGTCCCCGTTACCAGAGACGCCAGAGTGTCTTTCCGCTCGATAAGTACGCCTCCCATATCGCCCGGCGGATTGCCGGCTCCGGGCTCGCCATCAAGGCCGTGGTCATCGAGCCTGGAAAGTACCTGGTCGCGGACGCCGGCGTCCTGTTGCTCCGGGTCGAATACCTCAAGGAGAGCTACGGCCAGCTGTTCGCCTGTGTCAACGCCGGCACGTTCAACAGCCTCCCCCGGCCGGCCATCTATCCCCAGGCCCAACATCATATCGTCCACTGCGGGCGTGTCTATGACGGCCGGATGAAGCCCCTCACCGTCGCCGGCAACCTCTGTGAAACCGGGGACGTTTTCGCCAGGGAGATCGCGATGGCCGTTCCACGGAGAGGGGATGTTTTGGCGGTCCTGTGCGCGGGAGCCTACGGCCGGAGCATGGCCTCCCGGTTCAACTTGCGGGATATTCCCGGCGAGGTTTTTATCTGAGGATCTCCTGCAGGGCGTTTTCCAGGCCGGGATAGAGGAACTCAAAACCGGCCCTGAGCAAAGACCGCGGCTGGACCCTTTGTCCGGCGAGAAGAGTCTCTTCGGCCATTTCTCCGTAGAGGAAACGAAGCAGGACGGCCGGAACTCGAAAGATCGCCGGCCGACGCATCGCCCGTCCCAAGATCCGCGCAAATTCGGTCATCAGCAGAGGCTTCGGGGCGGTCAGGTTGAAAACTCCGGACAGGTCTTCCCTTTCGAGAAGAAAGCGGATGGCCGCGACTTCATCCCGGAGATGGATCCAGGACAGCCATTGCCGGCCGGAGCCGAGCGGGCCTCCCGCGAACAGACGAAACGGCCTTAACATACGGGGCAAAACACCGCCGTCGGCATCCAGCACAAGGCCCGAACGGATGACCACCCTTCTCACGCCGTACCTCTCGGCTTCCGCGGTCGAGTCCTCCCAATTTCGAACCAGTCCGGCCAGGAATCCGCGGCCCGCGGAAGCCGACTCGTCCAGCGCTTCATCGGCCCGGGAACCATAGTATCCGACGGCCGACGCCTGGATGACGACTTCCGGCTTGGCCGAAGCTCTGCGGACGGCGTCCACGACAGCCTGGCCGGCGTTCAGGCGGCTCCTCACGATCGCCCGCTTCCTCTTCATTGTCCAGCGGCCCGCCCCGATATTCTCCCCGGCGAGGTTGATGATCGCCCGGGCGCCGGAGGCCAGCTCGAGCCAGCCGTCGGAAGTCCGGCCGTCCCAGCCGGCCGCGTTGACCTGATCTCCGAACAGGGCCGCGGCCTTGGCGGGATTTCGGGTCAGGACGGCGACTTCATATCCGGCTTCTAGGAGGCTTGCGGTCACAGGCCGGCCGATAAACCCGGTGCCGCCGCTGATGACGATTGTCCCCCGACTCATGATCTTCTCTTGAGAATATTCCTTACTATTAGGGCTTGTCCCAAGGTTACGTGATGGCATTTGACAAAGGCAAAAAAGAAGGGCTACAACCTTCAAGTAGAATATCAAACAATCTTGGAGGAGTAG
>JBAUIH010000213.1:0-25163 GCA_049682755.1 Candidatus Aminicenantales bacterium | reverse complement strand
GTCCTTACGGTTTGTTAGTATGCGATGTTCTTACGGAAACCCATTAGGATCAAGATGGCTCCAAGAATCGCTCCGATGAACCCGGCAGGCTGACCCTCTCTATACCAGCCGAGGTGTTGTCCGATGTAGGTCGCCACAAAGGACCCGGCAATACCGAGAAGAATCGTAATGATAAATCCGCCCGGCGCCGAGCTTGCGAAAAAAATCTATCGCTACTATGCGGACTCAATGAAAGAAGACGCGGACAGCATCCGAATGGACAATCCGATCGCCCAGGCGCGGTTCGCCCACCTCCTCCCTCACGAATCCCTGCTTGCGTATTGCCTCGTGGAGAGCGGCCTGGCGATGGACGCGGCGGCGAATCCCTATCTCAAGGACCAGCCCGAAACAGCGATCCGCTTCGAGCTCGTGCGAAATACCGGCCTTTAAAAATGCGCGTTGCGGCCGGAAGATGACGACTACACTCGATTGGCGCTCGGGGATTACGACGATGACGGCTATGCCGATGTGCTGATTTCGGATCGCGGGCTATGGCGAAATCTGGGAGGCTCCGGAAGATTCAAACGTGTCGATCAAGAGCTTGGCCTCGATATCAAAGGGAGATCGGCGGTATTTGCCGACTTCAACAATGACGGCCATCTCGATCTGTCGATCACCAACTGCTACCGGGTTTGGATGAACCCGTTCTATGAGGGCGCCGGCGACGGTTTTTTTCTGGACGTGACCTTCCGGACCGGAGCATTCGCCTTCAGCGCCTGCGGGCAGGCGGCCGCCGATTTTGACAACGACGGCGAACACGACCTCTTCGTCACGGCTCTTCTTTTTTTTTGTCCATTAATTCAATATAATAACGGGGAATTCCATGGCTACCGTCCTGCAAATCGAAAACCTGACAAAAGCCTTTGCACCCGGTTTCATTCCTAAGAAGCGGGAAATCCTCAAAGGCATCTCCTTTGCGATCTCGGAGGGGGAGATCTTCGGCTACCTCGGGCCTAACGGCGCCGGCAAGACCACGACCCTGAAATGCATCCTGGGCCTGATCTTCCCGGACCGGGGGAAAATCGAGATCTTCGGCCATCCGCACTTGTCCGCAAGGGGGAGAGAGCGCCTCGGCTACCTGCCGGAGAATCCCTACTTTTACGATTACCTCACGGCGGCTGAGTTCCTTGATTTTTATGCCCGCCTGTTCGGCCTGAAAAAAAAGGACAAAGAGGAAAAGATCGCCGGACTGCTTCGCCTGGTCGGCATGGAAAGGGCCCGCGATCTTCAACTCCGCAAGTTCTCCCGGGGCATGCTCCAGAGGATGGGCTTGGCCCAGGCTTTGATCAACGATCCCGCGCTCCTTTTCCTCGACGAGCCGCTGGGAGGTCTGGACCCGCTCGGCCGGAAGGAGCTCCGCGATATCATCGTCCGGCTGAAACAGGAAGGCAAGACGATTTTCCTCTGCTCGCACATCCTCCAGGACATCGAGTTGATCTGCGACCGTGTGGCCATCATCGTCGGCGGCCGGATCATCAGCCAGGGTTTTCTCCGGGACCTGATCTCGGAGAAAGTCCTGTTCACCGAGATCACGGTGTCCGGGATCAACCCGGCCTCGCTCGCCGACCTCGGCGAGCTCGTCTCGACGCACGGCGACAGGATTCTGCTCAAGGTCTTTGAGGAGGACACCATCGACCGGTTGATGACGCTCGTCCATGAGCAGAAAGGCAGGATCCATTCCATGGTCCCGCGGACGGAAACACTCGAGGACATCTTTGTCGAAATGGTCAAGCAAGGATGAAGATCAAAGCCATCGCCCTGAACACGTTCAAAGAGGCCATTCGTGACCGGATTCTCTACCTGCTCTTCTTTTTCGCCGCCGTCGCCCTTGTTTTTTCACGAGTGCTCGCCGTGCTCACGGTGGGCGACCGGGTCAAAATTATCAAGGACGTTGGACTGGCCTCGATCTCGCTCTTCGGCGTGCTCATGGCCATCCTGATCGGCACCGGCCTGGTCTACAAGGAGATCGACAAGAAGACAATCTACACCCTGCTCTCCAAGCCCATCCAGCGCTGGCAGTTCCTCCTCGGCAAGTTCTTCGGGCTCGTCCTCACCCTGTTCATTATGACCCTGGCCATGAGCCTGATCTTCCTGGTCATCGTCCTCCTCCATACGGGACGGCTGGAGGGCTTGATGCTCCTGGCCATCCTGTTCATCTTCATCGAGCTCGTCCTTATCACCGCGGTGGCGATTCTCTTTTCCTGTTTCTCGACTCCCATCCTGAGCTCGATCTACACGCTCTCTTTTTACCTCATCGGACATCTCTCCTGGGGACTCGAAACGCTCATCCTGAAGACCCGCCCGGGACCGACCAGAACTTTGCTTCGCGGGCTCTCCGCCGTACTCCCTGACCTCGAGAATTTCAACTTCAAAACCGAGATCGTCCACGGCCTGGACATCGACCCCAGGTTTTTCCTCTATTCCACCGCTTACGGACTGGTTTATACGCTCTTCATCCTGGCCTTAGCCGTCTTGATTTTCAAAAAGAGGGATTTCGTCTGAAGCCGATGATCAGAGCGCCCGTCCGGAGAAAAGGCTCCGCCGCCATCGCCGTGGTCGGGCTCCTGGCCTTCCTCTGCGCCGGCATCGTTTTCCTCAAGCTGGCCGTCGAGCGGATCCCCCGGGGAAAAATCCCCGGCGCCTCGATCATTTACATCCCTTCGGGAAAGTACTTAAAATACGCCACCTTCGGCTATTCTTCGCTCGTCGCCGACCTCGTTTACATCTGGGCCATCCAATACTATACAACCTATACCATCGTCGACCGCTTCAAGAACTTGGAACATATCTTCTCCATCATCGCCGAGCTCGACCCGCGTTTTACCGACCCCTACGAGATCGGCGCGCTGATCGCCGTCAACGAGGCCAGGGACCTCGATCTCGCCTACAAGATATTGGACCTGGGGCTGGCCAAGAACCCCGATCAATGGATTTTTCCATTCGAGGCGGGCCATTACGCCCAACGGGCCAGGGATTATGAGACGGCCCGGAAATACTATGAAAAAGCCATGAGCATCCCGGGCGCGCCGGATATCGCCAAGAGGCTCTATGCCGCCGCGGGTTTCAAGGCGATGGACCTCGACGAGTCCTGGAAGACCTGGCTGGAGATCTACGACACCGCACAGGACGAGCGCACCAGGATAATCGCCGGCAAGCATCTTTACCAGGTGAAAACGGCGCTGGACACCAACGTCCTCAAGGAAGCCGTCCGGCGGTTCAGGGAGCGATACCAGCGGCTGCCGGCCGAACTGAGCGAGCTCGTCCGCTTCGGAATCGTCCGGTCTCTGCCCCGGGATCTGGACGGCAAAGATTATGTTTACGATCCCAAGACAGGCGAGATCAAGCCTCCGAGTGTCTGGTGGAAAAGATAATCATCGCCCTTTTCGGACTGGCCTGGGGAAGCTTTCTCAATGTCGTTATCCATCGTCTTCCCCGGGGACTGAGTCTAGCGCGCCCCCCCTCTTCCTGTCCACGATGCGGGACGCGCATCAAGGCCTATGACAACATCCCCGTCCTCTCCTACCTGCTGCTCCGGGGCAAATGCCGCGCCTGCGGCCTGAAGATCTCGCCTGTCTACCCGCTGGTCGAGATCGTCACGCCTATCTGCTTTCTTCTCCTCTTTGGGAAGTTCTCGCTGACCGTTCCCTTCTTCGCCTCCTGCCTCTTCGCCAGCGCCCTCATCGTCCTTTGTTTCATCGACCTCCACCACCAGATCCTTCCCGACGAGATCACCCTGCCGGGCTTAGCGCTGGCCCTCGTCTATTCCGTCTTCCGCTCCGACATGAATCTGCGGCAATCTCTGCTCGGTGCAGTCGCCGGTGCCGGCTTCCTGCTCGTGATCTACGGAGCATATCTGCTGTTGCGGAAGAAGGAAGGCCTGGGCATGGGCGATGTGACCATGATGCTTTTCGTCGGCGCCTATCTGGGCTGGATGAAGGCCTTCTTCACCCTGCTTGTCGGTTCTTTCGCCGGGGCCCTTGTGGGCATTTTCCTCATGTCCTTCCGGAAAAAAGACCTCCAGTTCTCCCTTCCCTTCGGGACGTTCCTGGCGCCGGCCGCCTTTTTCGCCCTCGTCTGGGGGGACCGGATCATCAGCGCCTATCTCAGCCTGTATAAGCGTTAGCAAAGGCTCAGACGAGCAGGTTGGCATTCGTTGAATTTTCCTAGGCACTGTGATATTGACTAGGGACAGGTTGGCTCCATGGTCGCGGAGAATATCGCCCAGAAAAAGGCCGCTCTCGGCATTATCCTGATCGTTTTCATTTTCTTTCTCGGTTTCTCTCTGTTTCTCAACCTGCCGGTCATTAACCAGCATTTTCTCTTCGCCGACCAGGCCGTTTACTATGCCCTGACCCAGAGCATCGCCTACGACCTCGACCTGGAATACACCAAGAAGGACCTGATCCGGTACTACCACGACTTCAACGCCGGGCCGCAGGGCATTTTCCTGAAAAAGGCCCGGAATGACAAAATTTTCTACGCCAAGTCCTGGGCTTATTCATTGTTCGCCGCGCCGTTCGTCCGGGTGTTCGGATACAACGGCATTTTTGTCTTCCATTCGGTCCTCCTGCTCATCGTCATGTTGCTGGGCTACGCCTATTTCTCCCTGGCCAACTCGCCGCTGACGTCGATCTCCTATCTACTAACGTTCCTCTTCGGCTCCGTGGCCGGTGTCTACTATCTCTGGATCTCGCCCGATTTTTTCAATTTCTGCCTCGTCTTCATTATCTATTTCCTCTGGATCTACAAGATCAAACACCGGGAAGCGCCCGCCCTCGCGCCCGGAACATCCCGGTCTTTCCTCCTCTCGCCCGGGACGGACTACCTGGCGGCCTGCCTCGTCGGTTTGGCGGTCTTTTCCAAGCCCCCCAACATCGTGCTGATGGGTCCTCTCGTCCTCTTTGCCCTCTTTGAGAAGAAATTTTTCAAGGCGCTTGTCCTGTCGATCGTTTTCATCTTGACCATCGGGCTTCTCTTCGGGACCAACTCTCTCCTCACCTCGGACTGGAACTACCAGGGGGGGGAGAGGAAGACTTTTGTCAATAAATTCCCTCTCGAAAAGGCCGATGCGACCTTCGATTCCCTCGGCAGCACGATGACCTCGGAGGACTACTTCCAGCGCTTTCTCATTCCTCCCAAGTTTATCCTCTTCAACCTGTTTTATTATTTCTTCGGCCGCTTCACCGGGATTGCCTGGTATTTTTTCCCGGCTCTGCTCGCCCTGATCCTGTTTTTCCGCTCACGGCGCCACATCTACGACTGGTTGACCCTCGTCGCCCTGGCCGGCGGGATCCTCATTTACATCGTCCTCACGCCCGAGTTCTACGGCGGTGGAGGCGGGTCGCTGGCCAACCGGTATTTCCTCAACATCTATCCCCTCTTTTTATTCCTGCCGAGCACGAAAAAGACCTGGCGGCAGGCCCTCCTGATCTGGGTCATCGCGGCGGTGTTCCTCTCCCAGATCCTCGTCAGTCCCTTCCGGTCTTCTGCCCAGCCGGCCACCCACGCCAAGAGATTCCCCATCAAAGTCCTCCCTTTGGAGATGACCCAGGTCAGCCACTTTCCCACCAACACCAACCCGCTTGCCTTCCGGGTCAGCATCTGGCCCGACAAGCCCCACCCCCAGAGGGAGTTCATCCATTTTCTAGACGACAACTTCCACCCCAAGCTCGAGCCCACCGGCATCTGGACGCGCGGGGACAAGACCTGCGAGTTCATCCTCAAGACCTATTACCCGCTCCGGGAGATCGGAGTGCGGCTCCTCAACAATCCCCGGAGCAATAATGAGATCACCGTGAAGGTCAAGGGCCAGAAGCGCAAGATCGTCCTCCAATCCAAAAAGTGGGGAGCGCTGCGCTTCGCGGTCGGCAACGGCTTCAAAATTCAGGAGAGGTACCACTACCGGATGAAGATCAAGGCGTCAAAGGGTGCCATCCCCTATTTTGAAGACCCGAACAGTCTGGAGCGGAGGTATCTGGGCGTTTTCTTCGAGCTCGAGCTCGTCCCCAAGGAATAATGTGCGGAATTTGTGGAATCGCCAGCCCGCCCGCGGCCGAACAGGTCGATCGCTCGCTTCTCGAAGCGATGTGCCGGACGATAACCCACCGGGGTCCGGACGACGAGGGCGTTTATGCCGGAAAAACGGTCGGGCTGGGCGTCCGCAGACTGAGCATCATCGACCTCGAGGGCGGCCACCAGCCGCTCGCCAACGAGGACCGGTCCATCTGGGTCGCCCACAACGGCGAGGTCTATAACTTCCCTGAGCTCCGCAGGGAGCTCATCTCGCGAGGCCATCGGTTTTCAACCCGGACCGACACAGAAACCATCGTCCACAGCTATGAGCAGTGGGGTGAGGAATTCGTCCACCGGCTCCGCGGCATGTTCGCCTTCGCCCTCTGGGACGAAAAAGAAAAGCGGCTTCTCCTGGTGCGCGACCGGCTGGGTGTCAAGCCCCTCTACTACACCCTGCTCGACGACGGGACGCTCGTTTTCGGGTCGGAGCTCAAAGCCGTCCTCGTCCATCCGCGGGTCAGACGGAACATCGAGCCTCAGGCGCTCGATTTTTTCCTGACGCTCGAATATGTTCCCTCGCCACTGAGCATCCTCAAGAACATCCACAAGCTCCCCGCCGGCCATTCCCTCGCCTACAAGGACGGCCGGATCGAGGTCAAAGAGTACTGGGATATCAGGGCCAGCGCAGAAGCGGGGAGCGATCTTTCGAGGCGCCGGCTGCCCGAGATTATGGACCAGCTTTATGCCCTGCTCCAAGAAGCCGTCAAGCTGCGGCTGGTCAGCGACGTTCCGCTGGGCGCTTTCCTCAGCGGGGGCATCGACTCATCGACGATCGTCGGCCTGATGAGGGAGCTCGGGGCTTCGCCGCTCAAAACCTTCTCCATCGGGTTCGAAGAGACTTCCTATAACGAGCTGCCCTATGCCCGGCGGACCGCTGAGAGGTTCGCCACCGAGCACGAGGAATTCACGATTGAGCCCCGGGCGCTGGAGCTCACCGAAAAACTCGTTCGCCACCTCGACGAGCCGTTCGGCGATTTCTCGATTTTCCCGACCTACCTTGTCTCCAAGATGGCCCGGCCGCACGTCAAAGTCATCCTCTCCGGGGACGGAGGCGACGAGGTCTTCGGCGGCTATGAGCACTACCAGGCGCAGAAGATTGCCACCTGGCCTCCGATCCGCCTGTCCGGCCGTCTGGCTTCTCCCCTGATCAACCGCCTGCCGCCCGCGGCCAAGAAGAAGGGGGCCTGGAACAAGCTGCAGCGGTTCCTCCAGGGCTTCGAACACGCGTCCGAAAACAGGCACCTCCGCTGGATGATGTTCCTCTCCCGGAAAGAGAAGAACCGACTCTATTCAGCCGGTTTCAGGGAGAGATTGGGCGGAGTCGATGAAATTTTCCATGTCTCGCCGTTCCGGGAAGTCTTCGAGAAGCTCCCGGCTTTCGACCGGACGACGGGAGAGCTCTACCTTGACCTCAAGACTTACCTGGCCGACGACATCATGGTCAAGGTGGACCGGATGAGCATGGCCACATCTCTCGAGGCCAGAGAGCCCCTTCTCGATCACAAGCTCGTCGAGTTTGTCTTCGGGCTTGAAGGACGGCTCAAACTCCACGGTCTGACCACGAAGTGGATCTTCAAGAAAACGATGGAACGCCTCCTTCCGTCCGAGAATATCCACCGGCCCAAGGAAGGCTTCAGCATTCCGATCAAACACTGGCTGAGGCAGGAACTGCGCGAACTGATGCTGGATCATCTGAGCGAGAGACGGATCAGGGAAGCCGGTTTCTTCAATCCCGAGGCTGTTCAGAAGATGATATCCGCGCACCTGGCGGGGCGGAAAAACTTCAGCCACCAGCTCTGGGCCCTGCTTGTTTTCGATATCTGGAGAAAAAGCTATTTATAGAAAGGACGGGTCCTGTCACGGCACATCCTTGCTAAAGATGGAGAGGGGCGGGCTTATGTTTTTTCGATGACAAGGATGTGACGAGTAGAGGGAGTGACCTTGAAGGCGTCGGCGACGGGGAGACCTGGAACCCAAACGATCTCCCCCCCGGAGAGGAAAACGGGATGCCGGTCCCTCTCGCCTGCCGCGATCCCTTTCGCCCGCATGATCTCCTTGAGCTTTTTCCGGCCCGGGGCTCCGAGCGGACGGTAGCGGTCGCCTTCGCGCCGGCGGCGGACCGTAAGGTGGAACCGGACGTTCGCAGCGTCAAGAAACGCTGTCCGGGTGTCATCATACGGGATCCGTCCCACGCTGTTCCTTGAGATCTTTTTCAGATGAAATGAAAGACCCGCTTCCGGAACAGCCAATTTCTTTTTTCCATCCCATGTGTATTCGTAACGGAGAGAAGACAAGGATCTCTTCTTGACCGAGATGAATCCTTTCTCCCGCCGGAGAACAATCCGGCCCGGGAGCGTCGCCTCTTTCCCCTCGGCCAGCCCGCGGACGGACTCGACATCCCGGAAAGACAGCCGCCTCAGATCGCCCTTGACCTCCCGGAGGTACGCCCGGACACAGCGGCGGCCGATGGCCGGCGTCAAGGTTGACAAACGGACGGCGTCGAGATCCAATCCGCCGTCCTTCCGGCGGATCACCCGCTTCACTTCTTTCTGAGTAGCTTGCCCCCAAACCTCTTCTTCTTCCCGGCAGATCTCGGCCAGCCGTCCGAGGTGACGGACCACCCCGGGCTCAAAATTTCTCTCGAGATAAGGGATGAGCCGCCGGCGGACCCGATTCCTCAGGTAACCGAGGTCCCGGTTGGTCTCGTCCTGGCAAAAGGACATCCTCCGCTCCCGAAGAAAGGCCTCGACCTCCCGGCGTTCGACCTCGATCAGCGGGCGAATGATCAGCCCATCGAGACAGGGAGCGATCCCGGCCAGACCGGAGGGGCCGCTTCCCCGGAGAAGCCGCATGATCACGGTCTCTGCCTGGTCGGTGAGAGTGTGGGCGGTGGCGATCTTTCCAGCCTCGATCCGGGCGGACGCCCTGCGGAGAAACAGATAGCGCCTCTCCCTGCCGGCTTCCTCGATGTTCATCCCGCTCCTGCGGGCGTAGGCGCGGATGTCCTCCCGCCGGAGATAAAGGGGAAGCCCAAGACTCTGCGCCAGTTCGATAACGAAGCGCTCGTCGGCCGCGGCGCTGCGGCGGAGACAGTGGTTGAAATGGGCCAGCGCCAGCCGCAGCGAATACTCTTCGCGAAGTTCCATCAGGGCGACTGTCAGGGCAACAGAGTCGGCGCCGCCGGAGCAGGCCATTAGGACTTTGTCACCCCGTTCGAGGAGGCCGAGGCGGGCGATCGTTGCCCGGACCTTAACAAGGAAATGTTCCTGATCAGGTTTTTTCATGGCATCAATAATCTCTCTTTGTCCTCCAGGCCAACCGTGTACGAGGAGAGACCCCTACTCCCAGCCTCTTTCCGCGCAGGGAGGAGGGGGTGCAGCGCTTTTTCTCAATGGACAAGGCAGCCTGGCCGGCGCGGCCGGATGATTTCCGCAACATGAACAAGACTTAGCCCTGGGTCAACACAAATGGCGGCGGAGGGATTTGAACCCCCGACACTGCGGATATGAGCCGCATGCTCTGACCAACTGAGCTACGCCGCCGGGTGCAAAAATTGTAGCGGAACACCCCCGATTAGTCAATTTCGCGCCAGGAATCAGCCCATACTCCCATTTTTTCATTCACAGCCAAGGAATTTATTCACTTGACAAGAACCCGCTGAATCGGCTATGTATGTCTCAGTTTTCTTTATGAAAGGAGACAGGAAATCGGGCGGGGATTTCTTTCTCTTTTGTTGATCCATCCATGAAAAAAATCGGCAAATACCAGGTCCTCGGTACCATCGGAAAAGGAGGCATGGGAATCGTCTATAAAGGCCTCGATCCCGATATCGAGCGGGAGGTTGCCATCAAGACGATCCGATTCGATACCTTGACCGAGGGGATGGAAAAGGAGGGACAGCTGGCCCGGGTCATCCGGGAGGCGAAGGCCGCCGGCCGGCTGACCCATCCCAATATCATCACCATCTACGACGTCGTCCGGGAAAAGGATCTGACCTACATCGTGATGCAGTACGTGGACGGATCGAACCTTCAGGCGATGATCGAGTCGGGAAAGTCACATTCTCCTCGGGAGATCATTGATATCCTGAAGCCCGTCGCCGAAGCTCTGGATTTCGCCCACCGGGGCGGGATCGTCCACCGGGATATCAAGCCGGCCAATATCCTGATTGACAATTCTGGAAAGCCCTTCCTGGCTGATTTCGGGGTCGCCCGTATCGAGACCTCGACGCTGACCCAAACGGGGACAACGGTCGGCACTCTGAGCTATATGTCTCCCGAACAGGTCAAGGGTCAGACGGTTGACAAAAGGTCGGATATATTTGCCCTCGGCGTCATTCTCTACGAGCTCCTCACCGGCAAGAAACCTTTCGGCGGGGACAACATGTCGACCATCGTCTACCGGATCGTCCACGAGGAACCTGAGCGGATTACGGATATCAACAAGGACCTGCCGCCGGCCTATGAAAGCGTCATTCGAAAGGCGCTGGCCAAGAATCCCGACGACCGCTACCAGACCTGCGGCGAACTCATCGCCGATCTAGAGAACCCCGGTAGGATGGCTGAAGCGACTCTCGCCTTCGATTTTCAAAACGAGGAGGCCGGGCGGCCGAAAAAAAGAAAACTGGCCGTGACGCTGGCCGGCGCCCTGGCTTTGCTTGTCATCATCGCTGGGGGGATGTTCCTTCTTCTCTCCGGAGGCTCAGGGAAAGCCCCCGCCAACAGCCAAGACCTGGAAACGATCAAGACAGAAGGCCTGAGCACGGCAACCCGTTCGGCGACGGCACCCGGAGGGACGTCTGTTTCCCCGTCCGGTCCCAGCGAAGACATGCTGACGAAGCTCCGCGAGAGTTACGACAGCGGGAACTTCTCCGAAGCCGTATCCCTGGCAGAAGAGATCCTGAAAAAGGACGCAGAGAATTCTTTGGCCAAGGACTATCTCAATCGGGCCGAGGCCGAGATCGTGGCGAGCCAGGTCGCTCCGCTCATCAAATCGGGGATGGCCTCTTTTGATGCCGGCAACTACCTCCAATGCATCGCGGACATGGATAGCGTCCTTAAAATTGACAAGAACAATAAGGACGCGCAGAAATACATCTTCCAGGCCGACACGGCCCTGGCCAAACCGGAGATCAACGCCTTGATCGAGCGGCACCGCGTGGCCGAAGAGAACAAAGACCTGCTCACCGTGCTCAGCCATATGGACTCGGGGTCACTGGCCGAATCGCAGCAGGCCGAATACAAGATGTTTTTCAACGGCTACGACGGCATCAAGTCCATCATCTCCAGGGTCTCGGTCAATTTCTCCAGCCGCTCGAACGCCACGGTCTCCTTCTCGCAACTGCTCACGGCCGTTTATAAGAAGACCGGGCAACGCAAGATCGTCTTCGAGGGTCAGAAGACCTGGCAATTGAAAAGGCAGGGCAGGGACTGGAAGATCGGCGCCATCCGCTGAGACGGCGGGACAAGAAGGAGCGAGTGATCCGACCTATAAGACGGATGAGGAATAGGGCAGCCTTTCTCTCCTGCCTCCTCGTCTTTTTCTTCGGTCACGCCTCAGCAACAACCTTGAAGGTGAAGGTCATCGTCGACAACGCCAGCGTCAAAGCGACTCCTGAGATCGGCGGCCAAACCCTGGCCAACATCCCGCTCGGCACGGTGCTCGAGGCCGAGTCAAAACAGGGAGAATGGTACAAGGTGGCGACGGCCAAAGACGGAACGGCGGTCAGCGGATTCATCCACGAACTACTGGTCGAAGAAACGAGCGATGAAGAATCGCCGCCGGCGGCGTCCCCCGGGGGTGGTCTGATGAAATCCCAGGGGGAGATCGTCGCCGAGCTCGAATTCAAGATGGGCGAAAGCAAGAACCTGATCCGTCAGGAAACCGAGTTGGATAAGGCCAGCGTCGTGCTCCGCCCGCTCCTGGCTAAGGCGTTTGCCATCGACGACCGCGCCCGACAGAGGCAGATCGCCTGCGAGGTCTTTCTCTGGCTCGGGTTGGCCGCCGCCAAGAGGGGTGACCACTACGGGGCCCTGCTGGAATTCCGGAATATGTTCGAGGTGGACTACGCCCTCGCCAAAGAGGCGACGCGCAACATTTATGACCCTCTGGTCAGCAACTTCATCGAGCAGGCCGAAAAGCAGTACCGAGGACTCATCCTCGACTACTCCCTGGAGGTTGCCACCGAGCCCAAAGAGGCCATGGTCATCGTCGACGGAAAGGAGATCGGCCTCTCCCCCGAGATCTACAGGACTCCCGTGCCCAAGTTCACTCTCGAAGTCGTCAAGGAGGGCTATAAACCCTATAAAGAAGAGATCTTCCTTTCTCAACCGTCTTCCAGAAAGGACATCGTCCTCCAGAGCATCGGCCGGACGCTCGTGGTGAGCTCGAGACCTCCCGGCGCCCAGGTCCTTCTCGACGGCCAGGATACCGGTCAAGTGACCGATTGCGAGCTGCCCTACGTTCCCTACGGCGGCCATGTCCTCGAGCTGAAGAAACCCCGTTGGGCGAAGCACGCGGTGAACATCGACGTCCTGGAGGGTCCGGGACCCCTGACTCTCAGCGCGGTCCTGACCGTCAAGGATTATCTCTTGGGACAGAAGCTCGGCGGGCCGGACGCCAAGATATTCAAGCTCCCCAAAGCGATCGCCTTTGATGAAGAAGGCCATCTCTATGTGACCGACGAGAGTAATTTCAAGATCAAGAAGTTCGATCCGCAGGGCCGCCATCTGGCCGGCTGGGGCGATGCCGGGCGCGAATTCAAATCCCTGAAGGAACCGTCCGGGATCGTCTTCGACGGCCAGGGCTTTTTCTACGTCACCGACGCCAAGGCCGGCTGTGTCATGAAATTCTCCACCGAGGGGAAGTTCGTCGCCAAGTGGGGCAAGACAGGCAACAAACCCGACGAGCTCATGATCCCCCAGGGCATCGCCGTCGATCGCAGCCACGACATCTACGTGGCCGACTCCGGGAACAATCGCATCGTCAAGTATTCGACCGGCGGCGTCGTCAAGACAGCCTGGCAAAAGCAGGGCACGGGGCCGGGAGAGTTCCTCTTCCCGGCGGGTATCGCCGTCAACGCACAAAATGAGATCATCGTCGTCGATCGCGTTCACATCCAGAAGTTCTCCCCCGAAGGAGAGGCCCTCGCCGTGTGGGGAAAAGCCGGGACGGGCGAGGGAGAGCTGAACAGGCCGCTGGGGCTGGCCGTGGACGCTCAAGGTTTTATCTATATCGCCGATACCGGGAACAACCGGGCTCAGAAATTCAGCCCCGAGGGCCGGTTCATCGCCGCCTGGGGCTCGGCGGGAACGGCCGACGGTCAGATGACGGGACCGGTGGGTGTGGCCGTCAACGAAAAGGGAAGCGTCTTTGTCCTGGAGCTGGACAACAGCCGGATCCAGGAATTCCGCATCCCCCCGCAATAAGGCGAGAGAGCCTCCTCTCCCTTCGGGCCGGATGCTAAGTCCGGGCGAGGGCCCCCAGAATCATACTTTGAGCGGCGTGACCACGGCGATCAGCGTCAGCATCAGGAAAAGCAAGGCCATCGGGACGATTTTTTTTGAACACGTGTCGATATCCCTGATTACGGAAACGGCTGGGGGAATGAGAAAAAAAAGCCAATCAAAGAAGTCGAGATGAAAAGATAAGCTTCGCCTCAGAGGTTGATCTCGCGGCGGGTGTATTTATCCAGGACCTGAGGCAGTCTCTCGGCCGAGGTTGGCCGCCCCGTAAACTCGCCTTCAGAAAGAGGGTGAACCTTGTCTTTCCGGCATTCGTAGTATAATGTGAACAAGGATAAGCGCAAGGGTTGAGCATACCTAATCCGACGCTTTCCTGTATATATAAATAAAGGAGGTGTTTCGTTGAAAAGCAAGATTCTTACAATTTTTCTCATGGGCTTGTTCTTCTGCGCCCTGACCCAAGGCCAAGCTCAATCCACAAAGAGTCTCCAACCTCAGGTCAAGGCTCCCCTTCCCATGTATCAACTCGCCGAGGAAATGGCCAAAAGATTGAACAACAGTCTACAGGTGAAAACGGTGGTCGGCGAGCCGATGAAGGTCGGGAAAGTCACGCTCATCCCGATCATGATGATCGACATCGGGTTCGGCGGAGGAGGAGGCGGCGCACCCCAGGCCCCGGAGATGGGCGGCAAGGGATTCTACATGAGTGGCGAGGCCCGGCCGCTGGGATTCGTCGTGGTGAGCAAGGCGGGGACGAAATTCGTCAGCGTCGGCAAAATCCCCAAGAAATGAGGAACCGAACATGAACTTCAAAAAACATGCAATCGTCGGGCTGGGAGCGTTGGTTCTGCTGGCGGGAATGCTGGAAGCCCAGGCTCCTCTCGACCAACCCCTGGCGGAATTCGACAAGCTGGTCTCGAACCTGAGAGTCGGCGCCGTGGTGGGTGAGCCTGTTCGGGTCGGAGAGACATACATCGTGCCCTTCGCCAAGATCCATTTCGGCCTGGGGGGCGGTGGGGCGATGATGGCCTTCGGCGGAGGCATGGGAGGAAAGACCATACCTCAGGGGATATTGATCATCGAAGGCGAGGACGTCCGGGTGGAACTCTTCCCCGAGGAAGAGAAGAAGCCATCCCTCCTGCAGGAGTTGTTGCCCATCTTGCTGAAGGCACTTCCCCAGATCATGGGCGATAAGTCGCCTTTCGCATCCAAGCCGCCTGCCGGTGAAGACAAGGCGGCGGGCCAGCCCGCTGAGGCTCCCAAGGACGCCTCACTCGAAAAGGTCAAGTCGTTGTTCGATCAAAAGAAGTTCGCCGAGGCCCTGGCGATGGCGGAAGCCCTCTTAGCCAAGGACCCGGACAATGCCGACCTTCATGCCTGGAAGGGGCATATCATGGGGAGCCTGGCCCAGGGCAATCCCGCCGACATGATGAAGTACGGGATGGGCGCTATGCAGGAATATGAAACGGCGCTGACGCTCGATCCCGACAATGCCGACGGGCATTTTGGCCGGGGCATGGTCCGGCTGATGGCGCCTCCTGGTTTCGGTGGCGACCTCGACGGGGCCATTGAGGACTTCGAGGCGGCCGTCGCCAAGGATCCGTTGCCCGAGGCCTATTTCTATCTCGGAGAAGCCCACCGGAAGAAGGGCGATCTTGAAAAAGCCAAGGATGCCTATAAGAAAGCGCTGGCCATCAGGCCCAACTACCCGGAGGCCACCAAGGCCCTGGCCGGACTTCAATAGACCGCGACTTAAACAAAGCTCTATGCATTCTCTCCTCATCTCGACGGAATCCTTGAGGTCTCATGAAGGGGCTTGAATCGGCTTGATATTCTAAAGATAATTGGGATCTCCAGGAACCGGGAGGAAAGGAGATCCCCATGGCAAAATGCCTAAACCGCAGGGAATTCATCCAATTCGCGGCGGCCGGAGGCGCCGTCTGCCTGGCCGGCCCGCGGCTCTGGCCGTTCGCCGGCCGGCCCCAATCCTCCCAACTCGTTAGCCCGGGCTGCCGGGGGACCAAGGTCAAGGTCGCGCGCCTCTGTATGGGAATCCCGCAAAGCCACTGGCCTAAGCCGACCCTCGACCTGCAAAAAGAAATCGCCTTCTACCGGTCGGAATTCGCCCGGATGAAGGACGAGTTCGCCGACATCGATTTCGTTGTAGACGAGCTCGTGACCTCGCCGGCCCAGGTCGCCTCCTTCCGCGAGAGGTTGTCCGGGGTCGAGGGAATCCTGGTTATTCATCTTAGCATCGGCATCGGCGATATCCTGAAGACCATCTTGGAGGCCGGCAAACCGACTATGATTTTCGCCCGTCCCTACTCCGGGCACGAATGGGTGCACTTCGGCGAACTCCGGCAGCAGCCGCTGGGCGCCAGGATGGACTGTCTTCTGACAAGCGATACGGATCAATTGCCCGTAGCCGTCAGGCCGTTCCGGGCCATTCATCACCTCCGGGAAGCCAAGGTCATGAACCTGACGACGCACGATTTCTCCGAATATGCGGGCCAGGTCAGGAGCAAATTCGGGACCGAGATCAAACCGGTCGGCCTCGACCGGATGGTCGCCATCTACAACGGCATCAGCGACAAAGACGCTAAAGCCGAGGCCGAACGCTGGACCGGAGGCGCCGTGCGGGTCGTCGAGCCTTCGGCCGGAGACATTTTCAGGTCCGCCAAGCTGGCCCTGGCCTTCGAGAAGCTTCTCGATGAGGAGCAGGCCACGGTAATGACGGTGGACTGCTACGGGTCGATGTGGGACAGGACGATCAAGCTTCCCGCCTATCCCTGCCTCGGTTTTGCCCGTCTCAACGACATGGGGCTCGGGGGGATCTGTGAATCCGACCTCCGCTCCACCATGGTCCACATCATCTTTCAGGGATTGGTCGGGAGGCCTGGCTTCGTCAGCGACCCGACGGTCGACGAGTCCAAGGGCAGCATCATCCTCGCCCACTGCCTGGGGACGCCCAAAATGGACGGACCGGCCGGGCCGGCCGCGCCTTACAAGATCCGGACGGTCATGGAGAGGCAGGAGGGTGTCGTTCCGCAAGTCGAGATGCGCGTCGGCCAGAAGGTCACGCAGGCCATCCTCATCGGGATGGACACGATCCGCTATTTCACCGGAACGATTATTGAGGCTCCGGTGGAACTGGAGCATGACCGCGGCTGCCGCACCAAGATCGATGTCCGGGTTGACGGCGACATCCGGCGGCTTTGGCAGAACTGGACCGCCGGGCTCCATCGCCAGACGGTTTACGGTGACATCACCAGGGAGCTTGGTTTTCTGGCCCGCTTCAAAGAGATCAAGCTGTTCAACGAAGCCGCGTAAGGGGAGGCGCCCGGGGGATGGCCCGGTTCAGTCGCTGGTCATAATGAACAGCGGCTTCTGGCGAAAGCTCTTATAGAGCGGCCGGAGGCGGTCGCGGTCATAATACTTATCCACGTCGACCATTTTCTTCTTGCTGACGATGGTTTCCATGGGCACATCATCATACTCGCCGTTGCGCAGACAGACCATCCGCCCGGATTTGTTGTCCATGATCAAGTCTAAGGCCACATTACCGAAGGCCATGGGGACGATCGAATCGACGGCGTCGGGATCGCCGCAACGGACGAGATAGCTCAACTTCTGATTGATGACATTGATCCGGCGGCCGTTGTTGAACCTTGGCGATAACTCTTTGAGCTGGTCTGCAACATAATCGCCAAACCCTCCCAGCTTCTTGTGCCCGTACATGTCCTTCTCGTGGCTGGCGAAGAGCCTCTCTTGCCCCTCGACCATGGCCCCCTCGGAGACAAGGACGACCGAATAGAGGCTGGGATTCTCGGCCCGGTCCTCGGTCAGCAGCTCGCAAAGCCGCTCCATGTTGAACTTGTACTCAGGGATGACACAGCGGTTGGCCGCTCCGGCCATGGTCGGAAGGAGGGCGGTGAAACCGGTGTAGCGGCCGAAGACCTCGATACAGAGAAAGCGCTCGTGGGAACCGGCCGTGGTCCGCAGGGCGTGGGTCAGGCTGATCGTCCGGGTGACACAGGTGCTGAACCCGAGGCAGTAGTCAGTCCCGGGGACATCGTTGTCCATAGTCTTGGGGATGGCGATAACCTTGACGCCCTTCTGGTGAAGAGAGACAGCGTAGCTCAGCGTGTCATCGCCGCCGATGGGGACGAGATAATCGATCCCCAGCCGTTCGATGTTCTTCAGAACCTCGTCGGTGAGGTCGTTGAATTTGTCCTTGTATTTGTCTCGCAACTGAGCCGGCACGTTGACGTCGGGGACGTGGCTCGGCCGGGTGCGGGAGGTGTGGAGGAAAGTGCCACCGGTGCGGCCGACCTTATTAACGATCTCTTCAGTCAGGGTCTGGCAGCATTCTGTTTCATCGGTCAGTTGGTCCCGGTTGATCTCGATCAAGCCCGCCCAGCCGCGGCGGATGCCGATGACATCGTAGCCCTCGTGGATCGCCCGGATGGTGATGGCCCGTATGGCCGGGTTGAGGCCGGGGACGTCGCCTCCTCCGGTGAGGATGCCGATGACGCCCTTTTTCGTCCTGATGTTGGCCATAGCTGTTCTCCTATTTGAGCGCGTCCGGATGCGCCCGCTGGGGAATCATCCATCCGGAGGGGAGCGTCGATCGCCGCCGGCGTCGCCCGCCGCGCTGACGAACTGCGTCCGGTTTCAAGAATATACGCCGCCTGGCTGCCCCTGTCAAGAATCCGGGAAGTCACCGGGGGATTTAATCCTTGCCATCCCGGCCGCCATTGGTTAGGATAAAAGTCAATTGCTTTTCTGATCATCGCCGCCAATGGGAAAACTGATCACGATATCTAACCGTCTGCCTTTCAGCTTCGGCAAGAAGAATGGAAGGTTGAGCCTGGAATCCAGCGCCGGAGGACTGGCCACGGGGCTGTGCTCGTTCTACAAGTCCCGGCCAAGTGCATGGATCGGCTGGCCCGGCCTTCCGGGGTCGAAGCTCTCCGCCGCGGACGAGAAACAGATCGTAAAAAATCTGGCCGTGGAAAGCTGCCGCCCCGTCTTCCTGTCCGGTTATGAGATCGAACAATACTATTACGGTTTCGCCAACAAGACCATCTGGCCGCTTTTTCATTATTTTCCCCTCTACGCCGACTACAACAAGAACTACTGGGCCGTTTACAAAAGGGTCAACGAAAAGTTCTGCCAGGCGACGCTCGAGGTCGCCAAGCCGGGTGATGAGATCTGGATCCACGATTATCACCTGCTGCTTCTTCCCGCCCTGATCAAGGAGCGGCTGCCCCAGGCCTCGGTGGGCTTTTTCCTGCACATCCCCTTTCCATCGTTCGAAATCTTCCGGCTCCTGCCCTGGCGGGAGGAAATCCTGAGAGGGATGCTGGGGGCCGACCTGGTGGGATTCCACACGTACCGATATGCCCATCATTTCCTGGACAGCATCCGCCACCTCCTCCAGTACGATCACACCAACTGGCTGGTGAACACCGGCAGCCGGCTGATCAAGGTCGAGGCCTTTCCTATGGGGATCGACTACGATCGGTTTTATTCGGTCGTCGCCGCGCCCGATGTTCAGGGGGAAATCGGCCGGATCCGGAAAAAGTTGGCCGGACGAAAGATCATCCTCTCGGTGGACAGGCTGGATTACACCAAGGGCATCCCGCAGCGCCTGGAAGCTTTCGAGCTCTTCCTGGAAAAGAATCCCGATTTCCGGGAAAAGGTCACCCTGATCATGGTGGCCGTCCCCTCGCGTATGGCCGTCGAAACGTACGCCCGGCTGAAGAGCCGGGTGGATGAGCTGGTCGGCCGGATCAACGGCCGGTACGGGACGATCGGCTGGATCCCTATCTGGTATCTTTACCGTTTCGTCCCCTTTAAGACCTTGGCCGCCTATTATCATACAGCCGATGTCGCTCTGGTAACGCCGCTTCGCGACGGGATGAACCTGATCGCCAAGGAGTATGTGGCCACTCAGACCGACCAAATCGGCGTCCTGATCCTCAGCGAGATGGCCGGAAGCGCCAAGGAATTGGGAGATGCGATCCTGGTGAATCCCAACAATCGCGAGGAGATGGCCGAGGCCATCGGTCTAGCGCTGCGAATGCCCGAGGAGGAACAACGGAGCCGCATGGAGAACATGCAGAAAAGGCTTAGCCGTTTCACGGTGATGCGCTGGGCCGACGAGTTCATGGCTGAGCTCCGGAAGATCAGGAAGATTCAGGAGGAGCTGGGCGAAAGGCGACTCAATGAGCGTACCCAAAAAAAAGTGATCGGCGAATTCCGCCGGGCCAGAAGAGCGCTCTTTCTATTGGATTACGACGGGACGCTGGTTCCTCTCGCGGCCAGGCCCGAGCAGGCCGCCCCCGACGAGGAACTCAAGAGCCTCCTCCGACAGCTCTCCCGAGAAGCCAAGGACGACGTCGTCGTCATCAGCGGCCGGACCCGGAAAACGCTCGAGGACTGGCTGGGGGAATTGAACCTCTCCCTGATCGTTGAACACGGGGCCTGGATCAGGGAACGCGGCCGGGACTGGACGCTGGTCGAACCCGCCCAAAGCCATTGGAAAGGAGAGGTCAAAAGGATCTTGCTCCAGTATGTGGACCGGACGCCCGGAGCCTCCCTCGAAGAGAAGGACTTTTCTCTGGCTCTCCACTACCGCAGGGTGGATGCCGAGATTGCCTCCCTGAGGATGCAGGAGGTCAAGGAGGATCTTCTGACCATCGCCGCCGAGCTGAACCTCGAGGTCTTGGAAGGCAGCAAGGTCCTGGAGGTCCGGAACCCGGGGATCAACAAGGGCAGGGCCGCTCTGCGACTGGTCTCCAGAAGGGACTGGGATTTTATCCTTGCCGTCGGCGACGACCGGACAGACGAAGATCTCTTCACCGTGCTCCCGGAGTCCGCCTATTCGATCAAAGTCGGAGTGGGCCCGACGCGCGCCAGGTACAACCTGGACGATGTGGCGGCGGTCCGCAGCTTGCTCAAGAAATTAACGAGGTCATAGCATGAACAGACTGGTCGATTACTACAAGATCGTGGGCGACGAGGCCATCTCTTCTCTTTATCAAAAGGCCAGACGTCTCTACGGACGGCGCATCATCCACTTTAACTCCACCTACCAGGGCGGCGGCGTCGCCGAGATCCTGGTCTCCCTCCTGCCGCTGATGAACGATATCGGCCTGGACGTTGACTGGAATATCCTGCACGGGCGGCCCGATTTTTTCACCATCACCAAGAAGTTCCACAATGCCCTCCAGGGTGACAGGATCAACCTCACCGAGATGAAAAAACGTCTCTACATCCAGGCCAGTGAGGATTTTTCTGTTTTTACGCACATCCGCCACGACTGCGTCGTCATTCATGATCCCCAGCCTCTGCCATTGATCATGCATTATAAAAAAAGGCAGCCCTGGGTTTGGCGGTGTCACATCGACCTGTCCGGCCCAGATCCGGAGGTCTGGGACTACCTGAAAAGATTCATCCTCCGGTATGACACGGTTGTCGTCTCCAGCGAAAAATACCGCAAGGCGGACCTGCCGATCCAGCAGCGGATCATCCCGCCCGCCATCGATCCGCTGGCGTCAAAGAACAAGGGGCTCGCTCCGGCGGACGTCAACAAATACCTCAAGAAGTTCGGCATCCCCACCGACAAGCCCCTGCTCACCCAGATTTCCCGTTTCGACAGGCACAAGGACCCGGAGGGCGTGCTGCGTGTTTTCGAGATGGTCAGAGAAAAGGTCGATTGCCGCCTGGTTCTCTGCGGCAGCATGGCGGTGGATGATCCCGAGGGACTCGAGGTTTTCGAGAGAATCGAGGCCAAGGCCCGGGGTATGACCAGGAACGGCGACGTCATCCTGAAGACGGTGGAGAACGATATCCTGGTCAACGTCCTGCAAAGGAATAGCGCCGTCATCATCCAGAAATCGAAAAAGGAAGGTTTCGGCCTGACCGTCACCGAGGCGCTCTGGAAGAAAAAGCCCGTGGTGGCTTCGAACGTGGGCGGCATCCCCCTGCAGATCGCCGACGGAGAGAGTGGTTTCCTGGTGGCGCCAAACGATGAGTCGCAATTCGCTGAACGCATCATTCAGATTTTGCAGACGCCAGCGCTGGCCGAGAGGCTGGGCAAAAACGGCCACGAAAAAGTGAAAGGGAATTTTCTCATCACCCGGCTGTTGTCCGACCACCTGGAGTTATACAACGACATCATTCATTCCTGAAAGGTCTAAGCGTATCGAAAGAGGCCAGCCTAATCCCTGCCCGTGACCTCTCTGTTGAGCCGGTTGAAATACTCGGTCATGAAACGGTGACGGTCCCGGGCGATCCGCCGTCCCTCCCGGGTGAAGATGCGGTCCTTGATAGCGCTGAGCTTGACCAGGAATTCCCGGTAGGCCGTATCCTCTTTGGTGTAAGGCCTGGTCTTTTCCACTACAATTCTCGGGTCGTGCAGCCGGGCGCCGACCTCGCCGGCGAAGAGAAACGCGCGGCCGATACCGACCGCCCCGATCGAATCCAACTTATCGGCGTCAAACAAAATCTTGCCCTCCAGTGAATCCGGGGGCCGGTGTCCCCGGAAGCGATGCGTCTCGATGCAGCGGACGACCGCGGCCGTTCGTCCCTCATCAATTCCGTGTTTTCTAAGGATTCGCCGGGCCAGCGCAGCGCTCTTTTCCGCGTGGCAGACCCGGCCGTTCGTCCGGTCCTCCTCTTGCCGCCCGATATCATGGAGGAGTGCCGCGAGTTTCAACACCTCGAGGTCGGCCTTTTCCTTGCGGCCGATGCGGAGAGAGAGCTCGTAGACCCTCTCGGTATGGTCCCAGTCGTGGCTGCCCCGGGCGTTGTAGTAGTAGGACTCAGCCTCTTTCCGGACCGCTTCAAGAGCCCGCGCCGAAAGAGGGCTGCCGCAGGATCGTCTTTTGTGCCGGGGAGTTCTCGCCCTTTTCTCGCCCCGTCTTTTTTCCTTATTGTTCATATCGGATCGACCGATTCTCTATATTCCGGTCGCACCGGTTGTCCTATTATATCCTTTGCCCTAAAAATTCTCACTGTCTCTCGAAATCTGAAAGGCCCATTTCATACCAATACCGTTTCCGTTGAGAGACAGACGTGACGGTGGCAAATCCCGGCGGATTTGGGAAAATTGGGGAGCCCGCCCTCCAGCGAGGGCCTCCCCCGCAAGATCTATTCCGTTTTGAGCTGGCCGCCGCAGTGGGGGCAAACCTTCCAATCGGATTCTGTTGGTTTGCCGCAGCTTGGACAGGTCTTCTGAAGGGAGGCGCCGCAGTGCGGACAGTAGACAAAGCCCGGCTCCACGGTTTTTTGGCAGGCTGGACAGACCGCTGTCTTCACCTCCGCAGGCACTTTGGTTGATGCCACTGCTCCCGCTGTGGTAGCCGCCGGCGGCCCTGCGTTCGCCGTCCCCACTTCAGCTCTCAAGGGATGGTCCTGCCGGACGATCAGATAGATCAGAAGGCCGATCAGGTTGCCGATGAAGACCAGCAGCGCCCAGAGCAGGCCGCTCATCCCGCGGCGCTCGGCATCCTTGTAGACCCAGATGATGACGGCGATCCAAACGATCAGGAACACAAAGGACACCGACCACAACGGGACGAACGGAAACCAGGGCCGGAAACCAAGAAAATCGAAGCCGTTCGCAGTGACGTGGTGAAGACCGCGGGCCATGCCCGTAAACACTCCCAGCGGAGCCAGGACCAAAGGGGTCAACAAAAAAGCCATGAGAAGCAAAAGAAGAACAAAGACGACCAGCGTGCTCATTTTTCCTGATTTAGCGGACATTCTAGTCTCCTTAGCTGCGCCCTGCCCAGGCGGCAGGACGGCTGAAATTTTAATAGCGCTGAAATTCATCGGCATTCTCTCCAGTTGTCATGGTCGATCCGGCGGTGCCGCATGACGACCGGCGCGAAAAAGAGCATCACCGCGTTCTGCAGAATGACGATCAGCAGGAGCCCGACCGAGGGGGTGAACTCTCTGGTGGTAAAGAACTCCTGGATCTGAGGAATGAAAAAACCGATAGTGATGACGGTGAGGACGCCGAAGGCCGTCCAGATCGGCCAAGGCACTCCGGCCGGACGACTTGGGGATTTCCGGCCAAGCTCCGCATGACAGCGGAGGCGGACTTTTTCCGCCAGTTCGGCGCTGAGCTCCGAAGTAGAGGCTTTTCCCCGGGCGGCCCGGACGCTTTCCCAGAAATCCCGGAACGCGGCGCATTCCGGACAGGTTTTCAGGTGAGCCTCCAGGACGCGCCGTTCTTCAAGGCTCCATTCTCTTTCACTCGTTTCAAGCATTAAACGCTCAACATCTTGGCAACGCATTTGATCCTCTCCCTATTGGGATGATGGGCGGCGAGTTTCCCCTGGAGTCTTTTGAGGGCCCGGTGAAGCAGGGATTTCACCGTCCCCAGCGGAACCTTCAGGACGGCGGCGATCTCCGCCAGCGGAAGGTCTTCGACCTCGCTGAGTAGAAAAACGCGGCGCTGCTTTTCCGGGAGAGCAGCCACTGCCCGATCGATATCCCGCTGCAGCACGGCCTGTTCGTTCAGCTGGGCCGGGTCCGTCGCCTGCAGCACCGGACCATCAGGCCGGCGGGATGACGACTGCTCCTCGCCGTACCGTCTCACCAGGAACAGGCGCCTGACCCGTTTTTTCCGGAGCATATCGCGGTGCAGGTTGAGGACGATGGTTAGGAGCCAGGGCCTCAGGTCCTCTCTCTGCGGCCGGGCCGGCCCGTGCCTGACGACCCGCAGCCAGACTTCCTGAAACATGTCCTCAGCCTCCGCCTGATTCCTGGTGAGGCTGAAAAGAAACCGGAAGACGTCCCCCCTGTAGCGGTCGTAAATCTCGTCGAACTCGCGAGGCGTCATCCTTATCGGCTCGACAGCGGTCTCTCTCTTCAGGGGCTGCACAGGCTTCACCTGGTCATATCCTCACGATACAAAGAACGCATGAGCGGGACAAAGGTTCCGGCCGAAGAAGACTATTTTCCGGCGGGCCCTTTCTCAGCTCCAACAGCGTAGCATCTTTCTTGCACGCCGGCAAAGTCCCCGGCCAGTCTGTAAGCAGCTTCTCTACACAAAAAGAAATTCTTGCTGTGCCATTTCGGCCCTTGACTGGATCGATCCGGCTAAAATAGTATAAGCCAGAAAAGGAGATACGCCATGGCCAATATCCTGCGTAGAGCGTTTTTCACGGTGCTTAGCATTGTTTGTTTCGCCTCTGTTGCCCGGGCACAAACTGAGAATATTGACAGCCGCGTCGACAGTTTCGTCCAGGCCGAGATGAACCGGCAGAAGATTCCGGGCCTCGCCCTGGCGGTGATGCGCGACGGCAAGATCCTCAATGCCCGGGGCTATGGCTTGAGCAATGTGGAGCTGAACGTTCCAGTGACCCCCGAATCCATATTCCAGTCCGGGTCCGTGGGAAAACAGTTCACGGCGACGGCGGTGATGATGCTGGTTGAAGAAGGCCGGATAGGGCTCAACGATAAGATCACCAGGTATTTCCCCGAGGCGCCGAAAGCCTGGGATACCATTACGGTCCGGCACCTTCTCACCCATACTTCAGGGCTTAAGGACTATACCGATAAATACTGGGA
>JBAUIH010000212.1:0-4433 GCA_049682755.1 Candidatus Aminicenantales bacterium | reverse complement strand
ATCGGATCCGCCCCGTTATGGAACGATGTCATTGGGGAGAATTTTCTTCAAAAGACGGCCGCATTCTGCGGCGGACGGAACTGACGCCCGACCAGGTTAACATATTGAATCGATTGAAAATACCTGCACCGCCGGCGTTTTTTGCCGTTCGTTTGAAGGCCTAAACCCGTAGGCACACGCCAAAATTTTGACTCAGCCCTAACTTATTGATATTATTAGAGTACGCAGCTGTCGCATGTTTATGACTGTCGAACGTGGGGAGCCTTTTGCGTGACTAGCCGCGTCAAACTCGGGTCAGACGGCGTTCCTTTTTGACGTCAAGGGATAATCTCGCCTCACGACTGCCCTGTACACCTAAAAATAAGGGCTCTAAAAATCTCTATTGGCAATTTTGGAGCTAAAGAAAAAAGGATTTACCGATGATTTGGATTGCACTTCCTCGGCTGCTCTCTTAACCGCGGCGACCTGTCGCTGCGTACAATAGCGGTAACATGTCATCGTGATGCATAATATCACAATGCAGTCGTCACCTGATCCACCAAATATAATATCGACTGAAATAATATTCCGGAATGTAATGACAAACCAATCTCACAAGTGCGACTGGTGGAATAACCATGCCGGCAATCATCTGGGATTTGTTCTTTGAGATGCCGCAGAGCGTGGGCATTTAATTCAGGATGAGTAAAACCGCGGTCACCGGCGAAGCCGCAACAGGTTGTCTGAGGCACAATCACTCTCTCGGCGCACATTTGCGCCAGCTGCACCAATTTTCCTTCCAAACCCATTATTTTCGCGCTGCATACTGGATACACGGTGATAGTTATATCCAATTTATTAAATTTTAGCCGCGGCGCCAGGTATTTCAGAGTGAATTCGATCGGCTCGTACAATTTCAGCCGTTGGTCCAGCGTCTCCTTCATGTGGTACAAACAGGGACTCATGTCGCACAACACAGGGTATTCGCCATTATTAGTTACCTGAAAAAGCGCCTGCTGCAATTCCATGGCCTTGCGGTTGCCGGTCTCTTTAAAGCCTTTGCTCGCGAACGCCATACCACAGCACAGCTCGTCCAGATTGGCGGGGTAGATGATTTCGAAACCCCCCTTATGCAGCAGCGCCTCGGTTTTTTGCACCAACCCGACTTTTTCATGATCCAGCCGCGCCGGGCCCATGGCGCGCGTAATACACGAGGCAAAATAAACCACTCGTAACGGGGATTTTTGTCGAACCGCCGTAGCGCGTATGCGCTTGGCGCCTCCCGGCATGTAAGGATTCCAATGGGGAATGGTTCCGTACGACAGAGCTTGCAGCCCTTTGGTCAGACCGGACATGATTTTCGTGCCCAGCAGACGGTGCGCGACCTCAACAACCCGCAGAGCGATGCGCGCCTCGGCCGTAACGCGCGTCATGTTGCGGCTAATCAAGCCGGCTATTCGTTTGCCTAAAGAGCCAGCATGGTCGTGTCGCAGCGCCTTGATCATCTGGCCGGTATCGATGCTCACCGGACAGGCTAGAGCGCACAACCCATCCGTGGCACACGTCTGCTCGCCATGGTAACGAAATTGCCTTTGCAGCGCCTTTAGCCGTTTCGGGTTTTCACCGCTGCGGCGTAGCCGCGCTATTTCACGATAGGATGCGATGCGCTGCCGCGCCGAAAGCGTCATGTGATTAGAAACGCAATGTGCCTCACAAAAGCCGCACTCGATGCATTTATTGATCAATTCGTGCGCCACCGGCAAGGGTTTTAAATTCTTAATATGAATTTCCGCATCATCGTTCAGAACCACGCCTGGATTGAGCAGGAAGTCAGGATCAAAAATTTCCTTGATTTCCCGCATAATCCGCACCGCTTCTGCTCCCCATTCAAATTCAAGATACGGCGCCATATTGCGTCCAATGCCGTGCTCCGCCTTTAGGGCGCCATCATATTTTTTAACGACCATTTCAGTCACATCATCCATGAAACGGCGGTAGCGTTCTACTTCGGCCGCAATGTTAAAATTTTGTTTGAATACGAAATGCAGATTGCCTGCCAATGAATGGCCATAAATGATGGCGTCAGGATAGCCGTGTTTGGTAAATAGCGCCTGTAATTCGCCCGTCGCTGCTGCGAGTTTCGGCACGGGAAACGCAACATCCTCCATGATCACGGTTGTGCCGCTCTCGCGCATGGCGCCAATCGATGGGAATAATCCATTTCGAATATTCCAAAATTTGGCATATTCGGCAACTTTTTTTGTGAAAGCAATTGGCAATAGGGAAGGAAAGTATTTCAATGCGGCGGTAATTTCTTCTATTTTTTCGGTCAATTGCCGGTCGTTTGCGGCGCGCGTTTCCACCAAGAGCGCCGCCGCCCTTTCATCCAGTTCCTTTAGATAAGAGGGCATGCCTTCTTCTGCTTCAACGGAACGGAGCGCTGCGCGATCCATGAGCTCAACGGCCTCCACGGGTTTAGCCTTTAATATGTCCACGACTTTGCAGGCTGTTTCGATATCCTTAAAGATCATCAATGCGCTGGCCTTGTCCGCATATTCGGGCACGGTATGATAGGTGAGGTCGCTGATAAAGCCGAGCGTGCCCTCGGAACCGATCATCAGGTGTTGTAAGATATTGATGGGCTCGTCAAAATCAACCAAAGCATTGAGGCTATAGCCCATGGTATTTTTCATCTTGTATTTGGCGCTAATGCGATCGGCTAAAAGCGGCTGCGCCAGAATTTGATCGCGCAGCAAAGAAATCTTCTGCAGCATTGAGGCATGGGAATGGCGAAAGGCGGTGATGGAAGCCGGATCCTGCGTATCAAGAATGGCGCCATCCATGAGAATGATTCGCATGGCGGCAAGGGTGTGATAACTGTTTTGCTCCGTGCCGCAACACATGCCGCCGGCGTTATTGGCAGCGATCCCTCCAATCATAGCGGCATCGATGGAGGCCGGGTCAGGCCCTATTCTTCTGCCATAGGGTAGCAATGCCCGGTTGGCATCGCCGCCGATAACGCCGGGCTGCAGTTTTATTTTAGCGCCACCCTCGAGTATCTCCATTTTCTTCCAACCGTGATCCAAAACCATCAAAACAGAGTCAGAAATCGATTGCCCTGAAAGGCTGGTGCCCGCAGCGCGAATCGTCAGAGGCAATCGTAACGCCTTGCAGCCCTTGAAGACCGTGAGCACTTCCTCCTCCGTGTCAACTTTGATCACAAGCTTGGGCAGAAGCCGGTAAAAGCTGGCATCGGTGCCATAAGCCAAAAGGCTGAGCTCATCATGTAATAGATAGCGGGGAGTTAAGACTTTTCGTAGAGAACCATAGAGTTGTTGATACTTTCCTTCGAGCATGCTTACTTCCTAGCTTAATTTGTCGAGAAAATAAGTGTACAAATAAAACAAAATAATTGAAAGATAAAATTATCCCTTGCAGAAATCTTCTTTTAGCCGAAAAAAACATCAAGCTGCTCATTTTAGACAAAACTTACCCCCACTTTCTTGGAAAAGTTATCCCCACTTTTTCGGTATTTTTTCCCATCTTGGCTAAATCAGCCTGTTTTATGCAAGTATTTAATTCTTTATGGAGTTACCTCTTGGGTTTTCTCCTATTTTGGGGTAGCGTGAGTATTGAACAGATACCCACATTATTATTGAACACCCCTAACAGGAGATTGAACTTCCCCCCATTCTTTGGACAATAATGAGGAGCCAGTAAGGTGCATTGCGGCCGGGCCCATTTTTAACCACAATAACCGCCGTGTGCGCGGAATAGGGGCTTTTTCCGGCTTTTCCAAAAAAACATCGCACCAGGATGCCCTAGGAACGACGATCTCATTTCGATTCATATCAAACTCTCAGCTCCAGCGAGGGCATTCGCCGATCCGGAAAAATAGACCTCCCGCGGTGTCCGATAGCCAAGCGATGAATGCAGCCGCTCCATGTTATAGAAAATAAAGTAGCTCGCCAGACGCCGGCGGGCTTCCTCCACCGTCTCGTAGGCATGAAGATAGACTTCCTCGTACTTCACTGTCCGCCAGAGACGTTCGATGAAAACATTGTCGAACACCCGGCCGCGCCCGTCCATCGAAATCCGGATGCCCTTCGCCTCGAGTCGGCCCGTAAAATCCGGGCTCGTGTACTGCCCGCCCTGGTCGCTGTTGAATATCTCCGGCCGGGAGATCCCCAGAGCCCGGTCAAGCGCCGGCAGGCAGAACTCTTTATCCAAGAGAATCGAGAGTTCCCAAGCTAAAACATAGCGACTGAACCAGTCCATGACCGCCGTCAGAAACACAAAACCATGCGCCAGACGAATCTAGGGTTGAGGTTGAGTGGGAGATGGTCGCCGTGTTTCCTCGCGGAAATCGGTTTACCATCTCCTCTCTCCGAACCGGACGTGCACCTTTCGTTATGCATCCGGCTCTCCAGAAGTCATAGCAAAGACAGGTGTTT
>JBAUIH010000211.1:0-13585 GCA_049682755.1 Candidatus Aminicenantales bacterium | reverse complement strand
AGCTCGTCAGAAAAAGTTGAAGGGCACCGTTCCAATGCCTGTTGAGAATCTTTTCCGCAAAGAAGCCTCTTTCCGGATCAAAACTCCGGAACCTCTGATCGTCGAAGAAGTTGGGAAAGCCCGTCTTTCTGACTTGCTCGAGGTTGATCTCGAGAGGGGAGAGGTCAGCGAGGTCCCTGATCGTCACCGTGAAAGCGTTACCGGCGATCAGATCCGGGCCCATCGGCCGGTCCATGAAACCCTGGGATTCGAGGGAAAAATCCTTACCCTCGCGGCTGAAATCCCGGGACTTCCGGATGGCGATGAACTGCGAAGTCGAGCCGTGCTTGTCTTTTTTTCCGCCGTAGGAGAAGAGAGAAGAAGGAAGACCGAGAGACCGGGAGAGATAGTGAATGAGGTCGAGCGTATTCCAGTGACGCTTGTTGAGCGTATAAACCCGGTACGCTCCCTCGGGCCGGAGCGGCAGCTGCGCCCGTTCTTCGACGATAAAGTCTTCGGGAATCGCCTTGATCATGGGTGGATTATATCATTCCGGGTTCGCGGAGACGAAACGGTGGCGATTTGAATGCCGGGAGGGGACTGAAAGAAGTGGTCCCAGCGCGGCCGGTGACCGCCGGCGCAGTCTTTATTTCCTTGGATGAGACCGGTTGTTTGCTTCCTCAGTCAGGTCATTGGCTTGCGCAAATAGTCCCGTTATCTATAATGCTATTGACTAAATACACGCGCCGGGAGCGGCGCTGCCGGACATCGCCTAATTGCGTTCAGGAGGACGGCATGAACAGCACGAGCAAGGAGTGGATTCTCTCCCTGTTCAAGGAAGCGGATGCGCTGTTGCAGGGGCATTTCAGGCTGACTTCGGGAAAGCACTCGGAGTGGTATTTCGAGAAGATCCGTCTGATCGAAAAACCGGCCGTTCTGAACAAGATCGTCGACCTCCTGGTCGATCTGATCAAAAGCGAGAAAAAAGAGTTTGACTATGTCGTCTCCCCGGCCTACGGCGCCATCGCCATCGGCTTCCTGGCCGCGCTCAAGATGGGGAAGAGATTCGCTTTCAGCCAGCGGGTGGAAGAAAAGATGACCTTCCGGCCGGGCTGGTCAGGCCTGGGAGCCGGGACACGGGCTATTATCGTCGAGGATATTCTCACCACCGGCGGCTCTATTCAGGAAGTCGTCGAAAGCGTGTTGCAGAGGGGGGTTGGCATCGCCGGAATCTACGTTCTGGTCGACCGGACGGCCGGAGCGGTAGCGATCGAAGGCGAATCGGTCAGCAGCCTGCTGGCCCTCAAGATCGAGGCCTATGAAGCCGATGCCTGTCCCTTCTGCAAAGCCGGAGTGCCGCTCACCAAGCCCGGCGCTTCGGATAAGAGATAGTGTTTTTTGCCGATTACTTGAGAAAGAGCTCGATCACCGGGACGGTGACATTCGGAGGGTTCACGGGAAGGCGGAAGATGATCGCATCCCCTTTCTTTCCCTTTCTTTCTCCTGGAAAGAATCCGATCTCCCCGGCGCGACTTTGATCGATGAATTTAACCTCGGAAGCGTCGTTGAGGAGCTGGGCGTAGGCAACCCGTCCGGCGAAGCCGTCGAGATAGAGAGCTCCCATCGGCCATTCGAGGACGTGGACATAGAGACATTTTGTCTCCGGGCTATAGGTGAGGAGACAGTTTAGCGGCGTCCGGAACTCATCGGGTGCCTGTGTGCATCCATAAATCGACAGGCTGTGATTATTCATCCAGGCGCCGATACCTTCCAGGCGTTCCTTCGCCCGGTCGTCAAAGGTACCTCGGGCCGTCGGTCCGACGTTCAAGAGCAGGTTACCTCCCTTGCTCACCGTCTCGATCAGCATGACGACAAGCTGGCGGACACTCTTCCAGGTGGCTTCGTCCCGGTGGTATCCCCAGGAACCGGAGAATGTCTGGCAGGTTTCCCAGGGGGCTCGCTTCCCGTCCATCGTCACCCACTCCCGGGGCATGAACTGTTCGGGAGTCCGGTAGTCCCAGCCGCCCGGGACATCGAGGAGGTCGAGACGGTCGTTGACGATGATTTGAGGCTGGAGCTCGCGGATCAATCGGATCAGTTTTTCGGACTGCCAGTCGCTTCGTCCTTTGCCGTTCTCTCCGGGGAATGAATAGTCCATGAAGAGGCAGTCAATCGGCCCATATTCCGTCAGCAGCTCCCGGACCTGGTTGTGCAGGTACTCGGCGTATTTGCGGACATCGCGGTCTTTGGCCTGGTTGCGGAATTCGAGGTTGTTGAACATCGGGTGGAAGCGGTCGACCGGGTAATCGGGATGATGCCAGTCCAGGAGCGAATGGTAGAACCCGACACGCAGCCCTTCCGCCCGGAAGGCTTCGACCAACGGCTTGATCAGGTCCTTCCCGTATGGCGTTCTGTTCGCTTTATAGTCCGTGGACTTGGAGTCCCAAAGGCAGAAACCCTCGTGATGCTTGGTTGTGACGACGAAATATTTCATTCCGGCGGCCTTGGCCAAGCGCGCCCATTCTTTAGGCTCGTAAAGGTCAGGGTTGAAATGCTCGAAATATTTTTGATAATCCTTGTCGGTGATCGTCTCACGCTGTTTGACCCATTCATGCCGGGCGGGAAGGGCATAAAGTCCCCAGTGGATGAACAGGCCGAAGCGGGCATCGGTCCACCACTTCATCCGGGCTTCGCGTTGGGTTTCGGTTTCCTGGCCGGCAGAGGAAAGGGCCGGTACGCCCAAAGCGATCAAGGATAGGATTAAAAACCAGGGGGCGACCATATTCATCGGCAACTCTCCTTTGCCAAGGCGTTCTCTCAGCCTCATCACTGGCGGGAGTGGTTTATAACACACCACCATCACGGAGTCAAAAGACGTCCACGCGCGATCGCCGCTCCTCACGCGCTCGGGATTTCTTGACTTCATTTGTCCGGTGAAGTTATATTCTGAAATCGCCGTACAGCAGACATGGAGAGCGCGAATCCGGTCTTAGTCGATCAGCCGTTATTTCGGATGGCTATTTTTCCGGATAAGGAGAGAGATTCCCGTGACGGTTGAGGTGGCTGCCCTGATCATCGTGCTGGTTTTGGCCTGCCTGTTCTTGCTGACAGGATGGCTGAGTTCCGACCTGGTGGCCATCCTCATTCTCGTCGTCCTCATGTTCGCGGGGATTCTCGAGGCCGAAGAGGCCTTCGCGGGCTTCGGCAGCCCTTTAATCATCGCCGTCGCGTCCCTGTTCATAGTCAGCGGCGGCCTTCATCGCACCGGAGTATCGGGGTTGATCGGCCGGCATCTGCAAAGCATCAGCGGCAAGACGGAAGCCCGCACGGTGGCGACCGTCATGGTGGTTGGGGCGCTCCTCTCCTCGGTCATCACCAACGTCGCGGCCACGGCCATCCTTCTTCCGGCGGCCATGGCTTTGAGCCTCAGGTCGGGGCTGGCTCCTTCGAAACTGCTGATGCCTCTCTCCTTCGGCACGATCCTCGGTGGAACGCTCACTCTTGTCGGCTCTCAACCGAATGTCATCGTCAGTTCGATGCTCAAAACAGCGGAAGGAAAAGACCTGGGCTTTTTCGCGATCACTCCTATCGGTCTCACCTTGACTATCCTTGGAATAATCTATATGACGGCGGCTGGAAGGCGCTTCCTCCCGGTCAGACATGCGGACGAAAAAATTCGCCGCGCGGTCTCGCCGGAGGCGCTGCCATCCATTTATCGTCTGGACGAACGTTTCTTCGAGCTCAAGGTTCCGCCCGGCAGCAGGATCGTCGGCCGCACCCTGGAAGAAAGCCGGCTCGGTTCCGTATTCGGCATCAATGTCATCAGCATTTTGAGGCCCGGCCTGGAGAGGTTCTCGCCGCTCGGCGGAGACGTCCTCAGGACCGAGGACCGTTTGCTCGTCCAGGGCCGGGAAGAGGACATCGGCCGGGCCGCCGCGGAGTTCGATTTCGAGGTATGCCGGAGGGGGAGCCTCGAGCCGGACGAAATCGTATCCGGTGAGCTCGGCATCGCCGAGGTCGTTCTTCCCCCGCGCTCGCTTTATGGGGGCAAGAAGTTGAGAGATATCCTGATGCGGGAGCGACTCGGCCTGACCGTGTTGGCCATCTGGAGGGGAGGAAGACCCATCCGCGCCCGCCTCGGTGAAGAAACGCTTCAACTTGGGGACGCCTTGTTGATCCGCGGCCCCTGGTCGAAGATCCGGCTGCTCGCGGCGACCGATGAATTCATCGTCGTGTCCGGGATCGAGGCGTCCCATCGCCCTGAGCGCCGGGGCAAGATGCTGATCTCGGCGGCCATTCTGGGGGTCCTGATCACCTCCGTCGTCGCTGGGGCGCTCCCGTTGTCGATGGCCGCCCTTTCCGCCGCGGCGCTCATGATCCTGACCCGCTGTCTCAGCCTGGCGGATGCTTACCGGGCGATCGAATGGCGCATGATCGTGTTGATCGGCGGCTTCATTTCCCTGGGGACGGCCCTGGCCAAAACGGGCGCCATCGATCTTTTTGTGGAGGGAACGCTGGTTCCCCTGTCGGCTTCAGGCCGTCCATTCGTCCTCGGCGCCGTTTTTGTTCTGACTTGGGCCGTCGCCCTGGTGACATCCAATGTGACCGCCGCCGTGCTGATGGGGCCGGTGGCCCTTTCGACCGCGGCCGCCATCGGATTGAGCCCCCAAACCATGTTGATCTGTGTTGCGATCGGGGCATCGAACGGTTTTATGACGCCCGTGGGCCAACAGGCCAATCTGCTTGTCATGGGACCCGGCAACTATGTGCCCGGTGATTACCTGAAATCCGGATTCGGCCTCAGTCTTCTTGTCTTTTTCGCGGCGATGGCATTTTTCGCCGTCGTTGGCGGTTAAAGGAAGGAGAGCGGCTTTTTTCATATGTCACAAGTCATCATTTTCGCCACGCTTTTCCTCGCGATCATCCTTTTTATCTGGGGGCGCTGGCGATATGACATCGTTGCCGTCATGGCGCTTCTGCTGGCGACGATCGCGGGAATCGTGCCCGCCGATGAGGCCTTCCTCGGCTTCGGACATCCCGCGGTGATAACCGTCGTCGCCGTCCTGATTCTGGGCCGGGGCCTGACAAATTCCGGGTTGGTCGATGAACTTGCGCATCAACTTTCCAAAGTCGGGAAGAAACCCTGGGTTCAGGTTGTCTCTCTGACCTCGGTCGTGGCCTTCCTTTCCGCTTTCATAAACAACGTCGGGGCCATCGCCATCATTCTTCCCGTCGCTGTTCAGATCGCCCGCAAGAACAAGAGGTCGCCGTTCTATCTGCTCATGCCGATCGCCTTTGGGTCCCTGCTCGGCGGATTGACGACCATGATCGGGACTCCACCGAACATCATCATCGCCCTGGCCCGGGCGAAAACCGGGAGCCCGCCGTTCGGCATGTTCGACTTCACTCCCGTCGGACTGGGCGTCGCCGTCGCCGGAATTGTCTTCATCTCCGTCGTGGGCTGGCGTTTGGTCCCCGAACGCAAGGGCCAGGCTTCCCGTGAAGAACTTTTCCACATCGAAGATTACCTGACCGAGGTCCGGGTATCCAAGGGGTCCCCATTGGCGGGAGCCCAGTTGAGCGCTCTCAGTCAATTCAAGGATGTCGAGGTCAACGTTATCGGGATCGCCAGAGGAAAACGACGGATCATCGCTCCCTCAGCGCACGAGTATCTGGATGAAGGAGATATCCTGGTCATCGAGGCGGACTCGGGCGACCTGAAGTCCCTTATCCGGGCGGCCCGGCTTGACCTGGCCGAGGATAAGAAATTGGGGAACGATATACTGAAGTCCGAGGAAATGGGTCTGAGCGAGGCCATCGTGACGGGGAATTCGATGATAATCGGGAAGACGGCTTACAGCCTCAACCTGCGCCAGAAGTTCGGCCTCAACCTCCTGGCGGTGGCCCGGAAAGGCAGGCGTCTAAAGAGCCGGTTGGCATCCCTTCGTTTTCAAAATGGTGATATCCTCCTGTTCAGCGGCGCCATGGAAACGGTCCATGAGACGCTGCGGCAGCTGGGCTGCATCCCCCTCGCCCGGAGGGAAATCGGTGTCCGCCAACCGCAAAAGGCCTTGCTTGGAGCGGCCATTTTCCTGGGCGCCGTCGGCTCGGCGGCATTGGGCCTATTGCCCATCCAGGTCGCGCTGGTCCTAGCCGTTGTCCTGATGGTCCTTTCGGGCCTGATCTCCATGCGGGAGCTTTACGAAAGCGTCGACTGGTCCGTTATCGTTCTCCTGGGCGCACTGATTCCCGTCGGCAGAGCGCTGGAGACGAGCGGGGGCGCAGGAACCATCGCCCATCAGTTTCTCGTGTTGACACACGGGATGTCGCCGGCGGTGCCGCTCGTCGGGCTGCTCAGCTGGACGACGCTTCTCTCGAACATCATCAACAACGCGGCCACGGCGGTGCTCATGGCGCCTATCGCGGTCAATATCGCCTCCGCTCTCAGTGTTTCGCCCGATCCTTTCCTGATGAGCGTGGCCATCGGGGCCTCCTGCGCCTTCCTCACTCCCATCGGCCACCAGTCGAACACACTGGTCATGGGCCCGGCAGGCTACAGGTTCGGCGACTATTGGCGGATGGGGCTCCCTCTTCAGATCCTGATTGTTCTTATCGCCGTCCCTCTGATCCTCTGGATATGGCCGTTTTAGATGTCTGCCGGGCTCGACTCGGCCGGCCGGAGTGAACTTCATCCCGCCCCGAAGAGCCTTTTTAAGGTGTCGCTCTTTGAGAGCCGGGTAAAGAAAAACCTCAGGCCAGGGATTACCTGTTCTCTGAGCCAGAATATTTATATAAGCCGAAGGCGGACAGCGTCGGGCTGATCCGCGATCTCTCAATGGTCAATCTCACACGCTCGGCTTTGATCTCTGGAACACGGAGCAATCGTTTGTAGCCGATCGTGGTGCCCACGGCTAACGGCCGCCAGGCATCGCCGTCCCAGATTTCAAGGGAAAAGTCTTCCACCCGCTGGCCCATCTGGATTTCCTCCTGGAGAAGGACGATGTCGAAAGTCTTTTTCTCGGGAAGGACAAACTCGAGGGTGGCCGTTTCCACTCCATCCGGCGTCGTCCAGAAAGTCGCCTTGTCTTCGTCCAGGATAAACCCGGCTCCACAGCCCTTTTTCTCGCTCGTCGCTTTAACCCTGGCGCCCGCTACCAGATTGACCCCGAACGTCCTGTCCAGGATCCGGCGCATCTCCATCAGGTTCCGGATGTCATTCTCGTGGATGAGGCCGCGCCTATCCGGGGGGACATTGAGCAGGAGGACGCCGTTCCGGCCCACCGAGCTGAAATAGATATCGACGAGCTTCTCGGGAGACTTGACCTCTCCGTCCTGGGCGGAGTGATAGAACCAGCCCGGCCGGATGGAGACATCCGTTTCCGCCGGATACCAGGCGAGCGCCCTGGCGCCGGCGATTTTATCACGGCTCCCCAGATCCTCGGCCGTCATGTCGCCGGGCATGAAGAGATCGTCGAGAGAGAGAGGAGACGAGTCCCCCGGATCTTTCAGGTTGACCGGGACGACGCTCCATTCCGTCTCCCGGCCGTAGCCCGATTCCGTTCCCACCCAGCGGAGGTCGGGCGCCACGCCGAAGATGACGGCCCTCGGCTGCAGCTCGCGGATGACCCGGTAATAGGCCCACCAGTCGTACTCCTGTCTTTTGCCGTTCGGCCCTTCGCCGCAGGCGCCGTCGAACCAAACTTCGTTGACTTCGCCGTAGCCGGTCAGCAGCTCGCGAAGCTGATCGCAGAAATGCCTGTTGTAGGCGGGCGAATCGCCGTAGGTTGGCTCGTGCCGGTCCCAAGGGGATAGATAGATCCCGAACTTGAGCCCGGCTTCGCGGCAGGCTTGGGCCAGCTCGCCGACGACGTCTCCCCGGCCGCCACGCCAGGGGCTTTTTTTGATGCTGTGGTCCGTGAACCGGCTCGGCCAGAGGCAGAATCCGTCATGATGTTTGGCCGTGACGATAATCATCTTCATCCCGGCGTCTTTAAAAACCCTGGCCCACTGCCGGGCGTCAAGATCGGTCGGGTTGAAGAGGCGCGGGTCCTCCGTGCCGTCCCCCCATTCCCTGTCGGTGAAGGTATTCAGGCCGAAATGGACGAAGGCGATGAACTCCATTTCCTGCCAGGCCAGCTGGTTTGGCGTAGGGACGATGTGAGCCGCCGTGCGCACGACCGCGGCGGGTGTTTCACCGGGGGGGATGAGAGCGAAGTGGAGCGGACTTACCGGCGGAGCCGGAGCGGCTTTCTCTTCTCCTCTTCGGCAGGCGAGGAGGAATGAGGACAGCATCACGGCCAGCGCAAGGATCTTTACGTTGATCTGATTTGGGCGCATTTTCATTTCCTCACTTATTCACACTTACCCACCTGGAGAAACACGGCAGGCTTCCCGCCATCGCCGGGCGGGACCTGAATGAAAACCCGCCTATTTCGGCCATAGCTTGAGCGTTTCGATCGCATGATGACCAAAGTTCAAGCTCAAACCATCACTTCGGCAGGGAAGGGCTTTCCCCTCTTCTTCAATCATGTTCACAAGCTCGGCTTTGGCTACAGGGAAAAACGGGCCCAAAGTGAGCTTCGCATCCTTTCCCTCGATGTCATAAAGTCGAACGATGATGGAATCGTCGTCCTCGCATTTCTTGACGGTGCTCACCAGAACGTTTGCGGCCGAGATTTCAAAGAAGTTCTTTTCCTCCGGCAGGGTCACCTCATCCCCTGCGGGCGCCCCATTGACCGGAAAAAGCGGGACGTTGGCTTGGATACCGAGCCGGTAGCCGTTGACCCATCCGGGAAGGTGCGAGGTGACGGAGAAACGGTAATGGTGGTCGCCTTCCTGGAGATACCAATTGCCCTCCCCGTGACAGCTCCGGCGCGATGCCAGCAGAACGGGTTGAAGGATAGGGTAAGGCGCGGGATCAGGAGTGGGGTCAAGATAGTCATTGACGGCGACGCTGGTGCTTAGGGTAAGCCCGAAATCCGTCCCCTCAACACTCAAGAAGTTCTGGACCTCGCGGGGCCGGATCGCAGCGCACGGTTGGTCATAGTCCAAGTTGCCATAGGCCGGGCCCCCTGTGCCCGGGATTTCGCTCCGGCCGACCTCCACGACTCCCATAAGGACCTCATAAGCCACCCGGCCGCCCGGCGCGTTCACCGGCAGGGCAAGTCTGAATTCCCGGTAAGGAGCTCCGTCCCAATCGAGGATGGCGATTTCGCAATCGATCCTCTTGAGGTGATTATAGACAATGACTTTCTGTTCGATCGTGCAATTCTCCAGTTTCTCCCGGAGGCGGAAGACGGCCTGGAGCGGTCCGGATACGAGCGGATCGGGCTCCCACGGAGTATTGTGCCGGCCGAGGGAATCGAAATTCTCCATCGTGGGCTGCTGGACCCGGCCGAATTCCCCGGCTCCGTTCCCGACCGATTGCATGGTGAAGATTTCGAACCCCAGGAATTTCCCGGTGTCGAGCAGGTCGGCTTTGAGCTCCTTGTCGTATATCCTGCGCAGTCCGCCTGGAGCAAATTCGACCCGGTAGAAGTCATTCTCGAATAACCCGGACTCCTGCAGCGCCGGGGCGGGACGGAAAGCCGCCGTCACTCCCTTGGTCAGGTAGAACGTTTTGTACCCCAAACCCGGCACATCCTGAGCCATGAACTGCAGGCGCATCGTCGCTTCCTCCGCTTGGCCGGGAAGCAGAGGAAGTGCCTGGGACGGCATGGTGTTTCCCTGGTTATCTTGAACCTGCCACCCCCCCTGAGACTCAGGGATTGTCACCGCCACCGGGTCGGAGCGACGCCAGGAGAGGCTGTTGAAAACAACAATCGGAATTCCTTTCGAAGGAACTCTTTTGACGCGGGCGGCGATCCTCGACAGGGCCTGATCGAGCATCTCTCTTCCCTGGTCCCTGGCGAACTCCAGTTTCTTGCGGAACAGCCGGTCGGTGAGCTGTCCCTCTTTGCCGCCCCAGCCGTGGTCCGGATAGATGGCCGCCAGCCAGGCTTCTTCCATCTCCCGTGAAGGATAGCCCGCCGGGTCTTTCTCGAGAAGAGAGGCAACGGCGTTGAAAATCTCGGCCGCCGGCAGGAGAACTCCCGCCTCCCTCTGGGCGGAGACCGCCCAATGGTGGGTCGGACCGTGGATGTAAAGCCACAGGTTCGGCCGCTCGCCGGTGATCCGGTCGAGGTTCGGGTCGGTCTCGGACAGGGCCTTGAAGAAATGAGCGGCCGATGAGTACCTCATTCCTGAGTTCCGGCCGGGACCGCTGGATGATTGACGGCCGTTCCAGAGATCGATCAAAGGACCGAAATCGGTGGGTTGGGAAAAATCCACGGAATGAAGAAGGGGAAATCCGGGCGGGATCCGATGGTCGCGATAATACGCGGCCCAGGAGGCCAGTTCGGCATCGAGAAGCCCGGCACCCTCCGCGGGTGAAGCGCCCAGGATGGCCGAGGCATTCGTGTAATGGCCCGGACTGTAGGCCAGCACAGAGGAGCCGTCAGGGCTCAGCCAGCGGTAGAATCCCTTATGGTAACGGCTGATGACCATGTAAGGGATGCCCGCCTTGCTCAGGATCTGCTGCATCTGCAGGGCCCGGCCGGGCACATCAGGATTGAAATAGACGCGGGCGTCGCAGCCGGGGAAGTTTTTCTTCAGCCATTTCCGGCCGAAATACGCCCCCCGGATGAGCTGCTCGCCGCTGAGCAAAGACTCATAGGGCTGGTTGAATGTGGCTCCCCACTCCAGCCGCCCCTCCCGGGTGAACCCGAGGACGTCCTCGCGGCGCCCGGGATGACGCTCGATGTACTCCATCAGGTTGAGCATATTTTCCATGACAAAGCAGTAATCGGGATTCTGGGCCATCATCTCCAGAGCGGGGGTGATGCAGTGGGTGTCGCGATACTCGATGCAGGCTTCGGGGCTGTTCATCCAGGCGATATCCTGGTGGCTCGAGGAGAGGATGTGGATTTTCCAATCCTGGCCTTGTCCCTCCTTAAAGTCGCCTGCCCTGGACTTCTGCCTCCCCCCATACAAAATGAGGGCCAAGCTCAAGACGGTCAGGCCTAGCGTGATCCCCAACAGTCCTTTCCCCATGGCGCTTCCTCCTCTGGCCGGTCGGCGACGGCCTGTCATCTGTCCAGGATCGAGAGGTCCGGGACGAGAAGTCTCCAGACCTCGGGTTTGTTCATGTTCTCGGGTGTGGCCAGATAGACGCCGGTGTCGATGAGGCTTTCGTAGGGCTCTCCCCGCAGATGAGCGACGGCCGTCCTGACGCTCTCGTACCCCATCCGGACCGGATCCTGCAGCACAAGCCCCATCAGCTCCCTTTTCTCTAGCCCTTCGATAAGCTTTTTAGAAGAATCGAAGCCCACATGGATGACCCGGCCGGCGAGACCGTGGTCCTGGAGCGCCCGCAGGCAGCCGAAGGTCGTCGACTCGTTGGGTGTAAAGATCGCCTCGACATCGGGGAACCGGGCCAGCAGGTTTTCCGTCGTCTGGTAGGCCGTTTCCGTCGTGATTCCCGCGTACTGGTTATCGGAAAGGATGATCATATCAGGAAATTTCGAGCGGATGGTCTCGAGGAATCCCTCTTCCCGCTGGCGGTTGCCCTCGATGCCCTCGATGATGCGGATGAGGATCAACTTTCCTTGGCCCCTGAGGAGCGAGCCGATGCGCTCGGCGGCGAGCACGCCCCCTTTCCAGCTGTCCGTGGCGACGTAGGCGATGTGATCGCTCCCGGCGAGGGCGGTGTTGAAGATGACGGTCGGGATTCCGCGGGCTCTGGCGTCGGCGACCGGGGGCATCAGCGCCCGGTCGTCGAGCGGCGTCAGGATGATGGCGTCGACTCCGGCGTTGATCATCGTCTCGACGATCTGGATCTGATCGTTGCGATCGTCCTCCTTGAGCGGTCCTTTCCAGATGATCTCGACGCCGCGCTCGTCCGCCGCTTTCTTGGCGCCCGCATGAATGGCCTTCCAGAATTCGTGGGTTGTTCCCATCGGAATGACGGCCAGCCGCAGCCTTTTCGGGTTTTCAAAGCCGCTCTTTTCAGACATGCAGGCGGAGTGGGAGAGAAGGCAGGCGACGCAGAGGCCGAAAACAAAGGTCGTTTGCCGGCGCCGGCTCTTACGAAAAACCATGGAGCGGTCTTCAAATTATCACAATGAACCTGGACATTTCAAATTAAGCAGTTGGAACCCGCATCGAAGGGATATATAATATCGGTCTCATCCTCCTTTCCATCGCCAAGGGATGGAAACCTTTCGGCCCGGCTTTTCTGGTCATCATGGGTGGCCTGACGGCCCTGACCATGGTCCTCGACTACGCCATGCCCCTGGCCGGAACCCGCCGCTTTGGAGCCTCCAAGCGCGGCTTCTGGGGCGCGTTCATCGGGATGGTTGTCGGCGCATTTATCTTTCCGCCCTCCGCGCCGGATGGGGCGTTTTCGCCGGTATGATGGCGGCCATGGCCGTCGAGCTCGTTGTTTCCGGAATCATGACGTTCTATTTCGTCCGCGCGCTTTTCTGAGGCGGGAGCGTTCACGCAAATAAAGGATGTCGAGGGGGGAGCTTTGGCGAGCGGTTTCTGTCGGCGGCGATGTTCATGATAAAAGAGCCGCTGGAATCGGTCGGGCCCTCCCCCCGGATGAAGAACGGTCCAGAAAATGGCGCCGGCGCGCGCATTTGCTTTATTCCGGATTTTTTTGCGATAATGGTCGCCCGGACGGGAGAAACCGGGGGGCCGCCGCGCCCCGATCCTGAAAAATCTCCAGTGCGCCGTCAATCCAGACGGACGCTCAAAGGAGGAACGCGATGGGTATTTTTGGAAAATCTTTCGGTCGCAAGATCCAGGAGGCCGTCGTGGCACTCAGCGGCTCTGTCCCGGGAGTCCGGGACCTTAGGGCCACGGTCGACGGCAAGGTCGTGACTCTCGAGGGAGAGGCCGACACAATGGAGGCCAAGGTCCGGGTTATGACCGAATTCAACAGGATGATCACCACCGAGAACACCGTAAACCGGATCCGGGTCAAGGAAGCGCCGGCCGCGAGGCCGGCTCCGCCTCCCCAGGCGCCGGTGACGGAGGAAGTGACGACCTACGTCGTCCAGAGCGGAGACACGCTGAGCGCGATCGCCCAGCGCTTTTACGGAAAGGCGAGCCTCTATCCGAAGATCTTCGAGGCCAACCGGAACATCCTGAACGATCCCAACCTGATCAAAGTCGGCCAGAGTCTGAAGATCCCGAAATAAGCAGGAGATCTCTCTAGGGTTCATCCCGCGGCGGGAAGAGTGTTCCGGCAATGACAGGGGTTTTGGCGGCGTTCGGCCTGGCCGCAGCCACCGGGTTGAACGCCTATCTGCCTTTGCTGATCGTCGGTTTGCTGGCCAGGTACTCCACGCTCATCACTCTCAAGGCGCCATGGAATGCCCTGACGAACCCGGTGGTGCTCGTGGTCATCGCGGTGCTCCTGGTGATCGAGATGACCGTCGACAAGATCCCGGCGGTCGATACCGTCAACGACGCGGTCCAGACGCTCTTCCGCCCGGCTGCCGGCGCCGTCTTTTTCGCCGCGAGCGGGAACATCGTCAGCGACGTCAGCCCGGTACTGGCC
>JBAUIH010000210.1:0-16102 GCA_049682755.1 Candidatus Aminicenantales bacterium | reverse complement strand
CCCTGGTCGTTTATGCCGTGATCGTTTCCGCCCTGATGGCCGCTCTCAAGCATGACCGGCCGAGACCGACATTGCGGCATGCCGGAAAACTTTTCCTCATGATGGTCGGAGCGGTCATCGCCGGCTCCTGGTTGATGCGGTTGCTTTAGGATCCCTTGAGAGAAATCCCAATGTCGAAAAGAAAATTGGGAAAAGGACAGAGACAGCCTGGAAAAAGGGGAGGGGTCCGCGAGAACCTCAAGATGCTGCTCGAAGTCCTTGTGGTCGTCTTCTTTGTCAACGGCTTCCTCTTGCAGTCCTTCGTCATCCCCACTTCCTCGATGGAAAACCACATGCTCGTCGGCGACCATCTCCTGGTGGACAAGGTCGCCTACAGCCGGCCGTTCAGCCCGGTCGACGCTCTCCTTTTGCCGCAACAAAAAATCGAGCGGGGCATGATCGTCGTCTTCAAAGCACCGCCCGCCTGCGCCGCCCGGGACTGGAGCCATCTGACCTATGTCAAGCGGATGATCGGCCTTCCGGGAGAGACGCTCCAGATTATCCGAAACATTGTTTACATCGATGGAAAACAACTTTTCGATCCCGACAAAACCCTGATGGGCCGCCCCTCCGTTCCGGCCGACTTTCCGCCCCAAGACGGAGTTTCCTGGTGGCCGGAATTCCCCCGTGAATATAGAGGCCAGGTCGTCCAGACGGAGAAGGGTCCCGCCTTCCGCGTTCCTCCCGGACATTATTTCTGTCTGGGGGACAACCGTTTCATCAGCGCCGACTCGAGGATCTGGGGACCGCTGCGGGCCGACCTTATTATCGGCAAGCCCTGGCGGAACTATTGGTCGTACGACAACACGAAGGACGGTGATTTAGGGAGGGGAATAATGGGATGGCTGAAAAACGTCCCCCGGCGATTCATTGCCCGGACCCGCTGGGACCGGATCTTGAAAAAATTCTGATTGCCTTTCTCCAGCGATGCAAAAAAAATGAGGATGGGTTCTGGCCAGGCACGCGGATTGCTGTCATTATGGGGTGAGATTCCGATCCTGGTTTTATTCTGCGCATGTCAAGCCGGTCGGTTGGACGAAACCATGGCGATTACCAGGCTCAGTGCCCTGGCAAAGAGCAGGGGAGAGAGGCCTAAATGCCAAGAAAATGAGTGGCTGCCCGCTTTTATTATAAACAAAATGTAAGCAATAACGTAATATATACTAAATTGCCGATTGCTAAGTCTGGGATGCGGCAGGATCACGGCGGCGGTAGCCTAGGTTCCGGCAGTCACTAATAATATTTCGCTTTGGCCTTTTCCTTGGATAGAGAACTGCAATCGTCCATTTGTCTTGCGGTTAAAGGTATGTCTTTGGATGAAAGGAATTTTACATTGAGGAGAAAAATTTGAAGAAATTGGCATTGCTTCTTTCCTTCATTTTGGCTCTTGCGGTCGCCGCTCAGTCCCAGGAGATTTTTGAATTGCTCCGCAAGGGGGATGTCCCCGCCGTTAAGGTCTTAATCGAAAAATCACCGCAGCTCGTCGATGCGCGCGACAGCAACAGCGATACCCCCCTGCACTACGCTGCACGCGGCAGGGACGCCGGCCTCGTCAATTTCCTGCTCGACAAGGGCGCCAAGATCGATCTCGCCGGTGCGGGGTCCTGCACGCCGCTCCAGCTCGCCGCCAGCAATGACCGCCGGGAAATCGTGGACGCTCTCCTCAAGCGGGGGGCATCCCTCGAGACGAGCTGTGATTATCAACGGACGGCCCTCATCCACTGCGCCCGGGAGCGCGGACAGATCGCGACGGCTCGGGCCCTGATCGAGGCCGGGGCCGACGTCAACGCCATGGATAAATTCGGGTCCAGCGCACTCGGACTCGCGGCTTGGCGCGGCAAGGCCGATTTCGTTGACCTTCTCCTTGAAAAAGGGGCCAAGCTGCCGGAGAGCGGGCGGAGTTGGGGAGGATTGCTGTCCCAGGCCGCAGACAAGGGCTTGACAAAGCTCTTTCGGCGTCTGACCGAGGAAAAGCAGGATCTGAAAGCCGTGGATCCTTCCGGCGTGTGGCTCCTCCATTCCGCAGCGGCAGGAGGGTCCGCCGACATCGTCGGCCTCCTCCTCGACAAAGGATTCGACCCGGGCAAGCCTGATCGGTTCGGCTGGACCCCTCTCCACTATGCTGCCCGCGACGGCCGGGCCGACAGCGCCAGGCTCCTCATCGGCAAGGACGCTCCCCTCGATGTCCGGACGACCATGGGCCAGACCGCCTACAACGTCGCCCAGGAGCGGGGGATGGAGGCCGTGGCCGGTCTCCTGGCCGAAAAGGGCGCCGATAGGTCAGATGCCCGGTTTCCCCTCCTCAAGGGAGATTATCTCGGCCAGACGCCTCCCGGCGATAAGCCCGAATTGTTCGGCCTGGGGATCATCTCTTCGATCTGGGGCCTCCACAGCACGGCAGTGTTCTCCCCGGACGGGAACGAGGTCTACTGGGCGCCGATGATGAGTTTTCCGGGTGAGCTGTATTCGCGGGGCGGCCTGCTGATGATGAAGCGCATCGACGGCAGGTGGACGGCGCCGGCTTGGGCGCCGTTCTCGGGACCAAACGGCGAAGACGACGTCCCGTTTTTTTCCCCCGACGGGAAAAGGATCTATTTCATCTCCAGGCGCCCGCTTCCCGCCGAAACGCAGAGGGGAAGCGAAAAGATCTGGTACGCCGACAGGACGGCCGCCGGCTGGTCCAAGCCCCGCCCGCTCGATCCCACGGTCAACGAGCACGATATGCATTGGGAATTCTCGTTGGATAAGGATAAAAACCTATATTTCGCGGGACAGGCATCCGACAGCCTCGGCATGGGTGATATCTATCTGGCCCGTTTCGTCAGCGGGAAATATGAAAAGCCCGTCAACCTGGGCGAACCCATTAACTCGCCGGGCGCAGAAACGAGTCCTTTTATCGCCCTCGACGGGAGCTACCTCCTGTTCTCGCGACAATACGATCTCTGGGTAAGCTTCCGGGACGCCGATGGGACGTGGACCGCCCCTGTCAAGCTGGGGCCGGAGGTCAACAGTCCGTCGATTGAGTTGTGCCCGATCGTTACGGCCGACGGCAAATACTTGTTCTTCCTCAGCCAGCGCGACGGTGAGAGTCACGCCTACTGGGTCCGTGCCGATGTCATCGAGAGGCTCAGGCCGGGGGATAAAAAAAAGGGCTGAGGAGGCGGGGATGAAAGCCGACGATCATCTGAAAATCGTGGACATCGAGGCCCGAAGCGATGGCCAGTGGACGCCCTTGCACAACCAGGCCTATAAAGGGCATCTAGACGGAGTGGAACTCCTGCTCGAGCATGGGGCTGACATTGCAGCGAAAACTTCCTTCGGCCATACCCTCCTTTTAAGTTCCATCCGTTGGGACCGTGTCGAGGTGACAGCACTCCTGATCAGGAAGGGAGCAAACGTCAATCCCTTAACCGAACTGGGAAGAACTCCCCTGATCATCAGCGCCATCGAAGGCAATTCGGAACTGGCCAAACTATTCCTTTCGGCTTTTCACCTTATCTTAAAAAGGCCCTGAACAAAGGCGAGGCTTATGCCTGGTATATGGATGATGCCGGATATGCCGTAAAAACGTAAAACCACTTCCTCCTGTTCAATTACAGCTACAGATCCGGCGCAGGTCTGCCGGAAGAGCCCCGGTTGGCCAACGGGCGCATCCATCTCGATGAAATAGCCGGTTGCCGCACCATCATATTTGCCGGAAGCCCGCATCATTCGCATCACCATCCTGAAGGATACAGAAATTGGCAAAAGACCCACAAAAACATCACTTTTGTCTACAGCTTCGAGGACAAGATCGGGCGGAATCCCAATTACTTCAAGGACGTAGAAGGCCCCAAATACATCTATCTGCCCGATGGAGAGAAAAAAACCATTCAAGGCATGAAGGTGGAAACCATCCCGGTGGAATCGGCTTTTCGGATGCGCGGTTCGGGATTCCTGATGGAAGTAGACGGACTGGTGATCTTTTACGGCGACAACCACCTGCTGGTCAGTGAATCCCAAAGAAAAGCCTTCTGTAGGCCCATCGACACACTGAGGGACAGGGGTATTGAAATCGACCTGTTGATCCTTCCGGGCAATTTCGCTTCGGGCCGGATTTTCCCTATCAACCTGGAAGGCGTCGAATACGCCGTCAAAACCCTCAAGGCCAAGGCCTATCTTGCCTCAGGAGGCGATTCGGAAGAGTTTATCCTCTTGGAAGTGGCCGCGGCTCTCGCCGAGTATAAAAACCAGACAGAGATCTTCTGCCCCGAACACCGCGGGGACATGTTCATCCTGAAATGAGGAAAGGAATGAAAAAAGAAGCCATTGATGTCGGAATTCTATTGCCCCTTATTTTTATAGTCGCGAGTCAAGCCCAACAGAGTGATTTCCCGGTTCTCAAGGGCCCATATCTTGGCCAGAAGCCTCCGGGGATACGGAAGGCGGCCATGAAGATTTTTACTGGGTGGATGCCAAAGTCCTTGAGGATCTGAAAACAAAAGCATGGTAACAAATCAGGAAATTATGAAGAATAAACAAAGCCCCGCGCACCGCTTCATCATCATACTTTGGGCACTCGTTATAATCCATTTTCACTGTTCTGAAAAACAAACGGAGAGAAACCCGTTATCAGAAAAACTCCAAGCTTTGGTTAATAGTATGAGTTGTTTGAGCTGCGAAGATCCGATCCATAATGCCGTGTTACTGGTGGAATGTCCTCAAATCAAATGGAAAGGGGCTGCCGGCATGGCAGACGGCAAGAAGGAAGCCATGACGGCTGATCACAAAATCAAGATCGCCAGCATAGCGAAGACATTCACGGCCACAGTCGTTCTGCAGTTGATCGAAGAAGGGGACCTCAATCTGGATAGCACCATAGATATGTCCTTAGACAATCCCATCGTCAAGATAGATAACTTACATATCTACAAAGATATTTCCTATGGCCGTCAAATCACGGTCGAACAATTGCTCAGCCATCCAAGTGGAATAGCTGATTATATGGAAGATCCCGGCTTTATTTCCGGTGTCATAGAACATCCAAAATACCAATATAATCCGGCTCAGATCATGGGGAAGTACTACGAGTTTCAGACAAACAGAAAAGCGGTCTTCCCGCCCGGCTCGGGTTTCAATTACAGTGATGTGAACTATGTTCTGCTGGCTATGATCATCGAGCAGGTGACCGGTGAAACCTATCACGCGCAGTTGAAAAAACGCGTCTTTGACCCGCTGGGCATGGAAAACAGTTATCTGGAATATTATGAGGAACCAAGGGGCAAGAATCCATTATCGCACGCCTTCTTCAGCACGATGGATCTGGTTGATGATATCAACACCTCGATTGATTGGGGCGGGGGCGGCATCGTGTCCACGGCTGAAGAACTGAATACGTTTTTCAGGGCACTGGTAGATGGGAAACTGTTTCGCAATAAGTCAACCCTAGATCTGATGCTTTCCGTGGCAGACAAGGGCAGAGGGGGAACCGATTATGATTATGGCTTAGGAATAATGAAGAGATCTATCCAGGGGTTGACTTTTTATGGACATGGCGGCGCCTATGATTGCGATGTTTTTTATTGCCCTGAAAAGAATATCAGTGTTTGCCTGAGCCTGAATCAAATGAACACCCATGGCAAGAGGGACAAATTCTTGCAGCAAGCTATTCAGCTCATGAAGTGATCGAAAATAGCCGGGTACAAGTGTCATTAATTGGTTTCAGACACTGGAGAAAAACTTTGAAGAACAGGGCCATTTGTACCATCATTTTATTTCCGATTCTATTTGCATTTGGCGCTCATAATCAGCAGCGCGCTCTACCGGTTCTTAAAGGCCCCTACTTGGGGCAGAAGCCGCCGGGAACGACCCCCGAGGTATTCGCCCCGGGGATCGTCTCCAAGGAGGGGGATCAGGGCCGGCTGTTCATTGCCCAGGATGGCTCGGAGATCATCTATTGGGAGCGGGAACCGGTCAACGGGAAGATGCGCATCATCAGCATCCGGAATGAGGACGGCGTTTGGTGCGCTCCGGCCGTTTTGCCCTTTTCTCAGGACTACATCAACATGGAGCCCTGCCTGTCGCCCGACGGCAAAAGAATTTTCTTTGTCTCCAATCGTCCCCGAACGGGAAAAGGCGAGGGGGAAAAACTGCCGGATCTCTGGATGGTCGAGAAGGCCGAGGGAGAATGGAGCGAGCCGAAAAACCTGGGCGATCCGGTCAACCGGCTCGACATCGTCGTGCAGCCGTTCTACACCGGCGACGACAAGCTCTATTTCTGTGGCCAGGCGGCGGACGGGGCATCTCGTGGCATCTATGTTTCGCAATACGCCGGCAGCGGCTTTTCCGAACCGGAAAAGCTCGACGATCGCATATTCGGCGGCCAGGTCAGCGGCCCTTGCGTCTCGCCCAACGGCCGGACGCTCGTCGTTCACGCCCGAAAGGACGGGGGCTTCGGAAGTTGGGATCTCTACGCCTCGTTCCGGGACGCGGCGGGGAGCTGGGGCGGACTGGTCAACCTGGGGAATACGATCAACACGGAGGCGGGGGAGGCCGGTGCCTCTCTTTCTCCTGACGGACGCTACCTGTTTTTTTCGAGGAACGGTGACATCTACTGGATCTCTGCGGACATCATCGAAGAGTCGAGGCCAAAAGCCCATTAATACAAAGGAGATAAACCATGAAACGGGCGGCTGTTGTCTTCCTCTTGGCTCTCCTCTGCTGGAGCCAGGTATCAGCCCAAAAACCTCTCAGCCGGGAGGCGGAGAGGCAGAAGATCGCCCAGGTGATCAGCTCGGTAATAGGCGGGCCAAGGACAAGGACCCCGAGCTTTTTTACGGCTCGATCGCCAACGACGAGGACTACATCAGCGTGACGCCCACGAAAAGAATCATCAAGCGCTTCGAGGACGTCAAACAGAATATCCCTTTCTGGATGAGCCCGGATTTCAAGTATGTCCGCCACGAGCTGAAGGATTTGGAGATCAAGTTCGCCCGCTGCGGCGAGGTCGCCTGGTTTTTCTGCATCCTGGACGACATCAACACCTACAAGGGCGAACCGGCGACCTGGGAGAATACGCGCTGGACGGGCGTCGTCGAAAAGCGGGACGGCAAATGGGTCGTCGTCCAGCAGCATTTCTCCTTCGCCAGCGATCAATAAACCGGATAGCATCCCGGCTGAAAACAGGGTGTCCGTGCTTAATCGAAATTCCATCCGGGATGGGGCCGGGATTGTCTCCTGGGCCGATGCGAAAATCATTGAAGAGCTGAAACCAAAAGAATAGAAATAGAGGGGAGTTTTATGAAAATTTTCAAATGGGGCATTGTCGCGTTCGCCCTTTTCTGTTTCGCCTGTTCGCAAAACCCGAGAATAAGAAGAATTAACGGTGACTTCATTGATTCCAAAGAAGTGGATGAAGTTGTCGCTCGCCTAATGGAGGCGGCCCACGTGACAGGTTTGTGTTTGGCAGTATTGAATGAAAACGAATTGACGTATATCCAAGCATACGGATATAAAAACAATGAGCAAAAGGAATTGTTGACTGAAACGACGGTCATGTTAGGGGCATCATTGAGCAAGTCTGTATTTGCCTATATCGTCATGCAGCTTGTCCAAGAAGATGTCCTGGATCTGGATCGACCGCTTTATCAATATCTGGATAAACCCCTGCCTGAATACGACGATTATGCCGACCTCGCCGATGACGACCGCTGGAAACGGGTGACCGCACGGATGTGCCTGAGTCATACCACCGGTTTCCCGAATATCAGGTTTATCAATCCCAAGGGAAACCGGAAATTGGAATTCTTTTTTGTACCGGGGTCGCGGTATGCGTATTAAGGTGAAGGAATTCAGCTCCTGCAATTGGTCCTGGAGGAGGTCACCAAAAAGGGATTGGAAGAACTGGCCCGGGAAAGGGTGTTTCGACCCTTGGGTATGGACAGAAGCAGTTTTATCTGGCAGGAAAAATTTGCCGGTGATTATGCCCTCGAACACGGTATTATCGAAAGCCCGATTGATTACAGCAGCATGACCACGGCCAGGGGCTCGGGTTCATTGCTCACCACCATTTCCGATTATGCCAGATTTGTCGAAGCCGTTATGAAAAGCCGAGGTCTGGAAAAACCCATCTGGAAAACCATGCTGTCGCCCGCAATCAAGATTCATTCGATGCGACAGTTCCCAACGCTGGTTCTGGAGACGACCGACCGATATGACTCGATAGAATTATCCTACGGATTGGGCTGGGGATTTTTCACTTGTCCATATGGCCAAGCGTTTTTTAAAGAAGGCCACGGCCATGGATGGCAGAACTATAATGTGAATTTTGTCGGTCAAGCCGCATCGATAATCATTATGACCAACAGCGATAACGGCGAGAAGATATTCAAGGACTTGTTGGAGAAAATCATCGGCGATACATTCACACCCTGGGAATGGGAGGGATATATTCCCTATAACTTGGTGGAGGCGAGACCGATTGGCGTCTATTTATACGATGTCATTTTGCTTGAGAGCGTTGACAAGGCCATAGAAAAATACAAACGAATCAAAGGGAGCCCATTGAAAGAAAGTTTTATCTTTGATGAAGAACAGTTGGATGGTTTGGGTGCTCAGATGATTAAAGAGAAAAAAATGGAAAATGCCATTGCCCTGTTGAAGCTCAACATTGAGGAATACCCGGATTCGGCAAATGCTTATTCCTCTATGGGAGAGGCCTATCGATTGAATGGGCAGTCGGACCTGGCCATTGAGAATTATGAAAAATCATTGGAATTGGATCCTCATAATTCAAGAGTGCGGGAGATCCTGCGGCAGATCAAAAATAATCAATAATCAGTTGGCCTTTTTTCCCGATAGAAAAGAGATGGTATAGAGGCGCCGGCGCATGTCTCATGAGGCGGATGAATATCTGCAAGTCATTGCGTCCGTCCCAGATGAAGGTGGTCGGTCGCGCCGGCCGAGAGCGGCACCTTTCCCGCGGTGAACACGAAGATCGTCGAAGAAATAAGGATGAGGTCCGAACGGCCAATTCCCAATTCAATGGCTTCAACGAGGAGAGAGACATGAACAAAAATCGTTTTTTATCATTCGCCACACTGTTGATGATATTGCTGTGCAGTTGTCAGGAAAAACAAACAGAACCGGCTGAGCCCGAACCCTTATCCGGCCCCTATTTGGGACAAAGCCCTCCCGGCGAAACACCGGAATTGTTCGCCCCGGGGATCGTTTCAAAAGAAGGATACCAGGGAGAAATGAGTGTCCCGCCCGATCTTAACGAAAGCCCTCTTTATCGCCGGATGGGAAGTATATTTTCTTCTCCCGCGACGGCGATATCTACTGGGTGGATTCGACGATCATCGAAGAACTTAAACCTCTGGAATTGAAGTCAACGAGGAAACCATGAAACACGGAACAATCTGGCCCGCCATTTTAGTGTCCCTATTATTTGTTGAGGGTTGGGCATTGTTTCCATTCGAGAGAAGAAGGTTCATGAAATGCGGGTTCGGTGTGATCCTTTGCGGAATTTTCTTTTGTTCCCTTCATAGCCAAGCCGAAACATTGCCGAAACCCACAGGAAAACATTTTGTGGGAGTCACCTACCTGAGCTTTATTGACGACAATCGAAAGGAGATATTTAACAGCACACAAGAAAGCGACAGAGAAATCACGGTCAAGACCTGGTATCCGTCGGATCGTCAATCCGCTCCCGAGCCCTACTTCCTGCAGGCTGAAGCGGAATTTGTCACCAAGTATCTTCAATTTCCTTCGTCGTACAAGGACTTGATAACAAACGCGAGCCGCGACGTGCCTGTCTCATCCAAAGAGAACACATACCCGGTCTTGATCTTTTCTCATGGGTGGGGTGAGCATTATTCACAGAATACGATCCTGATGGAAGAATTGGCGAGCCACGGCTATGTCGTTTTCAGCATCGCGCATCACTATGAATGCAAATTCTCCTCTTTCCCGGATGGGCGACTCGTCCGCATCGCGATGAGCAATCCTCGTTTCCAAAAGATGATGAGAGAGCAAATGAGCCCAACGGCCATGGGTTTGTTTGAGAAATTGAAAAACGCCGGAAGTGACGAAGAACGTGAGCAGGTTTTCCTGGAAATGAGCCGGACGCTGCCGATGATCTTGACGGAAAGCCCGAAGTATTGGGCTGAGGACATCGCGTTCTTGATTGGCCGATTAAAAATCATGAACGGGGAGGACAATCGCTTTCCAAACAAGCTGGACCTGGACCGGATCGGCGTCTTCGGAATGTCTCTGGGAGGCCTGGCAACAAGCGTTATCTGTGCCACAGATGGAAGAATCAAAGCCGGGGTCAATATCGACGGGGGATTTTCGAGCGCTGCGATCAAGGGGAAATATCAAATTCCCTTCATGTTTATAAACAGCAAAAGGTACCTGGGATGTGGGCGATTGTTAACAAGTCAATCGGCAAACGATTGTTTTTCGCTGAGTGTCAAGGGCTCAGACCATTATAATTTTATGGACTATTCCATCTACCCCGTCCCCATGGTCCGCTTTCTTCTGGGACCGATTGACGGGCAAAGGACGATCGAAATAATGAATGTGATCATTCCGGCATTCTTCGACAAATATCTGAAGGAGAAGCCGGGGATCGACTTGGTTGAAAAGGCAAAAACATACTCGGAAATCGAAATTGCGACGAATACGGACTGAACTTCTTCATGGTCAAGAGCTTAGGTAGATTTATCGTTGTCATGGAATCGAAAGCGGAGAAGATATGCATGAAACACTTCCGACGCACAAGCATAATCATCGGCCTTCTGCTGACGGCCTTGACGGCCGTCCTGCCCGCCTAGGGGGCGGCCCAAGCATGTCGTGAAAAGCGCCGGCTCTTTATTTGGACGGATAGCTGTGTCGGAGGAGAAGACTTGAGCTTGCGCCGGTTTTCAGGTGTTGCGCCAAGCCATGATGCGAAAGAGAGGGACGCCCGATGATCGATGAAATAGCCCTCGAGGTCCTGAGGAAGGTCTCCCCGGTCGAGTTCGAGCGATTTGAGGCATTCCTGGTGTCCCACCAGGAACGCCGGCTCGAAGACGGCGGAAAAATGATACCCTATTACGCTTGCGGAACGGGCCGGACGACGCTGCTCACATTTGCCGGAGGTTGGGGAGGGATTGAACTGGCCTATGAGACCGTCCTCGGATTCGAGCGTCAAAACCGGGTTGTGGTCGTCGACGTGTCAGCCTTCGACGACCCCGAGGATATGGGCCGGGGGATCAACCGCGTGCTGGATGCCGAACACGTCGACCGCGTGGTCGTAGTCGGGCAGTCCCTGAGCGGGATCATCGGCCAATCCTATTTCAAAAGGCATTTCCGCCGCGTGGACGGGCTGGTTCTGACCAATACCCCGGCTCCCCGGAAGGAACGGAGCAAGAAATGGGCGCTCACCATGCTCAAGCTCCTTCCTTTGGGTTGGATCAAGCCGCTCGTGCGACGCAAAGTGACCCGCCTCGGCGAATTCCAGAAGGAGATCCCGCCTGATGTCCTGGAGAGAAGGAAATTCGCTACGGCTCTAGTCAGTTGCATGATCGATAGCTATTGGACGAAGAGGAATACGCTGAATATCCTCAAGCTCGCCTTCGCCTTCAACGAGCAGGACGAATACACGGTGGACTCGTTCCCCGGTTGGATGGGCAAGGTCCTCATCGTTACCAGTTCGGACGATCCTTATTACTCGGATGCTGGGCTCCTGATGAACAACCTCCCGAACGCCGAAAAGTTCGAATTTCCGTCAGGCTTCGGGCACACAGCCCCTCAAATCCACAGGGATGTTTTCCACAAGGTCATCCAGGAATTCATCGACCGGCTTGAGGCAAAATAATCGTTGCCGCATGACGTTCGACTGGGAGGAAGAAGAAGGCCGGTGGTCCCACGATGAGTGGTCATTTCCCATGCGCTATTTTTTCCGTTATGAGCTCGAGCATTTAGTGGCCCGTTCCAAGCTCAAGCTCAAGTCCATCTACGGCGATTTTGCGGAATCGCCACTCGCTTCGAACTCAAAAGAATTCCTCGTCCATTGCGTGCGCGTCTGAAATCGCATTGAAATGAAACCATGAGAGATGGATGATCCAGAGCGATTCTGTTCGCCCGCCTTATCTTCCGACAGGATTCTCCATCAACAGTTGATTGCCCACCGGCGACTAGCATATCCTAAAGCTGGCGGAATCACCTACTGACGCGAGGTAAGAATATGTCTGAATTCAGGTATCATCACATCGGCATCCCGACGGACAAAGACCTTCCGGCAGAGGATTACATCCCCGCCCATAAAATGTACGCCTCAGGCTACATGGAAAGCTCCTACGGGGTCGAGTGGCTGAAATTCGACCCGGACTGCCCGCTGCCGGACCTGGTGAAGAACGTTCCCCATGTCGCCTTTGTCGTCCGTGATATCAAGAGAGCCCTCGAAGGGAAAGAAGTGATTATCCAGCCCAACTCTCCAGGCCCCGGGGTCACGGTGGCCTTCATCGTCCATAACGGCGCTCCGGTGGAATTCCTGCAATTCGACCGGCCCGAGGACGAAATCTGGCCGCGCGGGGCCGAATTCAGAACGACGGGATCCAGACGGAAGAAGCCGGTGCGGTCGAGGTCCCGCCGGCATCCAGTCGGAAAGGAAGGATAACGACATGTTCACGAAGCTGGGCCGGATTCCGATTCTGTTGATGGTTTTCCCGGCTTTCCTTTTTCCCGACATCCGAAACCGGGACAAGCCCCTCAAGGGGGAATGGGATTTTCGCCTGGAGAAAGTCTGGCAGGTCGAAAAAGCGGGAGAGGATGTTTTCGGCCGTCCCTTCACTTTAACTGTCGCCGCAGACGAGACGATTTATATTTTCGACGCGAAAAACGACCTGAACTATATCTTCAGTAAAGGCGGCGCCTTCCTGAAGACGTTCGGCCGGAGCGGGCAGGGCCCGGGCGAACTCACCGGACAGGAGAAGACGCACGTCATTGGCGATAAGCTGGCTATTGTCGACCGAAGAGGGATTCATTATTTTTCCCGCGACGGTGAATATTTGGAAACCTCCGGGCAGGAGAAGGTTCGCCGGCCCCTACAAATCATCATCAGTAAGGACGAATTCATCGCCTTCCCCATGACGGGCATCGGAGCGCCTGAAGGAAGGGGAGAGATGTTTTACGGACGGCTTGATACCGGGGAGGAAAGGAAGATTTCCGACTTCTCCATGACGCAAGCCGGAATCGGCCAGTCCGGCGAAAATGTCGTGGATATTATCGTCGTCGGACTTTCTCCCATGCCGGTCGCTGGATACCACAGGGGCCGTGTCTACTGGGGGGTCAGTCATTCGTACCAGATCCACATCTCCGACCTCGAGGGAAGGAAGCTGGGTGGATTTTCCATCGACCGGAAAACAAAAAAAGTCTCCGACTCTTTCAAAAAGAAATTCTTCAAAGGGATGAGCCTTCCCCCGGAAATGGTTGATTTGATCGCCAAGAGCTTTTCCAACAAACTGACCTATTTCCACCAGATCGAGGTCCATGACGGGATCGTTTATGTGTTCGTCCCCGACCTTGACCTGGACCAGGGCACCGCCAGGATCGCCCAGATCGATATCTTTTCCTCGGAGGGAAGATATTTGTATCGTGCGCGCCTCGATTTCGGGAAGAATCTCACGCATTTGTTCTCGCCCTTGAGCAACCTCGCTTTCAAGAACGGACACCTGTACGCCGTGTGCGTCCGAGAGGATGACACCGTCGTGCTGGCTAAGTTCAAAGCCAACCTGCCCGTGGAGTAATCCACCGCCGCGAACGGCCGGAAAGATAAACGGAGTTGGAGTTAGACTGGGCTGTTTCAGACGAATAAAAAGAACATGTCTTCCTTTATAGAAAGGGAAGGAGTGAAAACACATAGAATAAGGAGGAGGAATCGATGAAGAGACGGGATTTCCTGGGGAAATCGGGCTGCGGGATGGCCACTTTCCTGGCGGCGCAAGGCTTGCCGATGGCACTCGAAGCCGCCCAAGAGGAGAAACCGAGTGGGCAGGAGACACCGCGCCCGAAGCGGAAAAAATACAAGCTCGAGATCGAGATCTACGAGGCCCGGCCGGACACCTGGTGCCACAAGAAGGGGGATAAATTCGCCTATCCGCAGGACATCGGGAAGATCTGTCCCTGGCTTCTCGGCAGCCTCCGTGATTTTCTGGTGGCGCTTCAGCACGGTGCGACACTCCCCTGGAAATACGAGGGGACGCCTTATGAAAAAGTGATCCATCCCGACGGCGTCACCACTGAGTATGTCCGCTGCCCGGACCCGACCGCCGCTCTGGTGGCCAAGATCACCCGGACATTGGTCGCCTAACGCACGGAGGACGGGCCCGAGGCTGAAAGAACCGGGGCGCAATCTTTCCGTTTCCCGGTTCTGAGAAAGCAAACTAGGAGAGGGGCGGAAGGACAAGAGCGGAGAAGGCCGCTTTCGATAGGGGAGTCCGAGAGTCGCTATACCCAAGGGAGTTGAGCAATGAGAATAAAATCCGTGTTTCTCATCATTGCGCTGATGCTTATGTTCAACTGCAAGAAGGGAGAGGACGAAGCTCTCTTCAAAACCGAACTTATCGACGGAATACAACACGTCTATAACATGGGGAAACCCATCAAAGGGGAGATCTCTCTGGAGGTTTCCGAGATTCTTAGGATCGACCCCTTTGATATAGACAGAGAGAATCCTCCTTTTTTCGAAACAGCCGTAAAGGATGAGATGGGGAATCTTTATCTGGCGGACAACCAGAATGTCCGCGTGTATAAGTTCGACTCCGGCGGCAAGCCTGTTGCCCGATTCCTCCGCAAAGGTCAGGGCCCGGGCGAATTCCCCATGTTCGGTGATCTGCAAGTTGCGGACGATCATGTGTGGGTCATCGGGACCTGGCCGCTGAAGATCGCCAAGTTCACCCGGGACGGGGAGTTCATCAACGAATGGATGTTCCGGACATTCCGGAATTTCTACCTGCAAACCAAGGTGATCGAAGAAGACAGATTTCTCACCGTCAGCTATCGCGATATGGGGGAAGAGGAAAAGCGCGTTCGAGTCTCCACCCTCATGAATCCGAGTGAAGAGTTTCTTAACGAATTTTATGAAGATGGAAATGCGGGTATCCTCCGGATCCGGACCGGGCTTGAGGAGGGACCCGCCATCGCCTCCACCAACCCCCTTATTGCCGCCGACATCCATCATGCCTATGACCGCGATTCCGGGACAGTCTATGCCTGCAACAATAGGGAGTATGAAATCCAGGCCAAGAATCCGGACGGGACGACCCGGATGGTCATCCACAAAGCCCACGAGGAAATAGTACTGGATGAAGCGACCAAGGACAGCATCCTCCGGTTGATCGCTCCGCGAATTCCCCCGGAAGCCAAGCCGTCCGTTAAGGAACAACTTCCCCCGACACTGAATGCTATCTGGGGTATGGCCGTCATTCCCAGTGGACACCTGGCTGTCCGCAGAATCACCGGCCTGGAATCCGTTGAGATCGACCTTTTTGATAGAGAAGGCCGGCTCCTTTATACCGTCCTGCCGTCAACGGAAATCCCGGACCTGAGGGATGTGATCATGTTTGAAAACACCGTAGGGGTGATCTCCGAATTGGAGGAAAAGAACATCTATGTGGAATACAGAGTGAGGAACCTTAAGGAAATATTTGATTGATTTCAGGGGCAGAGGATTCCGGACAAAGGGGATTCCTTAACTGAATCTGAATCTCCCCGGATAAAGGAATACCGGATCGCAATGGATCCTCGAGGAGCCCAAAGAGCCCATGGAGAAAATTCTTTTAAACGCCGCCCAGGACGGCCGCTTCGACGTTGTGCTCTTGGCCTACAATTTTCTCAAGGAGGACCAGAGCGATCGGATAGAGCGAGATTCTACCCGCCCAAATTCATTTCGTCAGACTTTTCTTCTTGAATCCATTTGACTCTCCTCTATCGAGTTGATATCATTTCGCGGTCCTCGTAAGGGGAAGACCATGCCCACAAAATGTCCCAACTGCAGCGCCGATAATCCCGACACCGTGAAGTTCTGCGGCGAGTGCGGAAC
>JBAUIH010000209.1:0-64365 GCA_049682755.1 Candidatus Aminicenantales bacterium | reverse complement strand
ATTTTCTCCATCTCGACCGGGATAGTGTGGATGCTCAAACCGCTTTCAAAGGAAAGGCTTTTCTCCGCAGGGAAATTGCCCAGGGGCGTTGTCGCGATCAGCTTGATCTGCCATCCCTGCTGGGGCGAGGGCGAATGGACCGCCAATTCGAGTTTTCGTTCATCCTCCGGGTAGAAGTGATTGGCGTTCAACAAAGACTGGAATTCCAGGGATTGCGGAGGGCCGACGATAAATTCACAAGGAAGAGATTTTTTCGGAGCCGGATTTTCCGGCTCATAGTCGGGGTCGGGGACGAGTTGGACGACTTTTTTCTGCCCCGCGTCGAGATCGTCGTAAGAGAGGTTGATGGCCGCTTTCTGCTGCAAAAAAGGACGGAGACCGGAAAAGTATTTCCAGGGGATGGCCAGCTCATAGGTCAGTTCCTGCTTGTTCTCATCACCTCTGATTTGGAGCTGGATATCCCGGACGGAGGAGACGGTCTCATCTCCCCTCCGGGCGACGACCGCCAGAGGTTCGTTGTCGAAACGGGAGAAGCCGAAGATCTGGGGACGGCCGCCATCACCTTCCGCGCCCGAGTGGATAAGAGTCAGGTAAAACCCGTCACCTTCTTGCCGTCCCCGACCCGGAAACTCGATGCGGTCGTCCAGGACCGAGACCGCTGCGTAAAAAGACCTGGCGTCGAAACTGAACCGGGCCGTGACTGTCAGGTCGGAAGATGGTGAAAGAACCTGGCCATCCGGCGTGAGCTGAAGGGGAACCTCAGGGACTCCCGTCCAGTCCGTCAGGTCCCCGTCGATAGTGAATCCCTTCTCGGCCTGGAAGATTTTGATGACTTGCATCCCGCCGTTCAGTTCCCCCGCCGGAAGCGACAGCAATAACAAGCACATACAGGCTGCACTCATCAGGATATATGAATAGATTTTGTTCATGGCGGCCTCCCTCTCCATTCTAGAAAATCCACACTCGTTTGACAACCCGATGGCCCGTCTTTATAATCAGAGAGAAATTATCGGCTCGAGAGAAGGCCCATGACATCCCCAAACGGAAGGGAATCGTCCTTGGAACATCAGGCCAGAGTCTCCGTACTGGGCGCCACCCTCGTTCTCCAAGGCGATTTCAGCGGCCAGGAAGACCTGATCCTCCGCGGTCAGTTCCGCGGGAAAATCAACTTCCCCGGCAATGACCTCATGGTCGCCGAGGGCGGTTTGGTCGAGGCCGAGGTCAAGGTCAGGAGCATCACCGTAAAAGGAGAAGTCAACGGGAATATCGCCGCCTCGGGAAAAATCATCATCGAGAGAACGGGGCGAGTCAAGGGCGATCTTTCCGCAGCCGTTATCTCGATCGAGGAAGGTGCCCAGTTCAAGGGCTCGGTCAAGGTTCTGAGCCAGCCCTGATCTTCCGGACGGAGCCGCTCCCCTTCTCCCAGTCTCCTGCCCTCAACCTCCCTTCGAATTATTGATATAATGGTGAGGCCGATGAAAAAGTTCGATCTCCACTCGGAATTCGAGCCCAAAGGGGACCAGGTCAAGGCGGTCGACTCCCTCACGGCGAGCCTCCGCGAGGGAAATCTCCACCAGGTCCTGATGGGTGTCACCGGCTCGGGAAAGACGTTCACGATGGCCAACGTGATCGCCCGCCTCCAGCGACCCGTGCTGGTCATCTCCCACAACAAGACGCTGGGCGCCCAGCTCTACCAGGAGTTCCGCCGCTTCTTCCCGCGAAACGCGGTCGAGTATTTCGTCAGCTATTACGACTACTATCAGCCCGAAGCCTATATCCCCGCCTCCAATACCTATATCGCCAAGGAAGCAACCGTCAACGACGAAATCGACCGGATGCGCCTGTGCGCCACCAACGCCCTGTTTCAGAGGCGCGACGTGATCATCGTGGCCTCTGTTTCCTGCATCTACGGGATCGGGGCCCCCGAAACCTACCGCTCCATGAGTTTCCATCTGGCCAAAGGGCAAGAACTCTCGCGGAAAAAGCTCCTGGAGGCCCTGGTCGACAGGCAATACGAGAGACGGGAGGACGAGTTCCTGCGGGGAACCTTCCGGGTGCGCGGCAATATCGTCGATATCTTCCCCGCCTATGAGGACCTCGCCTACCGCATCGAGTTTGGGGAGGCGGGTGTTTCCGGGCTCTCCTCGATCGACCCGCTTTTGGGCCGGACCATCGAAACCTTCGACACGATCCTCATTCATCCCAGAACGTTTTTCTCCACCCCTCGCAACATCCTTGTCTCCGCGATCGCCGGCATCGAAGCGGAGCTGGCCGAGCGGGTCGAGTTCTTCCGGAAGCAGGGAAAAATCATCGAGGCCGAACGAATCGAAGAGCGGACCCTCTATGACCTCGAGATGCTCCGGGAATTCGGCTATTGCCCCGGGATCGAGAACTATTCCCTCTATCTCAGCCAGCGCCGCCCCGGCGAACCGCCCTACACCCTGCTCGATTATTTCCCGGAGGATTTCCTGACGATCATCGACGAATCGCATGTCACCGTCCCTCAGATCGGAGGAATGTACCACGGCGACCGTTCTCGGAAGCTGACGCTCGTCGAGCATGGCTTCCGGCTGCCCTCGGCCCTAGACAACCGGCCCCTCAATTCCGAAGAATTTGGAAACCGGACGCGCCAGGTCCTTTATGTCTCCGCCACACCGGGCGGCTACGAGCTCGGGGAGTCGCGCGGGAGAGTGATTGAGCAGATCATCCGGCCGACCGGGCTGACCGATCCCGAGGTCGAGGTCCGGCCGGTCAAGGGACAGGTCGACGACCTCAGGGGCGAGATCACCCGGCGCGCCGAAAAGAACGAGCGCACCCTGGTCACAACGCTGACGAAGAAGATGGCCGAGGATTTGACCCGCCATTACCACGAGCTCGGCCTCCGCGTCCGCTATCTCCACTCAGATATCGAAACGCTCGAAAGGGTCAACATCCTCCGGGACCTGAGAAAGGGGCAATTTGATGCCCTGATCGGGATCAACCTGCTGCGGGAGGGACTCGACCTTCCCGAAGTGTCGCTCGTGGCCATCCTGGATGCCGATAAGGAGGGTTTCCTCCGGTCGGCGACGTCTCTCATCCAGACGTTCGGCCGGGCCGCCAGGAACATCTCCGGCCGGGCCATCCTCTATGCCGATGCCCTCACCGACTCCATGTCCCGGGCGCTGGCCGAGACGGCCAGGCGCCGGCGGATCCAGCAGGAATTCAACCTCCGGAACGGCATCACTCCGCAGTCGATCCGCAAGCGCATCGACGAGGTCCTGACCAGCATTTACGAGAGGGATTATTTCGACTACACCCGACTGCCCAAGGAGAAAGACATCTCTCTGTCTCCCGAAAAAAGGAAAAACCGGATGGAAGAGCTGGAGAAGCGGATGAAGGAAGCCGCCCGCAATCTGGAATTTGAAAAAGCAGCGAAATTGCGGGACGAGTTCAACCGGCTCAAGAGACGGGAATTGGAAATGGGTTTCTGAACCATGGAGCAAGAATTCAAACAGAGGCTGGCTGAAATCCCCGATAAAGCGGGCATCTATTTTTTCAAGAACCGGACGGGAGAGATCATTTATGTCGGCAAAGCGCGCTCTCTCAAGGATCGCGTCAGGTCCTACTTCCTGCCGACGTCCGATCTCAAGGTCACCCAGATCATCGCCGAGACAACCGACCTTGACTTCATTCTCACCGGTTCGGAAAAGGAAGCGGCCTTCCTGGAGAACAACTTCGTCCAAAGATACCAGCCCAAGTTTAACTTGCGTCTCAAAGACGACAAGAGCTTTCCCTATCTCAAGCTGACGACGTCGGAAAGATATCCCGGCGTTTACCTCACCCGCAAGGTCGAGGACGACGGAGCCGGCTACTTCGGCCCCTTCAGCCCGGCCTCCCAGGCACGCAAGACGATCCACCTGCTCAACCGGTACTTCGGCATCAGGGGATGCGCGGAGAGCATTCCGGGAAGACGCCGAAGGCCTTGTCTGGAATACGATCTCAAGCTCTGCTCGGCCCCCTGCGTGGGCTTTATCGGAGAAGCGGATTACAGGGAAAACGTCGCCAATGCCCGTCTCTTCTTGGAGGGACGAACCGAACAATTGCTCCCGATCCTCAGGGAAAAAATGAACGGGGCATCCCAACGCTTGGACTATGAGCAGGCGGCTCATTGGCGCGACCTCATCCGGACAATCGAGGAGGTCAAAGAGAGGCCGAGCCTGATCTCCGTCTCCCTCGAGGATGTCGATATCTTCGGCCTGGCCAGGGAGGCGGATCAGTTGGCCATCTACATCTTCATCATGCGCCGGGGCAAAGTCCGGCAGGCGGAGGAGATCGTGCGGCGCGAGCCGGAAGGCACTCCGGTCGATGGGCTTCTGGGCCGGGTCCTGGAGGATTTCTACCGAAACAGCCTGGACCTCCCCGCAAAAATAGTGTTGCCCTCCTCCCCGGCAGCGTCGGCCGATTTCGCCGCCCGGCTCTCGACCCGGAAAGGTAAGGCCATCCGAATTCTGGCCCCTCAAAAAGGCCGGGCCAGAAAGCTTGTCGACCTAGCCAATCAGAATGCCGCCAGCTTGTTGAAAAAAAGGACCAGGGATGGTCTTGCGCTGAGAGAGTTGGCTGAGGTTCTTGGGCTGAAATCACCCCCCGAGCGGATCGAGGGCTTCGACATCTCGAATACCGGCGGGGACGAAGCGGTAGGCTCCCTAGTCGTCTTTGAGGGAGGAAAGCCGAACAAGAACGAGTACAGGAAGTACAAAGTCAAGGGAGTCGCCGGTCCGAACGATGTCGCCGCCCTGCGTGAAGTCGTCCGGCGCCGCTACGCCCGGGTTCTGGCGGAGGGCCGGGTTTTTCCCGACCTCATCCTGGTCGATGGCGGCAAGGGACAGCTCCGGGCCGCCGAAACGGCGCTCCGGGAGCTGGATCGGCCTGACATTGCCGTGGTCTCACTGGCCAAAAAGGAAGAGATCGTCTTTACTCCGAAGACGAAATCCGGCCTGCGGATCGACCGGACATCTCTGGCCCTAAGACTGCTCCAGCACATCCGTGATGAAGCCCACCGTTTCGCCGTCTCTTTTCACCGACAGCGGCGGGAAAAAAAGAGTTTCGCGTCCGCCCTCGACGGCATCCCGGGCCTAGGCAGTAAAAGGAAAATGGCCTTGCTCGCGCGCTATCAGACCCTGGAGGAGATCGCCAGGGCTCCGGAGAAAGAGCTAACGGCCGTCGTCGGCCCCAAAATGGCCAGGCTCCTGAAGGAGAAAGGGCATGATCGTTGGCATCGGGATTGACATCATCGAAGTGGACAGGATCGCCCGTCTGGCCGGGCAGAGCCCGAGGTTCCTGGGAAGGACCTTCACGCCCCGCGAGATCCAATACTGTTCGCAAAAAAGGAACAGGCATCAGAATTATGCCGCCCGGTTCGCCGCCAAAGAGGCTTTCTTCAAGGCACTGGGAAGGCGGATCGGCTGGAAGGATGTCGAACTCGTCAACCGGCCGTCCGGCCAACCCGACCTGGTGATTGAAGGCCAGGCGCGGGGGTCGTTCGACCGGGTGCACGTCTCCGTTTCTCACCTGGCGGCGTATGCGGTCGCCGTCGTTATCTTAGAAAAATAGCCTCACCAGAAAGCTGACCGCCAGAGCCACGGCAACGCTCAGTCCGACTGAGATGAGAGCGATTTTTTTGCCGGTTTCTTTCCACAGGATGGCGAACGTGGACAGACAGGGGATAAAGAAGCTGACGAAGACCGTGAAGACAAGAATCTGCTCCCGCGAAATGACGCTCAGGAGATTCTTGTAGTCGACACCCAGCGCCTGGAGCATCATGATCAGCGAGAGCTCCTTGCGCAGAAAGCCGAAAATGAGGGTGATTCCCAATTCTTGGGGAAGCCCCAGCCCGTGGACGATGAGCGGAGAGAAGGCGATGTTCAAGAACTTATCCAAATTCAGGTAATGAAGCAGGCTCAGAACGATGCTGCCTCCGATGAGCAGCGGCCAGGCGAAGATGACGAAGGATTTGAGTTCGAGATAGGTTTTCCGGACCATGTTCGCCACGGAGGGCGCTTTGAGCGAGGGAATCTCCAGGATGAGCCCGGGTGAGGGATCCTTGAAAAAAAAGGATAGCAGTCGGCCGATCACGGCCACGATGAGGATGTTGAAGATATAGAAGCCGAGCGCATAGACGGGGCCCAGGAAGAAGGCGACGAGAGCCAGAATGATGGTCGTCCTGGCGGAGCAAGGGATAAAGGGGATGAGCAGCGAAGTGATCTCACGGTCCCTCCGGGACTCGAGGATCCGGGTGGAGAGAACGGCCGGGACGTTGCAGCCGAAGCCCAGGACGAACGGAGAGACCGATTTTCCATGGAGGCCGATCCGGTGCATGAACGTGTCCAGGAGGAACCCGGCCCTGGAGAGATATCCCAGGTCCTCAAGAAAGGCCATGAAGAAGAGAAGCGGGATGAAATAGGGCAGGACAATCGCCGCGCCGCCTCCGACCCCTTGGATCAGGCCATCGGCAAGATGGAAGACCAGGCCCGATCCCAGAAGGCCTGAGAGCGCCTCCCTCAGACGTCCTAGCGGACCAAGGAGAAATCCTTCCAAGGGGCTGCCGATCTTGAAGATGAGAAAGAAAAAGGCCAGGAAGATGACCACCAGAATGGGATAACCGAGAATGGGATGCATGATCACGTCATCGATCCTCTGTTCCCAGCTCAATTGCCTTCCCCGGGATACCCGACTGGTCTCTTCAAAGATCTTGAACGCCAGGTGATGACGCTCGGCGGCGATGACCTCATAGGCCGGGGCCTGCCGTTTGCTTTCGATCGCGGCCTTGGCCCGGTCGAGTTCCTTGTGAAGTCCCGATTCGGCCTCGGCCAGGATCTCAAGGCAGAACAATTCATGGGCCTCGAGCAGTTTGATCGCCGTGAATCGGGGATTGCCGACGGCGACCATCCCGGCCGGAATCATTGCGGCCAGCCGGTCGACCTCTTCCTCGACGTCTCCGGACCAGGTAGGAGAGACCACCGGAACGGGCTTATCCAGACATGAAAAGACCGCCTCCAGAAGCTCTTTGATCCCCCGGCCGTGAGAGGCCACGGTCGGGATGACCCGCACCTTGAGGATTTTTTCCAGCTTCCCGGCGTCGATATGGATGCCCTTTTTTTCCGCCAGGTCGACCATGTTCAGGGCGATGACGATGGGGAAGCCAAGCTCCAGGAGTTCCAAGGTCAGCTCCAGGCTCCTCCCCAGCGTCGAACCGTCGACGATGTTGACCACGAGGTCGGGCTTTTCCTGGAAGAGATGGCTGAGGATGACCTTCTCGGCCGGCTCCGAGGGGTTGAGCGAATAGGTCCCCGGCAGGTCGACGACGTTGAGCAGACGCCCTTCGGCATTGACCAAGCTGTGGGTATGTTTATAGCTTGTGCCGGGAAAGTTCGAGGTCAGCGCCTTGGGACCGGCGATGGCGTTGAACATCGTGCTCTTGCCGCTGTTCGGCTGTCCCAGGAAAATAACGGTCGGCGCATCATTCTTCATCGCGGACGATATCCACCAGGATCCGGCTGACGATGCCTCTGCCCAAAGCGACATTCGTATCGGCGGTCAGGTTCCTGACCAAGAACGGTCCCCGGAGAATCCCCTGGGCGTTCACCTCGACCAGGTCGTTTTTATGGAAGCCCAAGGCAAACAAACGGCGGCGGATGCCCTCACCGCCCTCGATGGCCGCAATCCTCAGCCTTCGGCCCCGCGGGGCCAGCGCTAAACTGATCATCTATCGGTCCCTTGTCTCTTTCGTAATTGAGAATGATTCTCAATATCATGCTAGCCGAAATCACCGGGAAAATCAACTCCGCTTCCTCTCCCCCTAGTGGCGCGGCGGCATCCTTTGTTTCGGAAGACGGCCCCGTCCTGACCAACCACCACGTCGGCGCGGGAGCGATCCAGAACCTCAGCACCAGGGAGAGGGACCTGATGCAAACGGGTTTCTATGCCCGGACCCGGGCGGAAGAACTCAAGTGCCCCGGGATGGAATTCCTGGCCCTCCAGGGAATCGAGGATGTCACCGAGCGGGTCCGAGCCGCTGAAGAGACCGGCGATACTGACAATTTCACCTCCCCCCGCTACGACCTCGACGTCGCCTTCTTCCGGGTCTATGAGAACGACCAGCCCCTCTGGACAGCTCACTTTCTCCGCTGCGCGACCTCAGCTACCCGTTTATGATCGGCACCAACAGTCGGCGCCGGGCCCTGCTCGTCGGGTACGGCAAGAAAGGACCGGAGGAATCCCGGGTCGCCCTGCGCACCCCCCTGGGGTGTCTCCTCGGGGGACGTCCCCAAATTGACTTTGGGGGAAGTTTCTGATAATAAATAGAAAATGTTCAAGTGGCTGATCACCAAGATCTTCGGAACCAAGAATGAACGGGACCTGAAGAAGCTCCAGCCGCTTGTCGCCGCCGTCAGCCAAATCGAACCCCGTATCCAACCTCTCTCCGACGCCGGACTCCAGGCCAAAACAGGAGAACTCAGGGAGCGATTGCGGCAGGGAGCGAGCCTCGACGACATCCTGATCGAGGCCTTCGCCGTCGTCCGTGAGGCCGCCCGTCGCGCCGTCGGCATGCGTCCTTTCGACGTCCAGGTCATCGGCGGCATCGTCCTCCACCAGGGCAAGATCGCCGAGATGAAAACGGGCGAAGGGAAAACCCTGGTCGCCACCCTCCCTGCTTATCTCAACGCCCTCGGAGGGAAGGGTGTTCACATCGTCACGGTCAACGATTACCTGGCCAAACGCGACACGGAATGGATGGGCCCTATCTTCGGTTTTCTCGGTCTCTCGGTCGGGACGATCCAGCACGATATGAACGACGCCGACCGCAAACATGCTTACAACTGCGACATCACCTACGGGACGAACAACGAGTTCGGGTTCGACTACCTCCGGGACAACATGAAGTTCCGGCTCTCCGACCTCGTCCAGAGAAAGCATCACTACGCCATCGTCGACGAGGTGGACAGCATTCTCATCGACGAGGCCCGGACACCGCTCATCATCTCCGGACCGACCGAGGAATCGACGGCCCTCTACTACAAGGTGGACAACCTCGTCCGCCGGCTGCGTTCGGAGAAGCACTTCAAGGTCGACGAAAAGACCCGGACCGTCTCCATCCTCGAGGACGGAGTCTCAGAGGCGGAGATGTTCCTCAAGGTCACCAACCTTTACGACCTGACCAACATGGACCTCGTCCACCACATCAACCAGTCCCTTAAAGCCCATTACCTTTTCAAGCGCGACGTGGACTACATGATCCAGGACGGCAAGGTCGTCATCGTCGACGAGTTCACCGGCCGCCTGATGCCGGGCCGGCGGTACAGCGACGGCCTGCATCAGGCCCTCGAAGCCAAGGAAAAGGTCCGGGTCGAAGAGGAATACCAGACCTTGGCTTCGATCACCTTCCAGAACTACTTCCGCATGTACGAGAAACTGTCCGGCATGACCGGCACGGCCGTCACCGAGGCGACCGAATTCCACCACATCTACAAGCTGGACGTCGTCGAGATCCCCACCAACAAGACTCTCATCCGGACCGAACATTCCGATGTGATCTTCCGGACGTCGCAGGAAAAGTGGGAGGCCGCCCTCGACGAGATCCTCGAGTTGAACAAAATAGGGAGGCCCGTCCTTGTCGGGACGGTCTCCATCGAGAAATCCGAACACCTGAGCAACCTGCTCCGGCGCAAGGGACTGAAGCACGTCGTCCTCAATGCTAAGTACCACGAGATGGAAGCCACCATTATCGCCCAGGCCGGCCAGCTCGGCTCCGTGACCATCGCCACCAACATGGCCGGCCGCGGGGTGGACATTTTGCTCGGCGGCAATCCCGAGTTCATGGCCCGGGAGCATCTCCGCAAAGCGGGCATCGATCCGCTCAAGGCCGACCAGGAGCAATGGGAAAAGGCCCTCGCCGATGCCAAGAGATTCACCGAGGAAGCGCACTACAGGGTCATTGAAATGGGGGGACTCCACATCCTCGGCACCGAGCGCCACGAGGCCCGGCGGATCGACAACCAGCTCCGCGGCCGCGCCGGCCGGCAAGGAGACCCAGGCTCCTCCCGCTTCTATCTTTCCCTCGAGGACGACCTGATGCGGATTTTCGGCAGCGAACGGATCTCGGGTTTGATGGCCCGAATCGGCATGAGCGAGGGTGTCCCCATCGAACACAAGATGGTCAGCCGGGCCATCGAGCGGGCCCAGCGCCAGGTCGAGGGTCAGAATTTCACCATCCGCAAACACCTCCTCGAGTATGACGACGTCATGAACAAGCAGCGCGAAACCATCTACAAGATGCGCCGGGAGATCCTCGAGGGCAAGGACATGAAATCCTTTGTCCGGGAGCTGATCGAGACGCTGGTCGAATGGCAGCTGGACAGCTACGCCAACAAGGAAAAAAACCCCGAGGACTGGGACGTCGAGGCCTTGAAACAGGCCGTGGGAACGCAGTTCGGGATCAGCCTCGACGACATGCGGCTTGACTGGGAGGCGATTACCTCCGATGAATTGCGAGAGAAACTGATCTCGGCCTTCTACGCCGCTTATGATGAGAAAGAACGGATTCTCACTCCCGCCCGGATGCGGGAGTTCGAACGCATCATCATGCTTCAGGTCATCGATTCCCAGTGGAAAGACCATCTGCTGGGCATGGATTATCTCAAGGAGGGCATAGGGCTGCGCGGCTACGGCCAACGGGATCCTCTTGTCGAGTACAAAAAGGAAAGCTACGACATGTTCCAGGCCATGATGGACCGGATCGAGGAGGAAACCGTCCGCTACCTCTTCCTCATCCAACCCGTCGTCCAGGAGGATCTCCCCCAGCAGAGAAAACAGCAGCCACTCTACTACCGCCAGCCCCAGGGCGCTTCCGCCGCTCCGCGGGTTCGCCAGGCCCGGTCGATGATCCCCAGGGGAAGGAAAAAGCAGAAGGCCCGCTGAAGGAGGAACCATGCTGGAGGCCAAGATCAAGGAAGGCTTGACCTTCGATGATGTTTTGATCCTTCCCGCCAAATCGACCGTTATCCCGGCCGAAGCCGACGTGACCACGCGGTTGAGTCAGAACATCGGGCTCAAGATTCCCCTCGTCAGTGCCGCTATGGACACGGTCACCGAATCCCGGATGGCGATTTCGCTCGCCCAGCAAGGAGGCATCGGGATCATCCACCGGAACCTGCCGATCGGCATTCAGGCCGAGGAGGTCGACAAAGTGAAGCGCCACGAGAGCGGCATGGTCGTCGACCCGATCACGGTCAGGCCTCAGGAAAAGATCTATAGGGCGATCGAGCTGATGCACAAGTACAAAATCTCCGGCCTCCCCATCACCGATGAGAACAATACTCTGCTGGGGATCATCACCAACCGGGACATCCGCTTCGAAACCCGCCTCAATTTGCCGGTCGAGAAAGTGATGACCAAAGATCTGGTCACCGTCCCCCTCGGCACCTCGCTCGAAGAGGCCGAGAAGCTCTTCCACAAGCACAAAATCGAGAAGATCCTGATGATCGATGAAGCTTTTCATCTCAAAGGGCTGATCACCTACAAGGATATCCTCAAACGCATTCAGTATCCCAACGCCGCCAAGGATGACCTCGGCCGCCTGCGGGTCGGCGCGGCCGTCGGCATCGGCGTGGACACGATGGAAAGAGCCGCGGCCCTCATCCAGGCCAAGGTCGATGTTCTGGTCGTGGACACGGCCCACGGCCATTCCCAGCGGGTCCTGAATACAGTCAAGAGTCTGCGGGCGAAGTATCCCGCCCAGGAGCTCATCGCCGGCAATATCGGGACCGCCGAGGCGGCCGCAGACTTGATCGCCCTGGGGGTTAACGCCGTCAAGGTCGGAGTCGGGCCGGGATCGATCTGCACCACTCGGGTCGTCACCGGAGCAGGCATCCCCCAGATCACCGCGGTGGCCGACGTTTATAAAGTGGCCAACCCCCAGGGGATCCCAGTCGTCGCCGACGGCGGCATCAAGTTTTCCGGCGACGTCACCAAGGCCATCGCCGCCGGTGCCAGCTCGGTTATGCTGGGGAACCTGCTCGCCGCCACCGATGAATCGCCCGGCGAAACGGTGATCTATCAAGGCCGTTCCTACAAGACCTATCGCGGCATGGGGTCCATTGAGGCGATGAAGGAAGGGAGCCGCGACCGCTACTTCCAGGATTCGCCGCTGAGCGAGAGCAAGCTGGTGCCCGAAGGCATCGAAGGACGGGTCCCCTTCAAGGGGAGCGCCGCCCGGGTCATCCAGATGATGGTGGGCGGCCTCAAGGCCGGCATGGGGTACGCCGGCTGCTCCAGCATCGAAGAGCTCCAGAAGAAAGCGAAATTCATCAAGATCACTCCGGCCAGCTTGCGCGAAAGTCACGTCCATGACGTCATGATCACCAAGGAAGCCCCCAACTACCACCTCGATTGAGCGCATTTAAGGTGTCGCCCGGAGACAAAGCGATGCCGGAATCTAGAAGAAAGGCATGAATGATTATGACGGTCTATCTCCTCAAATCCATCATCGCCGTTTTCTTTGTTGCTAGCGCACTGTCCGCCGGGTTTTCCATGCTGGCCCTGATGGGACGGCTGGAGAAAAAGGCGAATCCCGAAAGGTGGCGGCGACTCCATCGCTTGGCCGGATATCTCTTCGCCCTGCTTTTGATCGCCTTAAGCGCTCTTGGAATCTCTATTGTCGTGCGGGCGGGGGATTCGCTCTCGCTCCGGGCCGTCGTCCACGGATTCATCGGGCTTTTTCTCCTGGCCGTATTCTTTTTGAAATGGCTGATCGCCCGCTTCTACCGGCAGTTCCTCCGGATGATGCCGGCTTTGGGGATGATCGTCTTTGTCCTTGCCCTCGTCATGTCCTCGATGGCGGGGTACTTTTTCCTCAGGGCGGCGGCTTCCGCGCCCTTTCCCGGTGAGATCGTTTCCTCGACCGCCCCCCTGTCGACCCAGAATCCCCCCCCAGCGGTCGAAGGAAGCGTCGAAAAAGGAGCTTCTCTGTATGCCGGGCTGTGCGCTTCCTGCCATTTTCCCGATAGAAATGAAGGCAAACTGGGACCCGGCCTCAAAGGATTATTTGAAATGCCCGCGCTGCCGTATAGCGGCAAACCGGTGACCGAGGAAAATATTCGACGGCAGCTCGTTCGTCCGGCCCAGAGCATGCCCTCTTTTTCCGGTTTGAACGAACAGGAGATGGCCGACTTGATAGCCTATCTGGAAAAACTCTAAAACAAAGGCCCGCCAGATAGACATATTCCGATAAGAATAGTAAAATACTCAGGTGCTTTTTTGAAAGGAGGCATCATGGAGAGCAGGGATTTCGTCATCCATCCTGTTAACCCGGTATTGATGCTATGAAAAAATATTGGCGTTGCTTTGTCTGCGGCGACATCCATTACGGAGTCAAACCGCCGGAGGTCTGTCCCACCTGCCTCGTCAAGAACGCCTATGTGGAGATCTCCTCCGCTGAGGCCGAAAGAACCATGCAACCCGTCAAGACAACCATGACGAGGGATGAATTCCGGCGGGCCATCGAGCGGTTCACCGAGAGAAACGAGTTCGAAGTCAATCCGGATACGGCCAAAGTCGAAACGCTCCTCGACGGCATTTTCGCCAATGAGCAGAACCACGGTTTCAAGTACTGCCCCTGCCGGTTGCGGACCAAGGATTTCAACGAAGACCTGAAGCTCGTCTGCCCCTGCAACTTCATCGTCCACGAAACCTATAAAGGGAAAACAGATGGAGAATGCTGGTGCGGCCTGTTTGTGAGGAGAAAAAAATGAGCCGACTGATCATGTTCCATGCCCGGGAGTGTCCCCACTGCAAGGCCATGATGCCTCTCGTCGACAAGCTGGAAAAAGAGGAAGGAATCAGCCTTGAGAAGCTCGAAGTCTGGCACGACGAGAAAAACGCCGACCTGATGCGGTCCTATCGCCCCGTCATCGCCCCCAAGTGCGGCGGCCAGCTGCGGACGCCGACATTCTTCAATCCCGACACGAGCGCCGTCCTCTGCGGCGAGGTGCCGTACGAAAAACTCAAAGAGTGGGCTCTCAACGCGGGCTGATCAAATCGACTCTTGGCTTAACGAGCCGCGAAATAGCGGTCGTTTTCAGGAATCTTTTTTTCCGAGTGAGGAGGACGTCAGATGATCGGTCAGTTCGATCCTCTCAAAGGGAAACGATTCCAGGTCCTGGCGGAGGACGGACAGGCGAATCCTGAATGGGAGCCAAAGCTGTCCGGGTCAGACCTGCAGAAGATCTACGGTTTGATGGCGACGACCCGCGCCGCCGACCTCAAGGCCCTGAAGCTGCAACGCCAGGGCCGCATGGGGACGTTCGCGCCGAGCCTCGGCCACGAAGCCTGCCAGATCGGGTCGGCCTTCGCCGTTCAGACCAAGGACTGGGTCTTCCCCTATTTCCGCGATCTGGGGACTTACGTAACGCTCGGCCTGCCCTTGAAATACTACTATCTCTACTGGATGGGAAACGAAGAAGGGATGCACATCCCCGCGGACCTGAACATCTTCACCATCTCGATTCCCGTCGGCTCCCAGCTTCCCCACGCCGTCGGCTTCGCCCTGGCCATGAAGCTCAGGAAGGAAGCAGCCGCTGTGGTCGCTTATTTCGGCGACGGAGCCACCTCGGAAGGTGATTTCGGTGAGGCCTTGAACTTGGCCGGGGTTTTTCAGACACCAAATGTCTTTATCTGTTTCAACAACCAGTACGCTATCTCGACGCCCGTCCGCCGCCAGACCGCCGCCAAGACGATCGCCCAGAAGGCCACCGCCTTCGGATTCGAGGGTATTCAGGTCGATGGAAACGACGTCCTGGCCATGTACGCGGCCACGAAAGAAGCGCTCGTCAAGGCCCGCTCAGGAGGGGGGCCAACGCTCATCGAAGCATTCACCTACCGGATGGGGAATCACACCACCTCCGACGACGCTTCGCGTTATCGAACGGAGGACGAGATCAACGAATGGGCCCAACGGGATCCGATCGATCGGTTCAAGCTCTATTTGAAAGCTAAAAGTCTTTGGGATGAATCTTTCGAAAGCCGAATCCAGAAAAAAGCCGATGAATGGATCAACAAGGCCGTCGCTGAAGCGGAGGAGACCCCCCCTCCCAACCCCGACGACCTCTTCATCCACACCTACAAGGAGATGCCGCCCGACCTCGAAGAGCAACTGTCCGAGCTCCGCGAATCCCTCAAGGAGGAGCGAAGATGATGATCAACATGGTCCAGGCGCTCAATCAGGCGATGCGCCAGGAGATGGAGAAAGATCTGCGGGTCGTCGTCCTGGGTGAGGATGTGGCCGCCGACGGCGGTGTGTTCCGCCTGACCGAGGGTTTGCTCGAGACGTTCGGCCCTGAGCGCGTCATCGACACGCCCCTGGCCGAATCGGCGATCATCGGCGCTTCGATCGGTCTGGCCGTCGCCGGGCTGCGCCCCATCGCCGAGATCCAGTTCATGGGCTTCATCTACCCGGCCATGAATCAACTCATCTCCCATGCCGCCCGCCTGAGAAACCGTTCGCGCGGCCGCTTCTCCGTGCCGGTTGTCATCCGGACTCCGTACGGAGCCGGAGTCCGGGCGCTCGAGCATCATTCGGAAAGCACCGAGGCGCTGTTCTGCCAAATCCCCGGATTGAAGGTCGCGGTCCCCTCAACACCCTACGATGCTAAAGGGCTTCTCCTTGCCTCCATAAGAGACGACGACCCGGTCATCTTCCTCGAGCCGACAAAGCTCTACCGGGCGGGGCGCCAGGAAGTGCCGGACGAGCTCTACGAAGTTCCGCTGGGAAAAGCGAAGATCGTGCGCGAGGGCGAAGGCGTAACCATCGTAGCCTGGGGGGCGATGATTCCGGTCGCCCAGGTAGCGGCCGAGATGGTCGAAAAGGACGGCCTTTTCCCCGAGCTCATCGACCTGAGAACCCTGGCGCCGTTCGACCGGGCCACTGTCCTCGAATCAATTCAGAGAACGGGACGGCTGGTGGTTGTCCATGAAGCGCCGAAGACCTGCGGCCTGGGCGCCGAAATCGCCGCCTTCGCAGCCGAGAAGGCCATTTTCCAACTCGAAGCTCCCATCCTCCGCATCACGGGGCAAGATATCACGGTCCCCCTGGCAAAGGGCGAGGATTATTATTACCCCAGGCCGGAGAGGGTTGCGGCCGGGATCAAAAAAATCATGGAGTCGTGATCATGCCAAAACAATTCAAGTTCCCCGATGTCGGGGAAGGCATCACCGAAGGTGAGATCGTCCGCTGGCTTGTCAAGGAGGGCGACGACGTCAAGGAAGACCAAACGCTCGCCGAGGTCGAAACCGACAAGGCCGTCGTCGAAATGCCCTCCCCCTACGTGGGGACGATCCTCAAGATCCACGCCTCGGAAAAAGACATCATCAAGGTCGGGCAGGTCCTGGTGACGATCGGCGAGAAGGGAGAAGCGGTCGGCGAAGCGGCGCTGGAGATAAAGGCGGAGGAAAAGGCAGCCCCTGCTTCAGGCCCTTCCGTCGTCGGAGTCGTCACTGAAAGCAAAGAGGAAATCCGGGAAGTCCTGGCCACGCCCAAGGTCAGGAAACTGGCCCTGGATCTGGGTGTTGATATCAAGGCCGTCAAGGGGACTGGCCCTAAAGGCCGGATCACTGAGAACGACATCGGGGTGGCCAAGGCTGCACCCGCGGCGCCCCTGGTGGAAAAGAAGCCGGCTCTCAAGATCAAGGAGAAATTCGATTTCTACGGGGAGCTCGAAAGAATCCCGCTCCGGGGCGTGCGCCGCGCCACCGCCAGGCGAATGAGAGAATCTATCTCCACGGCAGCCCATGTCACCCACTTTGACGAGGCCGACGTCTCAGAACTGGTGAAGGTCCGGGAGAGCCTCAAGTCCACTGCGGTGGAGAAAGGCGTCAAGCTGACCTTCCTGCCCTTCATCGTCAAGGCCGTCCTGGCCGCCTTCAAAGCCCATCCCCTTCTCAACGCTACCCTGTCCGACGAGGACGAGGAAATCGTCGTCAAGAAATACTACAATTTCGGAATAGCCGTGGACGTGCCCGATGGGTTGATCGTTCCCGTGGTGAAGGGAGTCGACCAGAAGTCAATTTTCGACCTAGCCGGCGAAATCCAGGTCTTGGCCGAGGCCGCCAAGAAGCGGACCCTGGACCTAGCCGACCTCAAGGGCGGGACGTTCTCGATCACGAACGTCGGCATGATCGGCGGCGAGGCGGCCACCCCGATCATCAACTATCCCGAGGTCGCTATCCTGGCCACCCTGAAAATCAAAGACCGGGCGCGGGTAAAAAACGGTGAGGTCAAGGCGATCAAAACCCTGCCCCTCTGCCTCTCCTTTGATCACCGGGTGATCGACGGCGCCGAGGCGGCCCGGTTCATGAACGACCTTGTGGCCAAACTGGAGGATGCGGATTTCCTCGTTGACTCGGCAGCTGAAAAAGAATAGTCCTGCGGCCTTTCTCCGGCGACCATGAGGTCTTCATTGCAGCCGGCCTTGCTTTTTATCCTCACCCCAGGTTGGCAGTTTGAATTGTTCGGGTTTGGATTTCAAAACTTCCTTGAACCATTCGGAAGGATACCCCACGCCGCGGGGACGCCCTTTCTCGTCCTTGACATAGCCATCGTTGTATTTTGTCAGGAGGTCTTCGCCGAGTTCTCTCCAGCGCTTGACTACCTGCTCCCCCTGGCCGACCGAATAGCTTGTCAGATACTGAACCAGAAGCTCCGGATCTGTCTTCTTAAGCTCGAGCGCTGTTTGTTCGACGACCGGTTGGAGAGAGAGCGCTTGCCCTTCCAGGGCCGACTGCACCTCCTGGATGTCCTTGATCATGTGCGAATATTTCAGGTTGGCATAATTGGCCGCAAAATTGAAAACCCACCAGGCCGAATCCCAGGAAAATTTTTGCAGGTCTCCGACCGTGAACGGCTCAGGCAAATCCCGGATGCAGCAGTAGAGAGGAACATAACAGGTCGTGTACGTATCGTCCACACCGTACCAGTAAACCCCTCCGATGGCGTCGGGAAGCCAGTCCCGAGACTGGGAGATGAACGAAAAACCGGTCTGCTGCGTGGATATCGGACGCTCCCAGCTGTACTTGACGCCGTCCACCTCCCAGGTGAGGTCCCGACAGCGGACCGGGCAGCCGAAGGGCCCAGCGTCGATTCCCTCAGTCATATCGAACTCCGTCCCCTCGTAGTGGTCCCGCATGATCTTCATCACGTCTTGCAGAGAGAGCTTCTGGTCGGGCTTGATCCAGAGCGGGTATGGCTTGGCGTCTGGAACACCGCGCTGGAAATCCGGGGACAGATTTTGTGATGGTGCGCTCCGGTGAAACATGCTCCAGACACGGGCGGCACACGTTCTGAGAGAGGACGGCTGGGGAGGATCATAGGCGAAGCGGAAACTGAAGGGCTTTCCGGATTTTTTGCTGCAATACCCCTTTTCTTCCGCGAAGGAGATCACATCGGCAGAATAAAGACAATTCTCGGGATCATCCAAAGAAAATTCCCCGATGCGGGACATGTTGGCGTGGCCGGAAACATAGCCATCCGGGATCCGGAGCGCCACCCAGTGAGCTCCCTTCCCTCCCGGCCCGGGACCGATCATCTCCATGATCCAGGCCTCCTTGGGGTCGGCGATGGAAAAGGATTCTCCGGTGCTGGCATATCCGTATTCTTCGACCAGTCCTGTCATCACCTGGATCGCTTCCCGGGCCGTTTTGGCCCGCTGCAAGGCCAGGTTCATCAACATGAAATAGTGAAGGAGGCCGTCCGGATTCCGGAGCTCGCTGCGGCCGCCGAAGGTGGTTTCGCCGATGGCCAACTGGAATTCGTTCATCAGACCGACAACCGCATAGGTGTGCGGCACCTGGCTGACCTCACCGCGCAGCTTTCCGTCCCTTCCCATTATGGGGATGGTCGAGCCGGGCTCGTTGTCCTGAGCGGCAAGCCGTTCGAGATGGGGAAGGAATTCCCCATCGCAGGTGTAAGTGATCATGACGGAGCCGTCTTTGGACGCTCCTTTCGTCACCAGGAAGCTCGAGCAGTCATCCTCGGCCCATTGATGCATAACCGACACACCCAAGAATAAGAGGATGGCGGGTAAAACGTACGTTCTTTTCATGGCGAAGCCCTCCTTTGTTTTATGATGGACGCCAACACCTAAACTATAACCTATGGCCAGGAAATTCAAGCTCAATTCCCTTGATGCAAGAACGGATTGACCTTGCCCGGCATGATCGAGGATCTCGGAGCGACGGCGTTCCCGTCATTTGATCTCGGCTATTCTGTTTTCGCCGTCCAGGACCAGGATCTTGGGTATGAAAAAGTCGATTTCTTCCTCATCGAGGACAACATAGGATGCTACGATGAGCCTGTCCCCGGCCGTGGCCTTGTGGGCGGCGGCGCCGTAGACGGCAACCTTTTGCGAGCCTCTCTCCGCCTTGATGAGATAGGTCGAGAACCTCTCCCCGTTCGAGATATTATAGATATCCACCTTTTCGAAGGCCCGCAAATCGGCGGCCTGCATCAGTTCCTCGTCGAGCGCCAGGCTGCCCTCGTAATCGACATTGGTCTCGGTCACCCGGGCCTGGTGAAGCTTGGCTTTGAGCATGATTCTTTTCATGGGTGTTCTCACTTCCATTCCAAAATTGTATTGTCAATCAATCTCGTTTTCCCGATAAAGACGGCCACGGCGACGAGAGTATCGCCCTCGATCCTTTCGACCGGTTCGAGAGAAGGGGGATCGACGATCTCCACATAATCCATCCTGGCCAGGGTTTCGCTTCCGATCAGGCGCACTATCTCCTCGCGGATGGGACCCGCCGCCTTCTCCCCGCCGGCAGACATCGCACGGGCTTTCTCAAGACTCCTGAAGAGGACGAGGGCGGCCCGCCGTTCCTCAGGATTGAGATAGATGTTGCGTGAGCTCATCGCCAGCCCATCCGGCTCGCGGACAATCGGCAGGACTTCAACCCTCACATCCAGGTTCAGGTCATCGACCATCCGGCGGAGGATGGTCGCCTGTTGGGCATCCTTCTGACCGAAAAACGCATAATCAGGCCGGACAATATTGAAAAGCTTAAGGACGACCGTCGTGACGCCCTTGAAATGGCCGGGTCGAGACCGGCCGCAGAGCTTGTCCTGGAGTCCTGAGACCTCCACCGTGGTCCTGAATCCGTCCGGATACATTTCGAGATCCCCCGGGTGAAACAGGATATCGACTCCCGCTTCTTCCAGCAACGCCTCGTCGCGGGCCGGGTCCCTCGGGTACCTCCGCAAATCCTCCTGCGGGCCGAACTGAAGCGGATTGACGAAAATGCTGACGACGGTCGCCGCCGCTCTCTTCAGACTTTCCCTCACCAGGCTGAGGTGGCCCTCATGGAGGTAGCCCATTGTCGGCACAAAGCCGAGGGCTCGGCCCTGCGCTTTGATTTCTCCGGCGGCCGCCTTCATCCCTTCGACCGCCGTTATTTTTCTCATGATGAGGCCTTTTTTTTCGGGCGGTAGGTATGGGCTTCGTCCGGAAAAATCCCCCGCCTGACCTCGTCGGCATACTGCCTGACGGCCCCATCGATGACCGACTGCACATCGGCGTATTTTTTCACGAACTTCGGATTGTCGCCGGTCAAGTATCCCACCAGATCATGAAAGACAAGGACCTGACCGTCACAGAGCGGTCCCGCGCCAATGCCGATGGTCGGCACTCGGAGAGTTTCCGTGATCTCTCCGGCCACGTCTTCGGGGATGCATTCCAGAATGACGGCGAAGACGCCGGCCTGCTCCAGGTTGCGGGCATCGTCGATAATCTTCCGGGCCTCCTTTTCATCTCCTCCCCTGACCCGGAACTGCCCCAGATGATGAATGGATTGAGGCGTCAGCCCGACATGTCCCATGACCGGAATCTCGGCCTCGACCAGAGCGGCGATGAGCCCCAGCCTTTTTCCCGAAGCGCCCTCGACCTTGACCGCCCTGGCTCCCGCTTCCTTGAGGAACCGGGAGGCATTGGCAATGGTCAACTCCTCGGTTTGATGGAAGGAAAAATAGGGCATGTCGCCGATCACCAGCGCCCGCTTCACCGCCCGGCTCACCGCCTTGGTGTGATGGATCATCTCGTCCATGGTCACAGGGATGGTGTTCTCATAACCCAGGACCACCATTCCCAGGGAGTCGCCCACCAGGACGATATCGACTCCGGCCCGGTCGAGGATCAGAGCGGAGGGAAAATCGTAGGCCGTCAGGGCGACAATCTTTTCGCCGCTCACTTTTTTGGCCCGAAGATACGGTATGGTGACTCCCGCTTCGGTTTTCTCAGCCATGTTCACTCCTTTCTCCCCATCCCGCCTCGATCACGGGATTGAGGTAAAGTCTATTTCCTGAAAGCTTTCCCGTTTCTATTTCTTCCGCAGGTCCCTTTGAGCATAGCTCTGAGGCACATAAAACAGGGGTCCCTTTTTGACTTGGGCGAGCTTAGCTACGATGTCGGTGATCTCTTCTTCCCTGGTCAGGTCGATTTCGTCCGCTTTAACCACCAACAAGGGTGTCGCCTGATAGTTGAAAAAGAAATAATCGAACGCTTCGACCAGGTCTCCTAGGTATTTCTCGGAGATATTCTTTTCCATCGGGCTCCCGTCCTTGGCGATCCGCTGGAGAAGAGTCGGGAGGGAAATCTGCAGATAAATGACCAGATCCGGGCGGGGGATTCTCTCCGCCAGGATGCTGTAGATCCGCTCGTAGACGACCAATTCATCATCGCCGAGCGTCTGATAGCCAAATATCTTGTCTTTCTCAAAGAGGTAATCGCAGATAACTCTCTCTTCGAACAGGTCCCTCTGGGACAGCCGGAGTTGCTGGTGGTAGCGATTGATCAGGAAGACAAGCTGGGCCAGAAAGGAGGCCCCCTCCTTTTCGTCGTAAAAATCCTTGAGGTAAGGGTTCTCGGCCCGGTCGAGGACGACCCGGCCGCCGATAAGCGAGCCCAGGATCTGGGCCAGTTTTGTTTTCTGAGATTTCGGAGGACCTTCTATCGCGAGATGCTGGAAGGGAAGGTCGGCCTTGATCATCATAGGGAGCCGCGATCCAACCGGCAGACTAATCAATATCCAATGACGGCCGGTGAATCAATCACCCCGCTTTCTTCGGCTCCTCGACCGGGATGATAATCCAGGCAATCAGGTAAAAGATCATCATCGGAATGATCGCTGTCACAAGGGCTAGGGCTACGAAGATCAGCCGGACAAGGGTGACGTCGATATCAAAATAGTCCCCCAATCCCGCGCAGACCCCTCCGAGCATCTTTCGCGCTTGTGAGCGGTAAAGTTTCTTTTCCATGACCGTCCTCCTTTTTTATTTCTACGCTTCTGCCTGGAAATTATTTAGCTCCTCCAGAGGTTGAGGAGAACTATTCACGTCTTTATAGCACACAACAATAGCAGAGTTCAAGCAAACACATGCAGGACTGACGCCAAAATTGGGCCTCAATTTTCGTTCAGCTGTTCTCTTCTTGTGGGATCTACAGAAAATCATCGAGACGAGCCAATATTGAGACGATTCTGCAAGGTTTTTTTCTTGACTAAGAAACCTCATTATGTTATCCGATAAATGCGTTTGATCCGCACGAAAATTAATCAGGAGAGGTTTCACCAATGAACGGTTGGACCGGCAATTTCCTCAGAATAAACTTAACCACAGAATCCGTAAAAAAAGAATCCTTTACCGAAGAATTTGCCAAAACATGGGTCGGAGGGCGGGGATTTGCCGTCAAAATCCTCTGGGACGAACTCAAACCCGGAATCGATGCCTTGGGTCCGGAGAACAAATTGATCGTCGCGCTGGGGCCGATCGCCGGAATTCCCGCCCCGAATACCGGCAAAGCCGTTGTGGCTGCCAAATCGCCGCTCACCGGCGGCTACGGAGACGGAAACCTGGGGACAAGAGTCGCGATCGAGCTCCACAAGGCGGGTTATGATGGCTTGATTATAGAGGGACAAGCCCGCTCACCCGTCTATCTCAATATCGTCAACGACCGGGTGGAGATATTGCCGGCTGGAGAAATTTGGGGAAAAGGCACCTATGAGACGATGAATTGGCTTTATAAAAAATACGGGAAGGCGGCGGGAATTCTCACCATCGGACAGGGCGGTGAAAACAAGGTGCTCTATGCGATGATCCGCAGCCTGGAAGGCCGGGCGGGAGGTCGTCCGGGAATCGGCGCCGTAATGGGTTCAAAGAACCTCAAAGCCATCGTCGTCAAAGGGACAAACGCCATCCCGATGGCCGACCCCGCGGGAATGAAAAAGCTGGGCGCGGAAGACTTAAGAAAAGTAGGAGAGATAAATAAAAAAACCGGGTGGTCAATTCAGGGAACAACGGGAGTGCTTTCCTGGTGCAATGAAGTCGCCGCTCTGCCTGTGAGAAACATGAGAAAAACCTTTCACCAGGATGCCTGGAAGATCGACGGTGAACGGCTCAACAACGCCCGCGTCGCAACCTATGGTTGTCCGAATTGCACGATGCGCTGCGGCATAACCATTCATGATCATGAAGGGCGCGAATCCGAGCTGGATTATGAAAACATCGGCATGCTGGGTAGCAACCTCGAAATTTTTGATTTGCCCCAGGTCGCCTCCCTGAACTATCTCTGCGATGATTATGGTCTGGACACGATATCGAGCGGAGCTGTTTTAGGCTTTTATGCCGATGCTATCGACCGCGGCTCCCTCGAAGGAAGCTTCAAATTCGGGGACGCAGAACGAGCCAAAGAGCTCTTAAGGTTGACTGCCTACCGGGAAGGAGTGGGTGACTTTTTGGCCGAGGGGACAATGAGAATGGCTCAAAAAATCGGCCAGGATGCGATGGACTACGCCATGCAGGTCAAAGGGCTTGAATGTTCGGCTTACAACTGCAAGTTCATACCCGGTATGGCCCTGGCTTTCGCCACCAGCCCGATCGGGGCTCATCACAAAGAATCCTGGGTGATCATGTTTGAGATCACCCAAACCTCGCGGGAATCCTACGGACCGGAAAAGGCCCAAAAGGTTATCGAACTGCAGAGAATCCGCGGCGGTCTTTTTGAATTCCTCGTCGCCTGCCGCTTCCCCTGGATTGAGCTGGGCTGGGATCTTCAACATTATGCCGACTATTTCAATAAAATCACCGGTATGAACTGGACTCTCGGCGACTTTTTCAAAGTCAGCGACAGGATCTATGCCCTGATGAAATTCTTCTGGCTGCGGGAATTCCCCAATTGGGACAGGACAAAAGACTATCCTCCGAAAGCTTGGTTCGATCCCTCCAATGCTGACCAGGAAGGCCCGATCGCGGGTAAGATCCTGGAATGGGACAAGTACGAGAAGTTGCTCGATTCTTTCTATGATATCCGGGGGTGGGATAAGCGGGGGATCCCCACCAAGAAAACAGCCCTGGGATTGGGTCTGACCAAAGAAGCCGCGGAAGTCGAAAAATACGCTACGCTCGAATAGTCTTCGGGCAGACCTTGTTTTTGAGGCAAAATTGAAGTGATGAAAATCAAGCTCAAAATTATTGGCCCCTTTATCTATGAGGCGGGGTTCAGTGAAAAAGAGCTTGAGTTGGAAAAACCAATCACGGCCGGCCAAATCCTCTCTCTGGTCAACATCCAAGAAAATAGGCCGAAAATCATGACCCGCAACGGAAGAGCCATATCTCCACAGGAGGAGCTCGAAGACGGGGATAGAATTGCCATCTGCCCCATCTATTCGGGCGGCTAATCGTCCCCTTTTTATTTTCCAGGAGTTATTTCATGCGAGATGGTGACTCCCCTCTTTCTTAAGCCCTCCATAAAAAGAGGAAACAGGTCCTGATCAAAAACGCTTTCTGGAAAGACAACTCCCCTGACTGAGATCTGGCCTGAAACGATCATCTGGGAAACAATCGATGCGGGAAAACTCGTCGTCCTGGCCATAGAGCTGTATTTTTTTTCTGAATCGTTATAATCAACCATTTCAAAAAGATGCGTTTGAGCAGCTCCTGATTTTTTGCCGGAAACGAGAATTCGCAACAAGGTCACATCTTTTTCTTCCCCAAGTTTCATCCTCTCTTCGAGGAGTGTCTCGAGAACCTGCCTGGGGATAACATGCTGGTCTCCAACTCGGACTGGCTCGGTGGAGAAAAAGCCGCACTCTTGGAGCGTCCTGAATCCTTGGACATGGCCTCGATGCCGGACTGTTTTCTCATAGAGGTCTCCGTGGATTTTCCCTTTCATGGTATGGAGCAATGAACTCAAGCCATCGGTGAAAAAGCATTCCATGTCGGGGAAATCCGGGGCGAAACCGATGGGTTCAAGGCCTGTCAGCGGAGCCACTTCTTCGACCTGGCCGTGTCTGATAATCAGGGCCGGCCTCTGATAGAAATTGATAAGGCTGTCAATGGCATAGACAATCTTATAACGAAGAGGGGGCCGCGGTCGGACCGGGTTCCCTCCACAAAAAATGAGCGCTCTTTCCGTTTCATCAAGAAGATGCACGGCCCTGCCGACGAGGACATTGGTGATCCCGGGCGATACACCCATTCCCGAGATGACAGTGACACATTTGTCCTTGGCTTCTTGATCATACAACATCCGGGCCAAAGGGGCCTCGCCCGCCAGATCAACAAAATGAACGGTGCTGCGGATCGCCGTCTCCAAAGTGGGCAAGCTGTGCCTGTGAAGAAGGGCATTGAGAACGACATCTTTGCCCTGACAGACATTTTGTCTCTGCTCTTCATTTTCCATATCCCTCTCTAAGACTTCAAGCCTGGAGCTCGCAATGGACTTCCGGCTTTTTCCAGTTGAGGCGAACGGATATCGACCAGCGTCACTCTATTTTGGGGGCTGCTATCAATCAAGTCTTTGGCCAGGACGAGCCCCATCTTTCCAGCACCCAGAACAAGGAAATGATTCATCGGGACTCCTTGAATGAACGATAGACTCTATTATTCATATTTGCCTTTTCATTGACAAGACGAGATGAGCCTGACTATAATTCACAAGAAAAGCAAACGGAGAAATTCTATGGAAATCCAACCCGTGCTCATTGGGGGCGTCTGGCAAAAAGCGCAGGCTCCCCTTGGCTCTTTTTCGGCAACGAATCCAGCGACCCAAAAAAGCCTCAAAGAAAATTATCCTGTCTCGAGTTTCAACGATATCGGTCGCGCTCTCCAGGCTTCGCGCAGAGCGGCTTCCGAGCTCCGCTCCATCCCTCTCAAAGAGATCGCTGCTTTCTTAGATTCCTATGCCAACCGGATCGAAAAGCGCAGAGAAGCCTTGATCAAAATGGCCTCTCTCGAAACAGCCCTGCCTGGGGAACCCAGACTCCGATCCGTCGAGCTACCCAGGACGACCGATCAGCTGCGCCAGGCTGCGGCCGCCTGCCGCGACCGTTCTTGGTGCCGGACAACGATTGATACAAAGAAAAACATCCGCTCCAAGCATGCACCCCTTGGCGGCCCGGTCGTCATTTTCGGCCCCAGCAATTTTCCGTTTGCGTTCAATCCAGTGGCCGGGGGGGATTTTGCTGCGGCGGTAGCTTCTGGAAACCCGGTCATCGCCAAAGCTCATCCAGGACATCCCGGGACAGCGCGAATCTTCGCTGAAATGGCCATAGAAATCCTCATAGAAAACAACCTGCCTCGAGGAATCGTTCAGCTGCTTTATCACTTTGAGCCCGAAGACGGATTTAAGCTGGCCGCCCACCCCCTAACTGGGGCGACGGCTTTCACGGGAAGCCGTTTATCGGGGTTGCGGCTCAAAAAAGCCGCTGATGAAGCGGGAAAGCCCGTCTATCTTGAGATGTCGAGTTTGAACCCGGTCATTCTCCTCCCGGGTTCCCTTGAAGAGCGCTCTGAGCAGATTGCCCAAGAGCTTTTCACCTCCTGCACCATGGGCTCAGGCCAGTTTTGTACCAAGCCCGGCCTCGTGATTTTGAGACAGAATCCACAAAGCGAAGCATTTTTCCGTTGCACCCTCGACCTTTTCAGACAGGCTCCGGCAGGTCTTCTGCTGAGCCAAAACACCCTCGATAGGCTGCGCGAGACCGTTGCCGGAATGGCCCTCTTCGGGGCCGAAATCGTCACGGGAAATAAAGTGCCGGATGGTCCCGGATACCGCCTGGAAAATACCCTCCTCCGCATTTCTGGAGAAAGGTTTTTGAACCATCCCCGAGAGCTGCAGATCGAGGCCTTTGGAGGCGTCTCTCTCGTTGTCTTTGCCAAAGACGACGAGCAAATGTTGAAGATTGTCGAATCTTTTGAAGGGAATCTCACCGGCACCATCTACAGCGAGAGCCATAACAAAGATGATGCTCCCTATAAAAGGATCGAACCGATACTCCGCCTGAAGGTCGGGCGTCTCATTAACGATAAGATGCCGACGGGCGTCGCGGTCTCCCCGGCCATGAACCACGGCGGACCTTATCCGGCGACAGGCCATCCCGGCTTCACATCCGTCGGGATCCCCGTATCCCTACTCCGTTTTACCGCGCTTAACTGTTACGATAACGTCCGCCCGCACCGCCTTCCTGAAGAGCTCCAAGACAAAAATCCCACCGGCAGAATGTGGCGCTTCATCGATGGAGAATGGACGCAGCGCGATCTTTAGTTTTTACCTGTACAGACAGAGGTAGGAGGTATCCTGAGCAACCTTGAGATTGAATTTTTTATTCGCCTTGACAACAAAGGAATCGTTAGGCTTGTATTCTTTCCATTCTTCGCTCCCGGGGAGTCTTACGGTCAGCTTTCCGGTGATCACAGTCATGATTTCTTTTGTCGAAGTCCCAAACTCATACTCGCCTTTGGCCATGACTCCTATTGTCGCCGGCCCTTCCGCCGCCTGGAAGGCTAAAGACTTTACTTTTCCGTCAAAATACTCATTCACTTTGAACATGTCATTCTCCATTCAGTCTTGATCATATCTTTGATTTTTTGCTCTTCATTTTGACCAACAACTCCAAGGCCAGGTTGGCCTGCATGTTGGCAACGATGCCCACTCGCGGCGCCAGCGGGGATATCCATTCTTCGCTTTCCGTCTCTTCATCACCGCAAATATAGAGATTTCCTATTTTTCTGGTGTGGATCCTCTTGTTCTTCCCAATGCCCGCGAGCCCCGAGGCGACGATGATCGGCTTTTGAGGAAAAAGCGAAAGCCAGGTATTGACGAGCATCTGTTTCATTTCGGCCTTGTCGAAGGCTTCGACCAAGATATCGGCAGTCCCAAAAATTGTCGCCACATTTCCGGGCTCGATTTTGATCACATGGACCTGATATCGAGAATAAGCGCTAATTCTTTTCAGGTTCTCGAGCAGGGCTTCAACTTTGGGTTTTCCGACCTGCTCCATGAAATAGTATTGTCGATTGAGATCAGACGGTTCGACGCGATCGCAATCGGCGATGATCAGCGTTCCGAGACCAGCCCTGGCGAGAGAGACCGCGGCATTGGAACCCAATCCCCCTGCGCCGGCAATGCCCACTGTGCTGCTTTGGAGAAGGGATAGAATATTGAGGTCGCGCTTGGAGAAAAACTTTCTTTCAAATTGTTGCCTGTCCATTTCGACCGGTGCCTCTTTCTCCAGAAAATTGGCGATCTCATGAATCTGGCTGTAATGAAAAACCGGCCGGGGGACATGGACATCAAAGTCAGAAACAACAGCGGCCAGCTCTTCGAGGGGGGTGGCCACCCTTTCGGCCACCCCTTTCCGAAGGAGCTCAAGCTTGGGGACATGTTTGGCCACGTGGCGGCCTTCAATGAAGACGATATCCATGTTATTAAAATAAGCAGACGCCAGCAGAGGATCCTCCGCCTTGCGGGATTGCTTTTGAACGATGGCTACCTCCTCAGGAGAAACCAGTCCTACGCCGTCCGCGCCGGCGTCTTTAAATCTCCAGCTATCCTTGCCTTGCTGGTCAAGGCTGAACCCTCGGGAACAGTGCTTGATAACAGCTACAGAAAGCCCACGTCTCTTCAATTCTGTGACCAGCTGCTCGATCAATGATGTTTTTCCACTCCCGGAGGGGCCGACGACGGCCACGATTTTCATGGCTGAAGAAACCTATAGCACAGGAACATCAGCATGTCAAAATTGCGCATTGACTCACTCAAAATCTTGCCGAGATGATGCCCTCCTCCGCAAGAGGCGATCCGGTCCGACATTAGCCAGCCTCAGCTCCTGGATCTTGAGACCGTCCTTTAGGGTGACGCCTTTTCCGCGGAAGCGAAAAAGGTCCAGTGTCGGTATATCCGTCCACTCAAGAGTATAGTGATGTGTATCTAGAATCGTCCCGGCGCCATCAGAGGCCCAACTCGGCGTCGATTCCCTGCATTGCCCCAATGCAGATGGAGATGAACTCGTCCAGCTCCAGGCCGAGGTTGCGGCACTCTTCGATCTCTTCTCTCCTGGCCCCGCGGGCAAAGCTCTTCTCCTTGTACCGCCTCTTGACGAAATCGAGGTCGATCGCCTTGATTTTCTTCGTGGGATGCATCAGGGTCGCGGCGATGATCAACCCGGTCAGCGGGTCGATGGAAAAAATCGCCCAGTCGAATGGGCTTCCGCAGGCCACTTTGCCCGCATGGGCCTGGATGGCGTGGATGACCTCTGGAGAGATGCCCCTCCCTTCAAGCATTTTGACCGTCTCGGTGGTGTGGAGCTCGGGGCTCTTCTCCGTCAATTCGTAGTCAAGGTCATGAAGGATCCCGGCCAGCCCCCACGGCTCCGGGTTCTGTCCGAGCCTGACCGCCACGTCCCTCATGCATGCTTCGACGGCCAAGCAGTGCTTGACCAGATTCCTATTCTGGAGATGCTTTTTGAGAAGCGCGAGAGCCTCTTCACGGTTCATTCGTTACCTCCCTGCCGAGCGTTTTCAGTCAACGGTCGGCCGATCATTCTTGGTGATTTCATAGACGATGTCCGCCTCCTCGGATTGTTTCTCGTCGACCACCCTCACTCTGACCTGGCACGTACCCTCCTTGTCGGCGTACCAGACCCACGTCGCCCGCTCGGATGCCGCCTGGACGACGGTCTTCTCCTCTCCCCTGACCATGGAGAATTCGAACTGCGGCCGGTGGAAGCCCGTCGCCGAGGCCGTGAAGCTGATCTCTGTGCGCAGCAGTTGGGGCGAGGCCGGAGACGCAGAGAGTTTGACACCCACCTGTTTGCGAAGGAAGACAATCCTCCCCTTGTTGACCGAAGGATCAAACAGAGCGAGCAAAAGATGCGGCTCCTCCCAGACGGGATTTGACCGAATCTCCTCACCCGCATCGAATCGTCCGAGTGCCTTTCCCGATTTGATGTTCAAAGAATGGAGGTAAGGAGAGGCGGAGGTGGTCAGGATATTTTGTCCATCGAATTCGAGGCCGTACCGGCTTTTCGAAGGAGAGATCCACCACCAGAGGATGTGGCCGTTCTCTTTGTTCAAGGCGTAAAGGACACCGTTGGAAGCGGGGAAATAAATCCTTTTCTGATCGGTCCGCGGAGTGGCGAGGAGACGTCCCCCGGCGGTGATCACCCACTTCCTTTCCATATTCCTGAGATCATAACAGTGAATTGCGCGATCCTCGGACCCGATATAGAGGCGGTGGCCATCGACCAACGGCGTCACCAGGATGGGACTTCCGACTTCGATCGTCCCTCGCAGGCGACCCTTCGAACTGATCATATAAACCCAGCCGTCTCCACTGCCCAGGCAGAGCTGATTGCCGAAGAAAACGGCGGCGGCGCTGACAGTTCCTCCGGTTTCAAACCCCCAGAGAAGTTCACCCGATGCCTGACTCAGGGCCAGGAGATAACCTGTTTCGGTTCCGAAATAGACATGATCCCCGTCCAGGGAGACCGGGCTGGAAATCCTCTCGGAAACCTTCATCTGCCACAGGAGGGCGCCTTTTGTATCCAGACAAAAAACGGAGTTCTCCTGGTCCCAGACGAACAAGCGTTCCACGCCGAGCGCCGGCGGACAGCCGAAAGGAACGGGACTTGTGAATGTCCATGAAATCTCTCGAGTAGCGCTGTCCAAACAGCACAGATATCCCTTATCCGTCGCGAAATAGATCCGGCCGGCCTCGTCTTTTACCAATCCGCCGACGATCTTGCCTTCGAATTCGACTCGGCCGACCTCCTTTAGGGGAAACATCACTCCCGACGGGTAGGGACCCGTCCTCGCCCTGAAGAGAGAGCAGGAGAGGGCAAGCGAAACAAGGCCAAAAACGAGGGCTCTTCTCACGCCTCTCCTTTCCAGCGGACAATCATAGCATTTTGTCTCCCTCCTCTCAAGGAATGGAAGCGAGTGGGCTGACGAACCACCTGCTTCGACCAAGGCGAGGGGCATATGAGGAGAAGTCCGTATGAGCGACGAGCGGGCAGGGTTCCGCGCAGCGGAGAGCGAGGAGCGAATCGAGCAAGATTTCCTCGCTGGGGAAATCGCAGCGTGACTTCGAGTCATATGCCCCGAGCCTCCTTTACTTACGAAAACGAAGTTGATATTATTTTTGAAGACGGGCCGATGGTCAATTACATCCTTCTCTATAAGATCCGTAAAAGAGTGAAGAAAATCCTTAAAGACAAAATCACCGACGGAGAACTGGCCACGACCAAAACTTCTTGTCTGGGGTGCTTGGCCGACGACATTAGCTGGGAAATCTATTACTTGCTGAGAGAGAGAGAAGAGGGAGAATAGATCCTCAGCCGCCGGACCTCTTTTTCGGGGAAGATTCACTAGCGGCGGGAGCGGGCCCCGCTTTTTCGGCCCTCATTCTCTCCTTGATCTTGAGCCACCAGTCGATCCTCTTTTTGATCTCCTTCTCGAGCCCCATTTCTCCAGGCATGTAGTACTGTCTTCCCCTCAGCCTCTCGGGCAAGGTCTCCATGCCGGTTGTCGAAAAGGTGAAATCGTGGGCGTACTCATAATTCTTGCCGTAGCCGATGTCTTTCATCAGCCCCGTAACGGGATTGCGGATCTGCAGGGGGACGGGCTCCTGAGGTCTGGATTCTACGTCCTTCATCGCTTTTGAAAAAGCGACATAGGCCCGGTTGCTCTTGGGAGCTGACGCCAAATAAATCACGGCTTCCGCCAGGGCCAGCTCTCCCTCCGGCGAACCGAGAAAATCATAAGCTTCCTTGGCCCGAAGAGAGATGGAAAGTGCCTGAGGATCGGCCAGGCCGATGTCCTCGGAGGCGAACCTGACCAGTCGTCGGGCGATATAGAGCGGATCTTCTCCGGAATAGACCATCCTGGCCAGCCAGTAGAGGGACGCGTCCACGTCACTATTGCGCAGGCTCTTATGCAGGGCGGAGATCAGGTTGAAATGCTCCTCCCCGCTCTTGTCGTATAGCAAAATTCGCTTTTGGAGGGCTTCTTGGACCTCTTCCGGACCGATTCGGGGGCCGCGGGCCAGGCTGGCGGCGATCTCGAGGGTGTTGAGCGCCCGCCTCGCATCGCCGTTGGCGGAGTCGATCATCAGCTTGCGGGCGCCCTCGTCAAGGCGGAGTCTACTTCCGCCCAGCCCGTGCTCGGCATCCGCCACGGCTTCCTCCAAAATCCGGGAGAGGGCCTCTTCGGAGAGCGGCTCGAGCACCAGAACTTTTGTGCGCGAGAGCAGGGGCGCGATCACCTCGAAGGACGGATTTTCGGTGGTCGACCCGAAGAGAATAACATCTCCCCGCTCGACGTATGGAAGGAACGCTCCCTGCTGCGCTTTATTGAAGCGGTGGATTTCGTCGATAAAAATAATGCTCGGCTTCCCGTACATCTTCTTATGGCTCTCCGCCCTGGCCATGACCTCCTTGACCTCTTTAATTCCTGAGAGCACAGCCGAAAAAAACAGGCACGGCAGATCGAAATGCCGGGCGATCATGGTCCCCAGGGTGGTTTTGCCCGAGCCGGGGGGTCCCCAGAAGATGAGCGAGACCAGGCGGCCGGATTCAACGAGCTCGGAAAGGATCTTGCCCGGACCGAGGAGATGCTCCTGGCCGTAGAACCGGTCAAAAGAACGGGGCCTCATCCGTTCGGCCAATGGGGTCAATGTCTCGTCCTGATCCTTTGGCATGGCGGACTGATTATAACAGAATCAGCGGACAGATATTACAAGGGGCAGTGCCTGCCAACCAAAGTATCCAACATTGTTAATCTTTATGATAGGCAGAGGAAGCCGCCCTGAAGCCCCCGTAGCGGAAGGAGGACCCGTCAGTTTTCTGACGGGAGGATCCGACGGGACTGGTTCCCCGGGGTGCGGCGGCCAAGGGCGGTTTCCTGTGCCAACCCGCTTCTTGACGGACCTGATGAGTCATGCTATCGTGAGGGACGACTTCAGATGAAGCGCCCTAAGGACGAATCCAAGCTTTTCTACCGACTCGATGAAGTCAGCCGTCTGGCCCAGCTCGAGCGCGAGGTCATTGAGAGGTGGGAGAGGGAATTTCCCTTTCTCCATGCCGGCCAAACAGGGAGCGGGCAGAAGATTTTCCGCCAGCGGGACCTGGACATCATTCTCAAACTCAAGGAACTCGTTGTCGAAGAAGGCCTGACTCTGGCCGGGGCGAAGCGCAAGATCGAAGCGGAATACGAGCGCCGGCCGGCCGAACCCCTTCATCCCGACCGGCTGAAAAAAACCCTGGTCGAGGTCCGGGCCAACCTTCAAGATATCGCCAGTCTGCTCGGAAAAAAACCGAGGAAACTATAAATCAACGCGGCGTTTTTGCTATAATATCGCTTCTCGATTCGGGACGTGGCGCAGCCTGGTAGCGCACATGCTTGGGGTGCATGGGGTCGGCGGTTCAAATCCGCCCGTCCCGACCATTCTTTCCTCTTGACGTTAAGGCCGCAATTCAGCCTGGGCGAACAAGGAGAACACTTATGAATGCGATTAAAAAGCAGGCCCCGGCCGCCGGACTCAAGGCGCAGGCCCTCTCTTTGACAGACCTGGCGGACTATCAGCCCGGCTCGGTCGTCAGCCGGGAGATCATCAGTCAGAAGACGGGGACCGTCACCGTCTTCGCCTTCGCTGAAGGCCAGGGCCTCAGTGAGCACACAACGCCCTTTGACGCCCTGGTTTATGTTATCGACGGGGAGACCGAAGTCACTATATCCGGAAGGAGCCACCCCCTGACCCGTGGCCAGATGATCATCATGCCGGCCGACGAACCCCACGCCCTCAAGGCCGTAAAACCGTTCAAGATGATGCTGATTATGATCCGCTCCTAGGGCCTGCATGAAACCACTGATCCTCCTGGCCAACGATGACGGGTTCTTCGCCGAGGCCATCCAGATCTTGGCCCGCCGCCTCAAGGACTTGGCGGATATTTTCATCGTTGCGCCCGACCGGGAAAAGAGCGCCACGTCCCTCTCCTTGACGCTCCGCCGCCCCCTGCGGGTGGAAAAGATCCGGAAAAACGTTTTCGCCGTGGATGGAACGCCGGCCGACTGCATCTACCTGGCGCTTAAAATGCTCCTCCCGAGAAACCCGGATTTGATCATCTCCGGTCCCAACCGCGGCCCCAACCTGGGACAACAGGACATCTCCTATTCGGGAACGGTCGCGGCCGCTCTCCAGGGCTCGTTTCTGCAGGTATCCTCGGTCGCCGTATCGGTGCTGCCGGATGAGCGAGGCCGCTACGATTTCGATTTCCCGGCCCGCTTCGTCCGAGACCTCGCCTCCAGGATCCTTGTCCGGCGTCTCCCCGCCGGCCTGACGCTCAACATCAACATTCCTCCTCCTCCCGTCAAGGGCATCCGGATCACCCACCTCGGCGAAAAGCGTTACAACCCCGAGATCGTTCAGAAAAGGGACCCCCGGGAAAACATTTATTATTGGATCGGCTCGGGGACTCCCACTCCCATCGGGGGCCAAAGAAGCGATGTCTCAGCCGTCCACCGCGGCTTCATTTCGGTCACACCTCTTCATCGAGACCTGACCGACTACCAAGCACTCGATCGCCCCTTTCTCAGGAAGATATTTCAGGGTTTTCCCTGCGGGCGCCCGCCCGGTGGCGGATGAACTCGACGGCCGCCGGGACCATCGAAATGATGATGATGAGGATAATGACCAGGCTGAAATTCTTTTTGACGAACGGGATATTGCCGAAGAAGTAGCCGCCGAAGACAAAAATGGCCACCCAGCCGACCCCCCCGATGACGTTGTAACTGATGAATTTCCAATAGCTCATCCGTCCGACCCCGGCCACGAAGGGAGCAAATGTCCGGACGATCGGCACGAAACGGGCGATGATGATCGTTTCGGGGCCGTATTTTTCGTAAAAGCGATGGGTCCGATCCAGGTATTCTTTTTTGAAGAACCGCGATTTTTCCTGACGGAAAACCTTGGGTCCGATGAAATGGCCGATCCAGTAGTTGGCCGTGTCCCCGATGATGGCCGCCGCGCTGAGGAGAACGAATAGCCAGACGACGTTCAGGACTTTGGCGGCGGCGAACGTTCCGGCAGCGAAAAGGAGCGAATCGCCGGGCAGAAAAGGCGTCACCACAAAGCCCGTTTCCAGGAAAATGACGAGGAAGAGGATGAGATACGTCCAGAGGCCGAAGCTCTGGATGACCGAGCTCAAGTGCTTGTCCAGATGGAGGATAAAATCGATCAATCTCGAGAGAAATTCCACCAAAACTCCTCAGAATAAAAATCCCCGGCTCCCCGGCCACGGGGTGGGAAAGGCCTTTATTAATATACATCCCGGCCAAAGTCAAATCGGCTGAGACCCGCTTTCAAAGGAAAGACGGGTTCTGGTAGAATGATCCAGGCAGGCCCGGTTCCATGACCACCCTAAGAAAAATCGATAAGATCGAGGCTGCACTGGCCCGACTTCAGTCCCATGAAAGGGACTGCCATCTGTGTCCACGCGAGTGCGGAGTCAACCGGGCCGCCGGCGAGCGGGGGTATTGCGATAGCGGCGGGGCAGCCGTCGTTTCACACGCCCTTCTCCATTTCGGTGAGGAGCCGGACTTGAGCGGCGCCCGAGGCGGCCCGGATGACCGGAACAAAACGGGAGCCGAGCGGGCCGGATCGGGGACGATATTCTTTGCCGGCTGCAACCTCAAATGCCGCTTCTGCCAGAATTATCAATTGAGCTGGCTCGGCCAGGGCCGGCCGGCCAACGATGAGGAGTTGGCCAGGCTGATGCTTGACCTTCAGGACAGGGGCGCCTTGAACATCAACCTGGTCTCCCCGACCCATTTCCTCCTGCCCATCCTCAGAGCCCTGCGGATCGCCTGTTCAGAGGGCCTGGAGATATCGCTCGTTTCCAACTCCAACGGCTATGAGAAGGCCTCTCTTCTAGCCCATCTCGAGGGAATCATCGACATCTATCTGCCCGACCTCAAGTTTTTTTCCTCCCTGCTTTCCCTCCGGATTTCGGCTGCGGAGGATTACTTCACCGTGGCAAGCGAAGCCATCAAGGAAATGGCTTACCAGCAGCCCGTTCTTGTCCTGGACGATCAAGGCATCGCTCAACGCGGCTTGATCGTTCGTCATCTTGTTCTTCCCGGCCAGACCAAGGATACCCGGGCCATATTGGAATGGCTGGCCACAGAGCTCGGCACCTCAGTGGCGGTCAGCTTAATGAGCCAGTATCAGCCTTGCTTCAGGCCGCCGGAAGTTATGAATAGGCCACTTGCAAAGGAGGAATATAGGCAGGCGTTGTCAGTCGCTGAAAAGTTAGGGTTCCAATGCCTGTTCACCCAGCCGGACTGCTTCGCTCCCGATGATCATCTCGTCCCGGACTTCGACCGCGCCGAGCCTTTCCAATGGCGAGGAAAACGGCCTAAAAACTGATTTGTTTCAACCGCTTCAGCGGTCCGGGATCCTCGGAGTATAATACCGGGTTTTGGGCAGACGATCCTCGGCAAATCCCAAAGCCAAGGCCATCTCCCGCAACTTCGCCTGGATCGCCCCGACGTTTTCCAGTCCCATCCGGAGCAGGTGTTTCTGAGCGTCGCTCAGGTTCTCCAGGGCGGGATCGAGAATAACGTAGTTGAGGACGGCTTTCTCCAGATAGATGCTTCCCTCTACGACCGGCGTGCCCATGAGCTCAACGATCGCCCGGAGGATCGTCTGCTCGAAATCCTGGTCGGGATATCCCAGATCCCTGTACGCTTCCTGGCAGAGGGGTTTCATCGACCGGAAAAGCGAGACGCACTGATTGCTCTCCAGGGATACGAAAACATCCACTACAGTATGGTACCGGCCGTATCCATCCGGATCGGCCACGGTGAGGCCTCCTCTTTCTGCAGTCCCGAATTCGCCCGGTGGTTCAAAGAAGTCGACGTGCGCCCGGGGACTCAGCCCGTTGGCAATGTTGTCGACCGCCGCTACGAACCGCCGGATCAAACCCTTGCTGTTCAGCCAGTCGGCCAGGCGCGGATGGGTCGAGATCTCTTTGGCCAGGCTGCGGACGAGGTCATCGCTTTCGTCCAGATTGACGGGGGGCTTGTCGGGTCCTTCCAAGGGGGCGGGAGGAAGCTCTTTTTCGAGGACGGCCGCGGAAGGTATGTCGACCAGACGTTCTGTCTTCGCCCCCCTTCTATGAATGAGAAAATAATAGAGCGCCGCTGCCACGGCCAGGATCACAATGATCAACAGGACCCTGGGAAAGGGACGTTTTCTGACTTCAACCTCTTCTTCTTCGAAGGTCTCGCCGGCGATCTCTTTTTCTTCAATATTTTCTCGGTTCTGATCCTTTTCGTTTTCGGTCATGGCAATCCCTCCACTTTTCGGATTTTGATGTCTCCTCGAAGCGCGGTCAGCTCCAGGGAAACCCCTCCATCCCCGGTTGTCGAGGAGACCTCACGGGCCGGCAACGGCTGGTTGAGGTCGATCTCGCTGGAGATACCTCCTGCGGGCGACTCGAGGGAGAACCGACCAGCGATTCCCGGTTCTAGGAAGACAACGATATCTCCCTGTTCAACCCTGATTCGGATTTTATCCCCCGGTCGAAGGTCCAGAAGCTCTGCCTCGACGTTGCCGCTCTCCAACTGGATATCCAAGGAGCCGGAGAAGTTTTCGATGGCCACGCGGCCTTCCTGGGCGGCCACAACGGCATCCCCGTAAAGGTTGGAGATGAGGATATCTCCCCCGCCGTTGCTGACTCTGTCGAGCCGAACGGACCTGGGGACTTTGAGGATGTAATGGACGATATTCCCATCTTTGCTGTCCTCGACATCAGTCCTGATTTTGATGGATTCGCCCGTCCTTTGCGTCTGGATATGGGGCGGTGAAAAACGCTTGCCCAAAAAATATAGGCCTGCCGAGGGGGGAAGCTCTCGTCTTCTGGATGCGGTGATATCGACCAGTTCCTCGTCCCAGCCGGAGATCGCGATGTCCCCCTCGCTGTTTTCCAGGATGATCACCCCGCCGGACTTGAGGTCCATGGTCTCTCGGTATTCGCTCTGGATAGGCCAAGACCGTCCCTCGCTCGACCTTTCGACGACCGCAATGACACAGGCGGTCGATAAAAGCATCAGCCCGGCGAGCACAACAACGGATGTTCTCGTCAATTCACTATTCCCTTACCGCCATTGTAACGCCATCTGGAATGGATATCAATAATGGATATTTGTGAGGAAGTCCGTCGACCCTGCGTCTTCTCTTTTCCCAAGGCGAGGGGCAGTGGCACGAGAAACCCGGATGAGGAGTGAGCGGAAGGCTCGGGATATATGCCTCGAAGTCACGCTCAGATTTCCCCAGCGAGGAAATCTGGCTCGATTCGCTCCTCGCTCTCCGCTTCGCGGAACCCTGCCCGCTCGTCGCTCCTACGGACTTCTCAGCATACATCCCGAGCCTTGGGAAAAAGAGCGGGCGGCCGTCGACGGACTTCCTCACCGGCCTTTCCGGAGACACCAACCGTTTTCCCCCTTGATTGCTCAAGGGGGCAAGGGGGTTTAATAAAATAAGAATGAAGTCATAAAGGTGTCTCCGGGAAAAGAATCAAGAGACATTCCCGCATTCCCCTTCGACCGCCGAATATAAGCACTCTAATCTGTGAGTTGATTTTTGGAGGGCAGCGCGATATAGTTTTTTTGAGGGAACGATGAACAAAAAGATTTGTCTCTATCTTCTCATAGCCATCGGTTTTACCGCCGGGGCGGCGCGGGCGCAGGACGTGCGGGCACCCGTGTGGGCGGGGTCCTTTTATGACGATGAAAAGGCCAGGTTGTCCGCCCAGGTCGATGCCTACCTTGAAAATGTCAAAGATCTCCCGGCTATAACCGATGAAATAAAAGCATTAATCTGCCCTCACGCCGGATATGTTTACTCCGGTCAGACGGCGGCCTATGCCTACCGCCTTGTCCGGGGCAAACCATACGAGACGGTGATCATCATCGGCGTCTCTCACCGTCATCCTCTCGACGGCGGATCGATCTACCTCAAGGGCGGGTTCGAGACGCCGCTTGGCATCGCCCGGGTGGACGAGGAAACTGCCGCCCGCATCGCCAAAGCTTCCGGCTTTTCCTATGTCGCCGAGGCCCATGCCGAAGAGCATTCTGTCGAGGTCCAGATTCCCTTCATCCAGAGAGCGCTCCCCGGGGCAAAGATCGTCCCCATCTTAATGGGCTACCCGAACAGGCGGGACATGAATGCGTTAGCCGAGGGGTTAGCGGTAGTCGGTGGTGATAACAGAGTGCTGATCGTCGCCTCCACCGACCTCTCCCATTATCTCTCCAAAAAAGAAGCCAATAAGGTGGACGCCGGAACCATCTCGCTCGTCCAGAGCCTCAACGCGAACACGCTTCTCAGCAAGTGCGCCCGGGGAGAAAACATCATGTGCGGCGGAGGAGGGGTGGCGGCGACGCTCCTCGCCCTGAAAAAAAGCGGGGAGCCGCGAGTCGAAGTCCTGCGCTACTCCGATTCTTCCGATGCTTCGGGAGACGAAGACAGGGTGGTCGGCTATCTGGCCGCCGCGGTCACCCTGAAAGCGGGTCCGCCCAAGGAATTCTTGCTCTCTTCCGCGGAGAAAAAGGAGCTCCTCGATCTGGCCCGGCAAGCCGTCTGGACCTTCGTCACCGAAAAAAGGATCGTCGACTTCCGGACCGAAGACCCGAACTTGCTGGCCGAGAGGGGAGCGTTCGTGACACTCAGGAAGAAGGGAGAGCTCCGCGGCTGCATCGGCTTCATCGAGCCGGTGGCTTCGCTCTGCGAAACGGTCATCCAAACGGCCATTTATGCCGCCACCGAGGACAACCGCTTCACTCCCGTGACTGAGGAAGAGCTCAAAGATTTGGAATATGAAGTTTCGGTGTTGACGCCGCTCCAAAAGATCGACAATCCCCGCATCGTCCAGGTGGGAAAGCACGGCCTCGTCATCTCAATGGGAAAAAACCGCGGCCTTCTGCTTCCCCAGGTTCCCGTCGAGAACAACTGGGACCGGGAGACCTTTCTCGGCCAGGCCTGTGTCAAGGCCGGGCTCCCGCCCGACGCCTGGAAAAAGGGCGCGGAGATCTCCGTCTTCGAAGCCATCGTCTTCCATTGATCATAGAATTCCGGCCAACGGAGCTTGAATCTTGAATCATAGCGAAATCGTCAGCTTCCTCTGGGGCGTCGCCGACCTCATCCGGGACACGTTCAAACGCGGCAAATACCAGGATGTGATCCTGCCGTTGACGGTTCTCCGCCGACTCGACTGTGTCCTCGCGCCGACCAAGGAGCACGTTCTCGAGACTCAGGCCAAGCTCAAAGATAAAAAACTCGAGAACCTCGACCCGCAGCTTCGCAAGGCCGCAGGGTTTGCCTTTTACAATACCTCTCGATACGATTTCGACAAGCTCCTGGCCGACGCCCCCCACCTGGCCTCAAACCTCCGCAATTACATCGCCGGCTTCAGCCCGAACATGCGCGAAGTCCTCGAGAAATTCGATTTCGACAACACCATCTCCAAGCTCGATGAGGCGGGGCTGCTTTTCCAGGTTCTAGAACGGTTCAAGAATGTCGACCTCCACCCCGATAAAGTCGACAATCCCACCATGGGGACGATTTTTGAAGAGCTGATCCGGAAGTTCAACGAAGCGCTAAACGAGAATCCCGGCGAGCACTTCACCCCCCGCGATGTCGTCCACCTCATGGTCGACCTGCTCCTTGCGGGCGATGAGGATAGAATCCGGCGCCAGGGCGTTGTCGTCACCGTGTATGATCCATGCTGCGGTTCGGGCGGCATGCTCACGATATCGAAAGGTCATATCCTGTCCGGCAGGCGCAAAAACGATACCCTCATCCGCGAGCCGATCAACCCGGAGGCGGATATCCACCTCTTCGGCCAGGAAGTGAACCCCGAGACATTCGCCCTCTGCAAGTCCGACCTGTTCATGAAATCGACCGACGGCCGGGATGCCGAGAACATCGTCTTCGGAACAACACTCTCGAACGACCGTCATGCCGGCCGCAACTTCGATTACCTGATCACCAACCCTCCCTACGGAAAGGATTGGAAGCGCGACGAGGAAGCCGTGGTCACCGAGCACGAGCGCGGTCTATCCGGCCGGTTCGGCCCGGGCTTGCCGCGGATCAGCGACGGCCAGCTTCTGTTCCTCCTCCACATGCTGGCCCACATGAAGGAACAGAAGGACGGCGGCTCGCGCCTGGCCATCATCATGAACGGGTCACCCCTCTTCACCGGCGACGCCGGGAGCGGCGAGAGCGAGATCCGCCGCTTCATCCTAGAGAACGATTGGCTCGAGGCCCTGGTCGCCCTTCCGGAGCAGCTTTTTTACAACACGGGTATCGCCACCTATGTCTGGGTGCTCACCAACCGCAAAGCTCCGGAGCGAAAGGGCAAAGTCCAACTCATCGATGCCACCTCCTTCTGGTCACCGATGAGGAAGAGTCTCGGCGACAAGAGACGTGAAGTTCCCCCCGAAAAGGCAGGAGAGATCCTGCGGCTCTTGCGCTCGTTTGAAGAAGGCGAGTTCGTCAAGATTTATCCGACGACGCACTTCGGTTTCCGGAAGATCACGGTCGAGCGACCGCTTAAGCTCAATTTCCAGGCAAGCGCAGAGCGAATCGCGCGGCTCGAGGAGGAAAAGGCCTTCCAGGGCCTGGCGCAGTCCAAAAAGAAAGGCGAAGCCGCCGCCAGGGAGGAGGAGGACGGCAGGAAATTTCAGAAAGCAATCCTCGTCCTCCTCCGTTCTCTTCCGGCCACGCTTTATAAGGACAGGGAAGCATTTCTGGCTTTTCTCCAAGGCGCGGCAAGAAAAGCCGGCCTTAAGCTCCCGACGCCGATTCTGAAGGCAGTCCTCTCGGCCCTGTCCGAGCGGGATGAAACCGCCTCGACCTGCCTGGACAAAGACGGGAATCCGGAACCCGACCCTGATCTGCGCGATACCGAGAGCGTTTCGCTCTTGGATTGGGCCGACCCGGCAGACGAACGAGGCGTCCCGTCCAGCGTTCACGCCTTCTTCGAGCGCGAAGTAAAGCCTCACGTCCCCGACGCCTGGATCGACACCTCCAGGCGCGACGCCAAGGACGGCCTGGTGGGTATCATCGGCTACGAGATCAACTTCAACCGATACTTCTACAAGTACACGCCGCCGCGTCCACTCGAAGAAATCGAGGCGGATATCCGTGCCATCGAACAGGACATAATGCGAATGCTCGAGGAAATGAAGAATTGAACAGAAAGGCTAAAGGTGCCCCAGGGATTGACGCCATGAATTCTCAGCTTGAAACGTCCATCCATGACCTGCCAACGATAAACAGGTTTGTCCTCCTAATTGAACCGACGACCGCTTTTCTGGAATGGGCGAGGAAATTCCCCGACGAATACCCAACACTGACGTTGGACGAGCTCCTGGAAGACTCGTCTGCATACCTGATACCCGAAATCGATAGCAATCCGGATCCTTGGCTCGAAAAAAACTTCAGGAAAATATTTGAGATTGAACTTAACGACTGGTGTATCGATTCCAGTCTATGGCCGAAGGACCTCTCGTTTAAGACATTCAAGCAATTTTTCAACGTGCGTTTCTGCTCAATCGTCATAGACATGGGCGAAGGTTCAATTAAGAGGATACTCATATAGCATGGGGGGAGCACCATCTTTTCCCAAAATTACCGGCCGAAGGTTTAAACCGTACCCAGAATACAAAGATTCCGGCGCCGAGTGGTTAACAGAGATCCCGAGCGGCTGGACCATGGCTCCTTTAAAAAGGAGTTTTGACGTCAACTTAGGAAAAATGCTTCAAAATGAACCTCTAAGGTCCGATGACTCGCTAGAGCCCTACCTCCGTGCTGCGAATCTTGCCTGGAATGGAGTAAGCATAGAAGATGTGAAGCACATGTGGATCTCTTCAAGCGAAAAGGACGGGTTAGCGCTCTGCGCCGGAGATCTTCTTATAAGCGAAGGTGGAGACGTAGGTCGATCGGCAATCTGGCGCGGCGAAATTATGCCATGCTACTATCAAAATGCAATCAATCGGGTCCGCGCAAAAGGAATAGACCTTACAGATTACCTATACTATTGGCTCTATGCACTCAAACACTCAGGCTACATAGATATGCTCTGCAGTAGAGCCACGATCAGTCATTTTACCGCTGAAAAGGTAGAATCCCTCCCTGTACTGCTACCCCCAATAGAAGAACAAAAGGCCATCGTATTCTTCCTTAATGGCCAGGCGGCGAAGATCGATGCGCTCATAGCGAAAAAGGAGCGATTGATCGAACTCCATCAGGAAAAGCGCACTGCCCTCATCACCCAAGCCGTCACCAAAGGCCTCGACCCAAACGTCCCCATGAAAGACTCCGGCATCGAATGGCTGGGGAAGATCCCTGCTGGCTGGCGGATGATAAGGCTGAAACATATCGTTCGTTTCTTGGGAGGTGGTACTCCGAGCAAAGATAATTTAGACTATTGGCAAGGTGAAATTCCATGGGTTTCACCGAAGGACATGAAGAGATGGATCGTCTCGGATACTATCGATAAGATTACTGAAGAAGCTGTCGCCAGGAGTGCGACAAGGATTATTGCCGCTGGCACCGTGCTAATCGTGGTTCGCTCTGGAATCCTTAATCATAGTATTCCCGTCGGATTATCGGGTTCTGAGATCACGCTAAATCAAGACCTTAAGGCTTTGCAAGCTGATGCCGCAGTTGTCCCGGAATACTTGGCTTACTTTATTTCAGGCATGCAATCTCCTCTCTTAATCGCCTGGAGAAAAGAGGGCGCAACAGTCGAGAGCTTAGAAATCGAGTTGATCGCCGATACCTTAATACCTCTGCCGTCAGCCGCACAACAAGGGACAATAATATCTTTTCTTAATAGAGAAACGACAAGGATCGCTATACTCGTGTCAACGATTCGGGAAGCAATCGACCGCCTCAAGGAATACCGCACGGCAATCGTTTCTGCAGCTGTGACGGGAAAGATCGACGTCCGTGATCTTTCCTAGACCAAAAGGATTTTAATAAATTAAATATTGCGCATCAAAAAATAAGTGCATTCTGGTCAATCTCCGGGAGGACAAAATGATACGGCTGCGAGCAAAAAAAGAATCCTTGCCATTATTAAAAACGGAGCCACGTTTTCTTGAATCGATCCAACTATGTAGGATATTAAGCGCAATCCAGTATAACAAAGTAATTTATGCACTGCTAAGTGAAAGGGGAGATTTCGACACAAATCTTCAGCTTAATCTGGTTATAAATCATGCCGCCGTGCTCTATGAAGGAATAAAAAAGTTTAATACCTTAGGGGAGAGCCTGAAATATTTGGAATCGTACAAAAAAAACATTGAGAAAATTGAAAAGCTCGCAGATAGAGATAATTCATTTATTAATGAAATATTACACAATATTCGCAGGAAAGTTGCTTTTCATTTCGACAAGCAAGTCATCACTCATGAATTGGCTGAGTTTATTGATGATTGCATTCGTGAGAATGAAGACATGATCTTCTTGGCAGGGAATACTGAACAAGTAAAGGATATGCGATTTCTGTTGGCCGATAGCCTGAATCTTCGATTTATTGTGGGCTTAGTAAAAGGTGAGGATTTATCATATGTAGATAAATTTAAGATCCTAGCGAAAAAGCTAACCGAATTATCAGGATTATTTTGCGACATTCTTGAGGAGATTATACCTGAAATGGCAGCGGATTATTGCGAACTCGTAGAGCAGGAATAAAAGTTTTCGTATTGGGATGATTTGCCCTGCTAACTGAGTTATTAATAGGGAATAATAGTTCCGGCTTCATCACATGGATAAGCCATATAGCCCATAGGGGGCGTCCCGTCAGCCAGCAAGATTTTTAGGTCGCCGACTTTCCTCGACTACCCGCTTTTTCCAAGGAGGTTAAACGTAGTTTTCCCGCATTCGCAACGGATCGACTCGCCTGCATTACGTTCTGGGGAGACACGGAGATACTCTCCACAATCCCGGCACATATATCCTTGGAGGAGGTCCCGGAACGCTTTCGCTACAGGTACAAAGTCCTCTTTGCATAGGTTGTCCCAGGAGTTATAGTGTATCGATGCGTTCATTTGCCATTGCTCAACTCTTGAGGCCGTCGCCACCTTAGCGAATTCGGCCTCGCGTGTGGCAAGCTGTTCGATTATCTCCTTCTGGTTCCAGGAATTGGCAGCAGCCTTCCCTTGACGAAAAAGATTGCGCATCCGAATGATCGCTGGGGGAAGAAGATCGCCAAGTTGATATTGTGCATCGCCACGAAACTCAACTAGGGCGCGCAACCTCTGACATAGTTCAGCCGACTCATACTCAAGGTAATACCTGAGGAGTGAGGCGGCTGCACGTATGTCGTTTTCCTCTATGGATTCCTCGATCTCACTCCATACATCCCGCATATCCCATCGTGTCGGCCCCTGGTTAATGCTCCACTTTCTGAAATGCACCGATGATTTTCCTCCAATAATACCTTCGGTTTTCAGGTGACGCAGCCAGATGGGGTCATGTGTGGTAATTACGAATTGAGTGTTCGGAAATTCCTTCTTTAATAGGGAACAGACCTCCCGCCGATGGCCCGTGTCCACCGACATAAGGACGTCGTCAAGCACAGCCAAAGTAAAGTTCTCGCCTTGGAGGTGTTTCATCAATGCTAGGTATAAACATACGCCCATGCTATCTTGATGGCCTTCACTGTGATAAGCACCGGGCGGGAAAAAGCCACGTCCGTAAAAGTCAACATCGAAGCCGAGCTTTCCTAATGACGGAATTAGTTTAGCATTAAACTTTTCTTCGTCCTCGCGGTTAAGGAAGCTGTAAAGCAAAGAAAAGTCCTTTTCCACACTTGCATAGATCCCTGCGAGAACTTTATCGCTGGAGGCAGCATAAATATCAGATACTTGTCGTGTTCTCTGGGCTTGTTCCCTGGCGGTCTTATTTTTCCGCATGACATCGCGCCATTTCTCAAGTCTCTCTTGCGCGACGGCAAGCCAATCCCTTGCTGCGTCCAGCTTTGTTGGCTCAGGGAGCGCAACAACCACTTGTTCAAGCTCTCTTATGGAGTCTAGAACAGTTTGCTGGATGATCGGCACATTCCTGAGCACCTTGGTCGCTTCATCAAGTGGAAGTAAGGCCGTTAGCCTATCGACCGCATTTGCGCAATCGCTAGTATAGGCTCGGGCAGTTTTCATAACCAACGTCGGAGTTGCGAACTCGCCGTAACCGATCAGTGTTTCCATTCCAGCCTTCACCTTGCGCAGTGTTACGATAAGCGGAGCAATCTTTTTTTCTGCCGCTCCGCGCTTACGCGATAGCTCTTTCATATAATCGATCTTGGCCTGAATGTATTTCTTTAGTTCAATAAGGTCCCATGGTGTATCGCAAAGAGGACAGGCTCCTGTCTCAGCCAGTTCCATCCCGGTGGCAAAGAAAGCTTCTCGTTTCAAGCCTGCAACAATTGCTGGATCCGCAGCAAGCGTATTGAGATCAGATATCACTTCAGTAACAAGGTTTCTTGTTTCCTCGCTGGCAATTTCTGAGAGAACCTCACGGGTGGCTCGAATATCAGTGAGGGCTTGGACCTTGGAGATGCGGCGAGGCTGAGCCGGTGCCGGTGTCGCCATCCCGTCCTTGAGGGATGTTGTTTCAGTCAGGTCTGTCAGTGGAGGGAGACCAAGACTCGCCCGCTGGGTGTTTGTCGCGGCCAGCACCTTTTCCTTTACCAATTCGGAAATCCCCAGTGCACGCAACAAATTATCGCCGGCTTCTTTGGCCGCTGCGCTCAGAGGACCTAGTTGCTTCTCGCAGGCATTCGCGATTTTCTGCAGAACACCTCTGACCTGTTCGACTTGGTCAAGGTGGAGCAGCGCCTGAACTTCCTCGGCGCGTTTGCCGGGCGTAGCAAGAACGTAGCGTATCAACTCCCTGCGCGAAAGCACAATCTCGGGATGCGCCTCAACCTGACGAAGTACGTCAAATACTAAGGGCTCGGCCGGCGCCACTTGGGCAGCCCCCGGATTCTTTAAGCTGCGCTCGATAGTGACGGACTTATTCAGGCTTGGGATTGTGATCTTTAATCTCACGCGGGCCCTGTCAGGATCATTCCGTCTGTCCACGTGGGGTCCGTGCTGTTTCAGGGAAACTTCACCTCTGCCCTCTCCAGAGAGCCGGGATACATTTCCGGTCAGCGCGAACTCCAAGGCGTCAACCACCCCGCTCTTTCCCGTGCCGTTTGGGCCACAAACAGCAAAGCTCTTTTCGTTAAGATCCAGCGTCAAGTTTCGGATTCCGCGAAACTCACTGATTGTGATAGATTCGACCCTAATCATGTTAGTGACTCCTCCGGGAGGACAGTATCCTTTAAGGCGCGCTCGGTGAATTTCTTTTCCTCCGTAAGAGTCTTGCGAAGCCGAATGATCAACTCATCTGACGCCCCCGCCTGCTGAAGTGCCTCAAGAAACGTCTCGAACACCAGGGTGGGTACGTCAGGTAATCCTTGTATTTTGGGTGCTGCTGTCATTGTATATGCCTCCGGTCTATGGGATGCTTGCGTCCTGCACTAATAGAAATAGCCGGGACGCTTTTTAGTCCAATGGACTGACCCCTAAGTTGGAAAACCGTTTTTCATAAAACTGCATTGTTATAATAACCCTCCTCTTCCATACTATCTTAGAACTATATATGTCAGAACGCAAACTCTCGTGTAGAGGGCTCTAGAATTTTACTTTTTATAATCGCCCTGATTTGGGATAAATTACCGCAGCTTTTCGCCTCCCCCGTTAGAAGTACCAGCAACGCTAGTTATCTTGATAAATTGGGGCGCTCACTTCCTTGAGGAGATAATTTATCCTCTTTTCTAAGAAACTTGGCTTTTCTTTTAACGCGTGGTGGGCGAGAAGCGGATAATATTAGCCAGCACTCCATTTACCAAATAATGCGATTAAGGCGGAGGTTCCGCCTTTCCGCAAGCTGAGCCACCCAGTCTTCACGGCCGCGATAGAAAACAAAGCGCTCAGCGCCGCTTGCGATTCGACGATTGACTTCCTTCATGAGCGATGGCTTCGCTTTGACAAAAATTGTTTCATTAGGCGCTCCCTGCCAACTACCTAGCAGTGCCAGTTCAGATGCAAGAGGAAATGTCAGCTCTGATTCGGGCCTGCCGAGTCCATAGGCTTCGAAAAAAAATGCTGGATTATCCGAGGTGAGAAAAAACCCGGCGTCACCGGCCGACGCGATCCGCCAAGTCATACCGATAACGCACGCTAATACTTTCTCACTTGGCCAAGGAGCCCGAATCTTCTTTACAACCTCTTCCGGTGGCTGGGCTCGCAGCTTTTCGCGTGCTCGCTCTAGTTCAGCAAATCTCTTAAGCTTAAGTGCGGGGGCGACCATGCTGGTTTTAGCCCATTGAGTAATAATAAGAGTAGCTCGGTTGATTACATCCTCGCGCACGCTGGGAAGCATCTCGAAAGCTTTTCTGCGTCGCCGCGGCACCCTCATCAACATTGTCGCTACATATAGCGCAAGCCTCATACGCTCGTTATCATTGATAGAATCCCCGCATCGAAGCTTCTTAAGAACCTTATGGGCAGGACCCTCGACAAACTCGCTGAGCTGCCTCTCTGCATCCTCGCTATAGTAACTCGCCTCTTGAGCAACGGATATAATGCTAGCATGCGTGAACCGATGGGAATGCTTATCATACATCCAAATCTTTCCAGGATTGTTCGGATCCGCAAAACCTCTCAGATATTTTCGAGGTACATAATGATGCCCCATCTAAGTCTCCCTTTATAAACTCCAAGCGACGTACGCACTGAACTCCCTAGCCACCTGCGCGCTCGGAATGCGCGCAGGTGTCGTGCGCTTCTCCTTAATGACGCCCCGTTTCAATCTTCGAAACTTGGCTTCAAAACGAAATCTGCGGCTGGTCTGCTAATTTAATTATTAAGGTGATAGCTACAAATCGCGAGGACTAAAATCGTCCTTCCGATATTTACCGCTACTTATACGTTCTTTACGTTCTTCTCCTGCTTTCAATCCATCATCGATTACATATAGGAGCGAAACCGCTCCTTCGGGATCTTCACCAATATCAAATGTCATCTCCGAATCTGTATAATGTTGCGAAACCGCGTTAAGCACTTCGGCAATGGAATTGAGAGCTTCTTTGATTTTTTTTCTACTAGCGGGCTTCAAGGGAACAATCTCTTTCTCAAGAGCAAGGTTGAGGTCTCTATGCGCGATATACCGATTCCGGCAATCGCGACAAAATTCTGATGACTGTATCGCGATATTGATAAGTCCCCTTAAAGCCTGAGCTGTATTGCCATCCTTTACCAAATCGGGAAGCCTTCTAATTGTGAGGGTGGCCTTTCCAGAGGATTTTGGAGGATCAGTTAACCGCGCAATGTGGAGAATTATGTCCTCCCAAAGAACATCTTGGATTATTCGAAAGAAGAGGGGAGCGGCTTTGTTCAGAAGATTTATTCGTGATTCTTTTGTTCCGTAAAGCACGAGGTATTCCTCCCACTTCGCATAAAGCCCTGCCAATTCCTGCCATAATGCATAAAATAGCCTTCCCAGAGGATCGCCCATGGATTCGATAAAGCTTCGTTTGGCCTCTTCTGCTGTAAGCTGCCTGCTCATTTTGAATTAATCCTATCACAGCTGATTGCAGCAGTCAGTAATACCGAGATAATGGAGCCCTAATAATTTGTTATCCATATTATCCGCGCCAAGGCCACTTCCGTACCGCTCGTTAATAGGAGGGAATTCATTGCCGGTCCGGTTTTCCTATCCTTGGGGGCTCTATATTTCGGACGATTCCATCCGGTAGGCCCTCATACTGCAGTATCATTTTAGGATGACCCAGGTTATATGGCAAGTAACAAGTCGCCGGCCTGAATATCCAATTGAGAAGAGAAAGGTGTATGCTCGGCCACGTTTCAGTCGCGGCTAGCGCTAAAATCGACACCTAAGATATTTGGTCAATACCATGAAAATCCATCGCGGAGTGTTCGATTTTCATGGTCGCAGAGAGACATTATCCTGAGCGTCCGATGGCCAAATACTCGCCCTTCTGGCGGTAACCCGGGTGCAGCATTAGCAAAGCTAAAAGCCCAACTCCGACGCTTCCGGATAAGAATGGCTACACTTATGCATAAGTGATGGCATTTCTATCCAGAATCGTTATTAAAGGATAGGTCGGCATCCTTTAATAAGCAGCTGGCTTATTAAAGTTTCTTTAATTGGTTAATTTGAAATGGATAAAAAGGTTGACAATTATATATATGTGATGGCATAATTATCCATTATGCGATACCGGACACGTGAAGAAGAGGCAGAAAAGATGTTCCGAGAGCAAGGGGGTACTCTCCGGACATCCCAGGCCATTGCCGAGGGCATACACCCGAGAAGTCTCTACTCGCTGCGCGCAAGCGGCCGGATCGTTCCTCTGAGCCGCGGCCTGTATCGGCTGGCCGACTTACCTGACCTGGGGAATCCCGACCTCTCAGTGGTAGCCGCCCGAGTTCCGGGCGCGGTTATTTGTCTTATTTCTTCACTGTCTTTTCACGGAATAACAACTCAAGTTCCCCATTGGGTCGACATGGCCCTTCCTCGCGGGACAAAAACCCCACGCCTGGATTTTCCTCCTATGAGGATATACAGATTTTCTCGCGAAATTCATAAGCTTGGGATCGAAATTCACGATGTCGATGGATTCAAGGTCCGTATCTACGCTCCAGCCCGAACCATCGTGGATTGTTTCAAGTTCCGCAACAGGATCGGAATCGATATCGCTGTCGAAGCCCTGCGGCTTAGTCAGCGTCGAGGCGTCTGCACGATTTCCGAGATCCTGGACTATGCCGCGCTCCTGCGGATGAAACAGGTCATGCTCCCTTACCTTGAGGCCATTCAATGAGCGTTCGGAATCCGACGAACATGGCCCATTCTGTCCGGTTTGATTTCTGCTCCCTGCACAGGCTGAATCAACATAGGACATGAGGCAATGAAGTGACTGTTCCTATCCCGACCCCAATTTTCCGTTTCATACACGTTGACAATCTGTCCGTATGCTTACGTAGAAGAGCGCTCCATGCGCCCAACTACATGCCAAAAAATAGACTACTCTATAGGGCAATCCATAACATAGAAATACAGCAACTCAGGCAGGTAACAACAATTCCGTGTGGGTCAGGGGGCGTAATCCATGATTACGTTTCATTTTATTTCGGCCCACGATCTCCGATGCTATATCAACTCCATACGGGCAGGATTGCCGATTATCAGGGAGGCCAGGAGCCTTTGATCTATCTAATTTCTACAGCCCAAAGCATTCATCAAGGCGGCACCCCCTTTGTTTTTTCTGATGGGCACGGCATCGCTTTCTATACAAGTTGGTATGACGACCTTGCCGATCTTGGAAGATTAGATTGGAATACAATTTATGCCACTGCTTGGAATGATACAGTAGACGATATGGATCGGCAGCGCCGAAAACAGGCTGAGTTTTTGGTACATCGGCGATGCGATTTTCAATTTATCAAGAAAATTGCCGTTATTAATACAAGGATAAAATCCTCGGTGGAGCGAATCCTGGGAAGTTTCCCTTTATCGCTCCGCCCAATGGTAATTATCAAACCGGAATGGTATTATTAGTCGGGGCAACAAAATGATCGAGATCACTCGGGGGAATCTGATTGAAACCGATGCGGAGGCATTAGTAAACACAGTCAATTGCGTCGGATATATGGGCAAGGGCATAGCCCTTCAATTTAAGAAAGCCTTCCCCGATAACTTTAAAGCTTACGAACGAGCCTGCCGGGCGAACGGAATAAGGCCGGGGAAGGTATTTGTCTTCTCTACCGGTTCGCTGGTCAATCCAAAATATATTGTCAATTTCCCGACTAAGCGCGATTGGAGGGCAAAGTCACAAATCGAAGATGTTCGAATTGGATTAAGATCTCTTATCGAAGAGATTAGAAAGCTCGGCATTTCTTCTGTTGCTCTACCTCCGTTAGGATGCGGGCTTGGAGGGCTAAACTGGAAAGACGTGAAGCCCCTTATAGAGGGAGCATTTGCTGCTTTGCCAAACACACGTGTAATGCTATTTGAGCCCATTGGCACGCCTGATGCCAGGGCTATGCCCGTTCGCACTAAGCGGCCAAGGATGACAATCGCCAGGGCGCTGCTCATCAGGCTAATCCATCAATATGCCCAATTGGCCTATCGCCTAACCCTCCTTGAAGTTCAGAAAATGGCATACTTCCTGCAGGAAGCGGGAGAGCCCCTTCGATTGAGATATGAAGCCGGACTATTTGGACCCTATGCCCACAACCTGAACAAAGTTCTCGAGATTATGGAAGGACACTTTATCAGAGGATACGGGGACACCCAGAAACCTGATGTCGAGATCGAGCTTTTGCCGGGGGCGATTAAAGAGTCAGACAAATCCCTTTCGGGTAACGAAGCTTCTGCCGACAGGTTAAAACGGGTCGCGACGGTGATTGAAGGGTTTGAAACTCCGTACGGATTGGAGCTTCTCTCGTCGGTGCATTGGATAGCGGTTCATGGGGAAACCACGGTTTCGAATCCTAATGAAGCCGTTCGAGCAGTTCATAAATGGAACGAGAGGAAGCAGAAAATGTTCAAACCTGAGCACATTCATATTGCGTGGACACGACTTGCCGAACAAGGCTGGCTCGGATCAGGCAAAAAAACCTAAGGCCGGGTTCAACGTCGCCGGGACCCGCCATCTGTTTATACATTCTCATGACCAGTTGCTGGAACTCATTCGTACGCTTAGGCATCGCGTATCTCCGTGCAAAAATCAAAATAGGGGGGAGATTGCTCCTTTGCATAATTCATTAAGATATGCCCTCAAACTGCAGTTTAATTTTAGGCTAACGCATTCCTTCTGACAAGTAACAAGTTGGGGCCTAGGAAGTATGCTTATGAGGAGAAAGCTGGATGTGGGGCCATGTTTCAGTCGCGGTCGACGCTAAAATCGAAACATAAAACTGTCGAATCATACCATGAAAATCCATCACTGAGTGTTCGATTTTCATGGTCGCAGTGGGACCTTGTCCTGAGCGTCTGATAGCCGAATGCTTTCCGCCCCGGCGATAAGCAGGGTTCAGCATGCGCAAAGTTAAGAGGGCAAATTGGACACCTCCGGATAAAACTGCCATCAGTTGTACGCAAGTGATGGCAGTTCTATCCAGAATCGTTATTAAAGGATAAGCCTTTATCCCTTAATAAGCAGTGGGCTTATTAAAGTATCTTTAATAACGCCAGTAAAAGCCCCGACTTATCCTGAAGGAGCACTTGCATTTCCCAGGTAAATGCATATGATTACCGAGGATTTGTCAAATTCGCCTGCGCTCTTCCAAACTTCGATCACGTGTAAAAGTATTGACATTTATTGATATATATATATATTGTTACACATGGAAAAATCCACGGAGCAGGTCATCATCGAGCTGGCCAAACAACTGGGGACAATCCGCATTAAGGATCTTCTTGAACGGAATATTCATCCAGAGTATGCCCGCAGGCTGGTGACCAAGGGACTCCTTGTTCGTCCAGAAAGGGGTCTCTACGTCCTGGCTGATTCGGAAATCACCGAGTTTCATAATTTTGCGATCATCGGAAAGCGAATTCCGAAGGGCGTCATCTGCTTGACCTCCGCCCTGCGTTATCATAACATCGGCACCCAACTTCCCCGGAAGGTCTGGCTGGCACTCAGAAGGGGGAGCGCTCAACCGCACCTTTCCTATCCTCCGGTGTCAATCGTTCGATTCTCCGGACCGTCCTTTTCCGAAGGGATCGATGAACATCAGATAGAGGGAGTCGCAGTCAAGATCTACAGCCCAGCGAAAACCGTCGCTGACTGCTTCAAGTTCCGAAATCGTATCGGCCTTGAGGCCGCCATCGAAGCCGCCAGGGAATGTCTTCGTGAGAAGAAGGCCACCTCCGACGAGGTCTATCAATATGCCAAGATATGCCGGGTTTGGAACGTCATGAGACCATATCTGGAGGCTTTGTTATACAGCTGGAGTGTATGAAAAAAGGAAGGTAAAGACCAATTTAAAATCCCCTTGCTTATTAAAGGAAAAGGCGTTATCCTTTAAGTAGCTCCGGTCTAATTAAAGAAACTTTAATTAGACCGGACCTGCAAAGATTAGCCATGAATCGAGGATTAACAGGGGAATACATCGTCAGGCAAACCGGTGAGGAAACCGTCCGAGCCTTTGTTCCCCGCCCCCTACCGCCGATTCCTCCTCTCGTTATCGATTTCTCGCTTCGGGATGCCATCGATCAGGCTCTTCTCTCTCTCGGGCGGCTCGACAGCGTTGCCACTCTTCTGCCCGATATCGATCTTTTCCTATACATGTATATACGCAAAGAGGCGGTGCTTTCATCTCAAATCGAGGGGACACAGACATCGCTGTCCGATCTCTTGCTCTTCGAACTAAAAGAGGCCCCTGGAGTCCCGCTCGACGATGTCGTGGAAGTTTCAAACTATGTCTCGGCAATGAACCATGGCTTAAAAAGGCTCAGGGAAGGATTCCCCCTATCCAACCGCCTGATTCGTGAGGTTCATGGAGTTCTGCTGGCGAAAGGCCGCGGGAGCGACAAGAATCCCGGCGAGTTTCGCCGCGATCAGAACTGGATCGGAGGAACCCGGCCGGGCAACGCCATTTATGTCCCATCTCCACCCGGCCGCGTGGCCGAATGCATGAGCGCGCTTGAGAAATTCCTTCATGATATTCCCGAAAGAATCCCAATCCTGATCAAGGCTGCCCTATCCCATGTGCAATTCGAGACAATCCATCCCTTCAGCGATGGCAACGGCCGGATAGGCCGCCTGCTGATTACGTTGCTCCTTTGCCATGAGGGGGTCCTTCGGCACCCGCTTCTTTATCTCAGTCTTTATTTCAAACAGAACAGGTCGCAATATTTCGATCTCCTGATGAAAGTCCGTCAGGAAGGGGACTGGGAAACGTGGCTGCGTTTTTTCGTCGACGGAGTCCGGGAGATGGCCGAAGGAGCGGTGACGACAGCCAGGCGTTTGAACGAAGTCGCTGAGGAGGACCGGAAAAAGATCGGCGACCTTGGACGAAAGGCCAGCTCCGCTCTTCGGATACACGAGGTCCTTCAAGGCCGGCCCATCGCGAATATTCCATTCCTGTCAGACAAAACGAAGATCTCACCGCCTACCGTGACCAGCGTCCTTGATTCGCTTCAAAAAATCGGAATCGTGAAGGAGGTCACGGGACGGAAGAGAAACAGATTGTACGCGTATGAAAAATGCCTGGATATTCTCAGGCAAGGGACGGAGATTTGAATGCCGGAAGTCTCCGAGCGAAGTTTTGAAAAAACCATTGAATGCGGGCTGCTTCGGCACGGGCCGGATGCCTGCGCTGGAGAGATGGTCGGTGTGCGCGAGACGGCGCCGCCTTACGGAGAATCCCCTCCCGGAGGATATCGAAAGCGGCCGCCTGAAGAATACGACCAGTCGCTATGCCTCATTCCGCGCGACGTCATCGACTTTATCATCGCGACGCAGCCGAAGGAATGGGAAAGGCTCAAGCAGCCTTACGGCGCCTCGGCTAAAGAACAATTCCTCAAACGCCTATCGCGGGAGATCGGGCGGCGCGGCGCGCTGGATGTGCTGCGGAACGGGATCAAGGATTCGGGCTGCAAATTCAAGCTGGCCTTCTTCCGGCCGGCGAGCGGGCTAAACGAGGAGATCAGGCGGCTTCACGCGGCGAATCTCTTTTCCGTAATCCGTCAGCTCCGGTACAGTGAAAAGAGCATTCAGACTCTCGACATGGTCCTTTTCCTGAACGGCATCCCGATTTTCACCGCCGAGCTCAAGAATCCGCTTACCGGTCAGACCGTCGAGGACGCCATCAGGCAATACAAGTCCGACCGGGATCCCCGGGAGCCGCTCCTCGCCTACGGGCGCTGCCTGGCTCATTTCGCCGTGGACCCGGACCTTGTCTATGTGGCGACGGAACTTGCCGGACCGAGGACGCGATTCCTGCCCTTCAACCAGGGCAAGTTCGGTGGGGCGGGAAACCCGCCGGTTCCGCCGACGCAGAAAGGCTATCCTACTGCCTATCTATGGGAGAAAATCTGGTCCAGAGACAGTGTCCTCGACCTCATCCGCCAGTTTGTCCACGAAATCGAAGAAGAGGACGAGCGGGGCCGCAAGACCGGAAAGCGCTCCCTGATCTTCCCCCGGTATCAGCAGCTCGATGCCGTGCGGAGGCTGGTCGCCCACGCCCGCCAATACGGGGCCGGTGAGAGCTACCTTATCCAGCATTCGGCCGGCTCCGGCAAGAGTTTCACCATCGCCTGGCTCGCCCACCGGCTCTCGACGCTTCATGACAACGAGGATAAGCGGGTTTTCGACTCGATCGTCGTCGTCACCGACCGCCGCATCCTCGACCGGCAGCTCCAGACGACCATGCGCCAGTTCGAGCAGACGCTGGGTGTTGTGGAGAATATCGATACGACCTCCCGCCAACTCAAACAAGCCCTCGAGTCGGGAAAGACGATCATCGTGACCACCCTGCAAAAGTTCCCCGTTATCGTGAGCGAGATCGGCGAGCTCCCCGGCCATCGCTTCGCCGTCATCGTGGACGAAGCGCACTCGTCGCAGTCGGGCGAAAGCTCGAAGAGCCTCAAGGCCGTTCTGGCCTCAGGAAACCTCGAAGAGGCGGAGAAGGAAGAAGCGGGCGCCCAAACCCCCGAGGAGGAGCTCGAGAACACTATCCTGGCCGAGATGGAGAAGCGCGGCCGCCTGCCCAACCTCTCGATGTTCGCTTTCACGGCGACTCCGAAGGCGAAGACGCTCGAAATCTTCGGCATCAAGAGGACGGACGGAAAGTTCGAGCCGTTCCATCTTTACAGCATGCGCCAGGCGATCGAGGAAGGCTTCATTCTCGATGTCCTCAGGAACTACACGACATACAAGGCCTACTGGCGGCTTCTCAAGAAGATCGAAGACGATCCCCGTTACGATAAAAGCAAAGCGGAATACCTGCTCAAGTCGTTCGTCGAGCTCCATCCGCACGCCATCAACGAGAAAGTGAGGATCATGGTGGAGCACTTCGCCGCCCAGGTCCAGAACGAGATCGGCGGAAGAGCCAAGGCGATGATCGTGACCCGGTCACGCCTGCATGCCGTGCGCTACAAGCTGGCCGCGGACAGGTATCTACGGGAGAAAGGCTACCCTTTCAAGGCCTTGGTGGCTTTCTCCGGAAGTGTGCCGGACGGGGGACGGGCCTACACTGAATCGGGGATGAACTCCGCCGGGAAAGAACGGACGATCGGAGAGCGGCAGACCGCCAAGGAATTCGGGAAGCCCGAGTATCGTTTTCTTATCTGCGCCAACAAGTTTCAGACAGGGTTCGACCAGCCCCTTCTGCATACGATGTACGTCGACAAGAAGCTCGGCGGGGTGAATGCGGTCCAAACCCTGTCCCGGCTGAACCGGATTTATCCGGAGAAAAGCGGCACTCTGGTGCTGGACTTCGCCAACGAGGCGGATGACATTCAGGCGGCCTTCCAGCCCTATTATGAGACCACTCTCCTGTCCGAAGCGACCGACCCGCACCTGCTTTACGAAATTCAGAGCCGGCTGCTGGCCTTCCCGGTTTTCACCGACGCCGACGTCGCTTTGTTCGCGAAAGCCTATTTTGATAAGAAGACCACACAGGATCAGCTTTACGCTGTTCTGGCTCCCGTGAGCACACGCTTTGCCGGAATCTCGGACGAGGAGCAGCATGATTTCCGTGGCCAGCTCACCGATTATGTGCGGCTCTATGCTTTTCTGGCCCAGGTTCTGACTTTCTCCGATGCGGACCTCGAGAAGCTTTATGTCTTCGCCCGCCATCTGCGGCGGCTCGTCCCCGCCGACCCGGATACATTGCCTCGCGAGGTCCAGCAGAATATCGACATGGAGTCTTACCGCATCCAGCAGACCGGAAGCGGCGCTATAACTCTTGAGCGGAAAGGAGAACAGCTTCAGCCGGTGATGACGAAGGAGCATTACGGGGAGGCGCCTGAGGATCTCGAGCCGCTTTCCTTGATCATTGCCGAGCTGAACGAGCGTTTCGGATTGAACCTCGGACCGGAGCACCGGGTGACACTCGGGCAGATCCTGGCCAAACTCGACGGCGATGCGGCGCTCGACGCCAGCGCCCGGGTCAATACCCGCGAGAATATCCGCCTGACTTTCGATCATAAAGTCGAGGATGTCATCCAGGAGATCGTGGATTCGAACTTCGACCTCTACAAACGGATCACCGACGACCGGGCCTTCGGGGAAGCGCTCAAGGACTTCCTGTTCGATCATTATTTGCGGGCCCATCGGCAGGCGGAAGAGCTGATCAAACGCGGAGAATCGAAAACTCTGGAGTTTAAGTCGACTCTGCGCTGGAATCTCAAGGAAAACCGTAAGGACGACAAAGTCATCACCCATGCCGTGCTCAAAACGATCGCCGCGTTCCTGAACACTGCGGGCGGCGACCTCCTGATCGGAGTGAGCGATAGCGGAAAGGTCACAGGGGTTGAGGCCGACCAGTTTGATAATGACGACGAGTTCATGCGCCACCTCGCTCAGGTCGTCCGGAACGGACTGGGGGACCGGGCGAGCACGTGTATCGACCCCAAAACGCAGGTCGTCCAGGGAAAGACCGTCTGCCTCGTCACCTGCCAGCGCAGCCCGGAGCCGGTCTTTCTTAAATGGAAGCAAACAGAGGAGAATCCGGAGGGCGATTTTTATGTGCGGAGCGGGCCCGGGAGCGTGAAGCTCAGCCCCGAAAGCGCCGCCGAATACATCAGAACCCGGTTTCCAGCGGGACCGGGTGGGCCAATTAAGAAAGCAACCTAATACCTCGCTCCTACAAGAGCCTCAATCCTTCTCCCTTCCCCCCTCTCCTCCATCCTCTCCCGCCAGGGGAGAGGATATCTTTTTCGTCATTTTTCATTAATCATTCAGAATAATAGGTCAGAACCGGACACTCAGCGATTCCCCAATTTCCGTTAAGAATTTCCCGTATTCCTCTATAAAGGAAGTATCTTTTCAGGGATTTTCATTTGACTCAGCGCCCGCGAGTTGATATTCTTCGGTCACCGTTTGGGTCGGGGAGACGGCATGTCCAATAAATGCGCCAAATGCGGGTTGGAGAATCCCGAGGACACGATTTACTGCGGGCATTGCGCTTCACCGCTCAAGCCATCCGCCAAGGACCATTTCGTCCTGACCGAGACCCTCCGCGCGCCGCGCGAGGAGCTGACCACCGGATCGACATTCGCCGGCAAATATCAGATTATCGAGGAGCTGGGAAAGGGGGGCATGGGCCGGGTTTATAAGGCGCTCGACACCGAGGTGAGCGAAAAAGTCGCCCTGAAGCTCATCAAGCCGGAGGTCGCCCTCGACAAGGAGACGATCGAGCGCTTCCGCAATGAGCTCAAATTCGCCCGCAAGATCCGCCACAAAAACGTCTGCCAGATGTTCGACTTGAACACCAGCGAGGGGACCTATTACATCACCATGGAGTACGTATCGGGCCAGGACCTGAAAGGCTTGATCCGCCAATCGGGAAGGCTGGCCGTCGAAACGGCGGTGTCCATCGCCGGGCAGGTCTGCGCCGGACTCGAAGAGGCGCACAGGCTGGGCATCGTTCACCGGGACCTTAAACCCGGAAACATCATGGTCGACCGGGACGGCCAGGCCCGGATCATGGATTTCGGGATCGCCCGCTCGATCAAGGCCAAGGGCATCACCGGGGCCGGAGTGATGATCGGGACTCCCGAATACATGTCTCCGGAGCAGGTCGAGGGCAAGGAGGTCGACGCTCGGTCGGACATTTATTCTCTTGGCGTCATCCTTTATGAGATGGTGGCCAGCCGCGTGCCGTTCACGGGCGACACGCCTTTCACCGTCGGAGTCAAGCACAAGAGCGAGGTTCCCAGGCCGCCGAAAGAGTTCAATGCCCAGATTCCGGAGGACCTCAACCGGGTGATCCTGAAATGTCTGGAAAAGGATAAGGGCAGGCGGTATCAGAGCGCCGGGGAACTGCGCTCGGATCTGGACCGGATCGCGGAGGGGATGCCGACCGCGGCGCACCTGATTCCAAAGAAAAAGGCCTTCACGTCCAAAGAAATCACAGTAACCGTAGGAGTGAAAAAGCTCTTCGTTCCGGCAATTGCGCTGATCGTGGTCGCGGCTGTTGCCGTCCTTCTCTGGCGAGTTCTCCCGAAAAGGAAGGCGGCTCCGCCTCCCACCGACAAACCCTCCGTCGCCGTCATGTATTTCAAGAACAACACGGGCGATGCCGGACTTGACCACTGGCGGACCATGCTGGCCAACTTGCTCGTGACGGACCTCACCCAGTCGAAGCACATCCGGGTCCTGAGCGAGGACAAGCTTTTCCAGATCCTCGACCGGCTCAATCAAGAGGACAACCAAACATACTCAGCCGATATCCTCCGCCAGGTGGCCGAAGAGGGCGGAGTCAACCACATCCTTCAGGGGGCCTACGCCAGGGCCGGCGAGGAATTCCGGATCAACGTCACGCTCCAGGCGGCCGGGTCGGGCGAGCTCATCGGGTCGGAGTCGGTGGCCGGGAAAGGGGAGGCGAGCATCTTCTCCATGGTGGATGAGCTGACCCGGCGGGTCAAGGCGAATTTCAAGATTTCGCCCCAGGACATTGCCTCCGACATCGACAAGGACGCGGGGATCGTCACCACGAGCTCGCCCGAAGCCTACAAATATTACGTCGAGGGAATCCGGCACGATGTCAAGGGCGAATACCGCCAAGTCATCGAATCCATGGAAAAAGCCGTGGCCATCGACCCCGACTTTGCCTCCGCGTACTTGGCCATGGCCTGGTCTTATGGCAATCTCTATTTCTTTGCCGAACAGAGAAAGTACGAGGAAAAGGCCATGGCGCTGAGCGAGCGGCTGACCGACCGGGAGAAGCTCAACATCCAGGGAAATTATTATATGGGATCGGAAAAGACTTATACCCAAGCGCTTATGGCTCTGGAGAAATTGATCGCGATATATCCCGATGATATTTCCGGCGGCAATAACCTGGCTATCCTTTATAGCCGGATGGGAGAAATAGAAAGAGCCATCGAGCGGTGGAGAGTCTGCGTTCAGGCCGGGACCGAGGACGTTGTCATCTATCAGAATTTGTCCGGGGCTTACGAGAACATCGGCGCCTATGACAAGTCCATTGAGGTCAAAGAGTCCTACCTTAAGGAAATCGGAGACAGCGCCTTTATGCGCCGTGACCTGGCCGATACCTACCGCAAGCTTGGCCAATACGACCTCGCCCTGGCCGAGCTGGACAAGGCGGCCCGCCTGGCTCCTGCCGCCTGGGAGAATACAAGGGACAGAGGAGATGTGTACCTTTATATGGATGGCCTGAGCGGCGCCGAAGAAGAATACAAGAAGCTTCTGCAAGGAGAGGAACAGCTGAGCCGGGGCTGGGGCTTGCTAAGACTTATCTCCCTGTATAATCTCCAGGGCCGGTACGAAGAAGCGAAAAAGCAGACCCGGGTGTTCCTCGAAATCGCCGGAAAGCTCGGGCAGAGCCGCTGGATCAGGATGTTGCGCGGCGGCTTGTCATATGCGGAGCAGAGATCAGGTCATCCGGAAGCGGCGCTGCAGGAGCTCGACAAAGCTTGGGCCAGCGCGGTTGCCGATGAAAGCTTCGGGGATCAAAGAGAGATCCTGCTCTCTCGGGGGCTTGTGCATTTGGATATGAATTCGATCGCCGGGGCCCAGGATATCGCCGTCCAGCTGAAGGCGGCGGTCGACCAGGCGCCCAACAAAAAGTTGGTCTGGTACCATCACTTTCTGACGGGGATGATCGCGCTGGAAAAAGGGAACTATTCCAAGGCGGTTGAATTGTTCCGGCTTGGCCAGCCCCTGTTACTCGAGGATTCGGGCGTCCATCTCCGGTTCGCCGACGCCTTGGGATCGGCGTTTTATCATCTCGGGGATCTGGCCGGCGCCCGCCGGGAGTACGAGAAAATCGTTTCTTTCGGGGCCGGCAGGCTGGATTACGGCGACATCTATGCCCGAGGTTATTACCAACTCGGGAAGATCAGCGAACAACAGGAAAAAACGGCCGAGGCCGCGGAGCATTACCGGAAATTCCTCGACCTCTGGAAAACCGCCGATCCCGGCCGGCCCGAGGTCGACGACGCCCGCAACCGCCTAGCTGCCATTTGATGGTGCCCCCTCTCCTCTATCCTCTCCCACCAGGGGAGAGGACGTTTATTTACGGAAAACGGGGAGGCACAGAGGTCGCCGTTTTTCAATTCAGGGGCCATCAACCATGATTTACGGAACTGCCTGATTGCGGCTGCAAATTATGGTTGGTGCCCCGGAATTGGGTATTCTTAGCCAAGCCGATACGCCCGCTATCTCATAAATTTGTTGATTGTTGAGACCTGACCCCTTACCCGAGGGACTAACCGGGAAAGCCTTTCGAACAGCGCTGAAAACGCGCACCGATTGTTGAATCTCAGCTCTACTCTGCTATAATGGTATTTCTTCGAGGAGCGAGATAAAAAATGCCTCTTTATGAATATGAATGCACCCAGTGCGGGTGCCGCGTCGAGGTCGTCCAGAAGGTCAACGACCCGCCGCTCCGGAAATGCCGGAAGTGCGGCGGCGTGCTCAAGAAGCTGGTTTCCTCGTCGGCCATCCAGTTCAAAGGGAGCGGCTGGTACATCACCGATTACCCCCACAAATCATCGCCCCAGGAAGAAGCCAAGAGGAAAGACAAAGCGCCAGCCAAGGAATCCTGCACCCCCGCTGCCGCCTCAGAAGACAAACCCAAGACCGCAAAAAAACCCTCCCCTCCGTCGGCGGATAAATAATTTAACCTCCAACTGAGCCCGCTATTCCCTCACCCGGCTCGGGACAGCCCAAGGGCTGGATTGCTTTGTCACTTCGTTCCTCGCAATGACCGGTTCCTCGCTGGGGGCGCGAGCGGGCTGACGAAGCCACCTGTAGCGACTGAGGCGAGGGGTATTGGTGAGGAAGTCCATCGATGCCCCCCGGCCTTCTTTTCCCCTAGGCGAGGGCATGTTGGCGACAAACCCGTTTGAGGGCGAAGCGGGCACACTGTGTCTTGACCAAGGCGAGGGGCAGTGGCCCGAGAAACCCGTATGAGGAGTGAGCGGGCACGGTTTCTCTCCCGCAGGGAGAGAAGAGCGAACGACGAATCGAGCCCGTTTTCCACGCGGGGAGAAAACAGGCGTGGTTTGGAGACAATATGCCCGAGCCTCCTTTTTTGACAAGATCCGTTGGCGGGGCATAAAATAGCCACAATGAAGGTCCTCATCCGCGTCCCTAACTGGATCGGCGACAGCGTCCTGGCCCGCCCGGCCATCGAGGCGATCTCCGGCCATTTTTCGGGGGGAGAGGTCTGGCTGGGTGCTGCGGACCCGGTCAAGGACCTTTTTGCCTTCGATTCTGGGATCGCGGGCGTTCTGCCCCTGCCTCCGGTCAAAGATATCAAGAGCCTCCAAGCCGCCGCCCGTCGATTGAAAAAGGAGCGTTTTGAGACCGGCATTCTGTTCACCAATTCCTTCGGGTCGGCCCTTCTTTTTTTCCTGGCCGGGATCCCCGAGAGATGGGGCTATTCGACCGACGGCCGCAAGCCCATCCTCACCAAAGCCGTCCGCCGGATGAATCCGGATTCGCCCCGCCACCACGTCCACTACTACCTGGACCTGATCTCGAGGCTGGGTTTGACGACCGGCCCCCCCGAACTCCGGCTCTCCGTCCCCCCGGAGGAAAAAGAAGGGGCCCGGCAGCGCCTGAACGGCCTCGGCATCGACCCGCAGCGTCCCCTTGTTATCCTCAGCCCGGGAGCGAGCTACGGACCGGCGAAGCGCTGGCCCGCCTCCCGCTTCGCCCGGCTGGCCGGTCTTT
>JBAUIH010000208.1:0-19995 GCA_049682755.1 Candidatus Aminicenantales bacterium | reverse complement strand
GTCCGGGAGAAGGTAGCTCAAGAGACCGGGCGACTGCAGCGAAGCGCTGCCGCCGTCGCCCGCCTCGATGTCCTGGCCGCTTTGGCCGAACTGGCCGCCCGGCGCGATTTTTTCCGGCCGGTCGTCGACGGGAACGAACGGATCGTCATCCGCGAGGGCAGGCATCCGGTCATCGAGAAGACATCCGTCGAGCCCTTCATCCCAAACGACACGGATATCGACCGCGAAGACAACCAGATCCTGATCATCACCGGTCCGAACATGGGCGGGAAATCAACCTATCTCCGCCAGGTGGCCCTAATTGTCATCCTCGCCCAGATGGGGTCCTTTGTCCCGGCCAAGCGAGCGGAGATCGGGGTCGTTGACCGTGTCTTCACCCGGATCGGAGCCATGGACTACCTGAACGTGGGCCAGTCCACCTTCATGGTGGAGATGCTCGAGACGGCGAATATCCTGAACAACGCGACGCCGCGCAGCCTCCTTCTGCTGGACGAGATCGGCCGCGGAACGAGCACGTTCGACGGGTTGAGCATCGCCTGGGCCGTGGCCGAGCATCTCCATGAAAAAGAGGACCTCCGGCCAATGACGCTTTTCGCCACTCACTATCATGAACTGACCGACCTCGCCCGGACCATGAGAAGGATCAAGAACTACCACGTTTCGGTCAAGGAATGGAAGGACGAGATCATCTTTCTGCGCAAGATCATCCCCGGCCCTTCCGACCAAAGCTACGGCATCCACGTCGCCAAGCTGGCCGGCATTCCCCGTTCGGTCATCGATCGGGCCAGGGAGGTTCTCCACAACCTGGAGAGGTTCGAGCTCGACGAAACCGGCCTGCCCCGTCTGGCCTACCGATCCCACCGGAAACGCGACAAATCACAACTTTTGCTTTTTGCGGAGGAACGAGAACTGGAGCGATGGCGGGAACTGAAGGGCGAAATCGCGGAATGCGATCTCTCTTCCCTGACCCCCTTGGATGCTCTCAATCTCCTGCACGAACTGAAAAAGAGGATCCAAGAGTCCTGAGCCGATCAGAAAATCTCTGATTCGCCGTCGGCCGCTCTGTCTTCATCGTCGTCATCTTCTTCGTCCTCGTCGAAGGGTCTTTCACCGTCCTCTTCTTTCCTTTCCTTGCTGGCAAGATCGAACTCCTCCCGGTCCTCGTAACGGCGCAAGGCGTTGGCGGTCGAGTCCGAGTAATAAAGCTCAAGGTAGTCTTCATCGATGATGCAGAAGACGGACAGGCTGTGGCCGATCTGGAGATTGCCGACGGTTTCCACCACTTTCGCCTTTTTCTTGATCGCGTCCAGAGTCAACCAGCTGGTGATTTCGATTTCTTCCATGGGGCGCTCCGAAGAAAAAAATAGCGCTTTCTCCTAAATTGTCAAGCGAAAAATGTGTTCCGGGTTCTTCCCAAGGGAGGGGAAGATTTGGCATACTAGAGAGACAAGGAGTCTGAACATCATGAGATGGGATAAATTCACGGTAATGTCTCAGGAGGCCCTCCAGACGGCCCAGGCGAAGGCGGAGCGGATGGGCCACCAGGAAGTGCGTCCCGAACATCTTTTCTTGAGCTTCCTGGAACAGGAGGACAATATCGTCAACGCCATCCTGGCGAAGTTGGGCGCGCCAGCGCAGAGGATCCGGGAAGAGCTGGAAAAGGCGTTGGCGATGTTTCCGCAGATCAGCGGAGGTGAGGTTTACTTCGGATCGGCGCTCCGTCAGGTCATGACCATGGCCCAGAAGGAAGCCGATCAGCTCAAGGACGAATACATCTCCACCGAACACCTCCTCTTGGCCATGCTCAAGGATGAGGGCAGCGATATCAGCCGGATCCTGGCCGGCAACGGCGTTCGTCAGGACGCCGTTCTCCAGGCCCTGGCGAGCGTCCGGGGAACGCAGAGGATCACCGACCCTCAGCCGGAGGGCAAGTACCAGTCGCTTCAAAGGTACGGGCGTGACCTCACCGACCTGGCGCGCCTGGGAAAACTCGACCCGGTCATCGGCCGTGAGGATGAGATCCGGCGCCTCATCCAGGTGCTTTCCCGTCGCACCAAGAACAATCCCGTGCTCATCGGTGAGGCGGGAGTGGGGAAGACAGCCATTGTCGAGGGGCTCGCTCAGCGCATCGCCAATGGCGACGTCCCTCAGTCGCTCAAGAACAAGCGGCTCATCGCCCTGGATATCGGCTCGCTCGTCGCCGGAACCAAGTACCGGGGCGAGTTTGAGGACCGCCTCAAAGCCGTCCTGAAGGAGATCAAGGAAGCGGGGGGAGAGGTCGTCCTGTTCATCGACGAGCTCCATACCATCATCGGGGCGGGAGCCGCCGAGGGAGCGATCGACGCCTCGAATATGCTCAAACCCCAGCTGGCGAGGGGAGAGCTCCGTTGCGTCGGGGCGACCACGCTCAACGAATACAAGAAATACATCGAAAAGGATGCCGCCCTGGAGCGGCGTTTTCAGCAGGTCTTCGTCGGCGAGCCTTCCGTCGAGGACACCATTTCCATCCTCCGGGGGCTCAAGGAGAAGTACGAGGTTCATCATGGCGTCAAGATCAAGGATTCAGCGCTGGTCGCTGCAGCCACACTGTCCAATCGCTACATCTCCGGTCGTTACCTTCCGGACAAAGCCATCGACTTGGTGGACGAGGCCGCTGCGCGCATTCGCATCGAGATCGACAGCCTGCCGGAGGAGATCGACGAGCTCGAACGCCGCATCCTCCAGCTTGAGGTCGAGCGGCAGGCCCTCAAGAAAGAGAAAGACCAGAGCTCCGGGGAGAGGCTGGAAAAACTGAATCAAGAGCTGGCCGAACTCAGGGAAAAGAGTTCTTCCCTCAAGGTCCACTGGCAGAGGGAAAAAGAGTTGATCGAAGCGATGAACAGGCTGACGGAACAACAGGACGCCCTCAAGATAGAAGAACAGAGCGCCGAGAGGCGGGGCGATCTGCAGCGCGTGGCCGAGATCCGCTACGGCCAGCTGATTGCGATCGCCAAAGAGACGGAATCGCTTCGGGCTCAGCTTGCCGAAGTCCAGAAGAGAGGGAAGATCCTGAAGGAAGAAGTCGACGAGGAGGATGTGGCCGAAGTGGTGTCCCGGTGGACCGGGATTCCCGTCAGCAAGATGCTCGAGGGCGATCTGGAGAGGCTGCTCCGGATGGAGGACAACCTGCGGAAGAGGGTGGTCGGTCAGGACGAAGCATTGCGGGTGGTTTCCGATACCATCCGGCGGGCCCGGGCAGGAATCCAGGACGCGGCCCGGCCTCTGGGGTCGTTCATGTTCCTTGGTCCGACCGGCGTGGGGAAAACCGAACTGGCTCGGGCTCTGGCCGAATTCCTGTTCGACGATGAGCGCGCCATGGTCCGGCTCGACATGTCCGAGTACATGGAAAAGCATACCGTCTCCCGGCTGATCGGAGCTCCTCCGGGATACGTGGGTTATGAGGAAGGCGGTCAGCTGACCGAGTCGGTCAAGCGGCGACCCTATTCCATCGTCCTGCTGGACGAGGTCGAGAAGGCCCATCCAGACGTCTTCAATATCCTGCTCCAGATCCTCGATGACGGCCGCCTCACCGACGGAAAGGGAAGGACGGTGGACTTCCGCAATACCTTGATCATCATGACCTCGAACCTGGGAAGCCAGGTGATCAAGGAGTTCAGCCAGGACTACGAAACCATGCGCCGCGAGGTGATGAAGATACTGGAGGCGACGTTGCGGCCGGAATTCCTGAACCGGATCGATGAGATCGTCACCTTCCGGGCGCTGGACAGAGCGACACTCATCCAGATTGTCGATATCCAGCTCGGGCTGCTCCATCACAGGCTGGAGGAACGGAAGCTCCACTTGGAGGTCAGCCTCCGGGCCAAGGAGATGCTCGCAGACAGGGGATTCGATCCCGTCTACGGCGCCCGCCCCCTCAAGAGGACAATTCAGCAAGAGATCCAGAATCCGCTGGCGCTCCAACTCCTGGAAGGGGCCTACAAGGAAGGGGACACCGTCCGGATCGACGCCGACAAGGAGGGTCGCCTCGTTTTCAAGTGAGACCGGGCTCAAAGCGAAGTTGAAAATCTCGATGAGGTATAGTAGATTGATGGAAAATATCGGATCCGTAAGGAGGTTCATGTGAGGAGACCGCGGCTATTCGTGTACCTGTTCTTGTCGTTGCTGGCCTTGAGTTCCCTGACTCTGGCCAACGGGCTCTACCTAAACAGCCTGGGGAGCCGGGCGCTGTCGATGGGCGGAGCCTTTGTCGGGCTGGCCGATGACTACAGCGCCATTTTCTGGAATCCTGCCGGTATGTCCCAGTTCAGCACGCGATACCTCGGCTTCTATGGCACGGACGTCATCCCTTCGGGCAGCTATCTCCTCCAGGTCCCCACCGAGGCCGGCCTGCTCAACCTGATCGACGCCAAGACTCAGACCAAACATTATCTCTCCGGGCTTCTGGCCTATTATCAGCCGATCACTGACGACCTCGTCGCCGGCATCGGCATCTATGTTCCCTCCGGCCTGGGAGCGTCCTGGGACGGAGAGGATTTCCGCAATTATTCAAACAGCCTCACCTATGAGTGGACGAGCAAAATCGGCGCTGTGACCCTCTCCCCAGGAGCTTCCTACAGGATCAATGACATGATCGCGGTGGGGGCGGCCCTGAACATCAATTATGGCATGTTTTCGCTGAAGAGATGGGCCGGAATGACCGAAATTCCGGAGCCTCTCTATGAATTCGACCTCGGCCAATACGAGATGAACCTCAAGGGCTGGGGAATCGGCGCCACCCTCGGAGTCCTGGTGAAAATCAACGACCAACTCAGCGCCGGGGCGACGCTGCGGACGCCCAGCCGGGTCAAGCTCAGCGGCGATGCCTCTCTTTCCAACATCGAGCTTATCGGCTATGGCGGCACTTCGGACACGGAGACGGTTTCACCCCACCTCACCTTTCCGCTCTGGCTGGCCGGTGGCGTGGCTTTTCGCCCCCTTTCCGGCCTCACCCTGACCGGTGATCTCCAGTGGACGCAATGGTCGGCGCTCGACCAGGTCGAACTGAAGTTCATCGATCCATTCTGGAGCCTTTTCATGATTGCCTCTGGTGAGAACATCATGCACCTGGAATGGAAAGACGCCCTGCAGATTCGGTTGGGAGGCGAGTACATGCTTAGGGAGAATCTTGCTGTGCGCGCGGGGTATTACTACGATCCCACACCGACTCCCGAAAAGACGATGAATGTCCTTCTTCCCAGCTTTACCTTCGATGCCTTCACACTGGGGCTGGGCTATTCCCTGAACGGGCTGGTCATCGATCTCGGTTTTGAACTCCTGCTCGGCAAGAAACGAGACGTCGCTTACGCCAAGTGGCTCCTCGACCCTGATTATGCCCATGCCCAGCCCGGCATCTATGATATGAGTATTGTTGTCCCGAACATCTCAGTCAGCTATAAGTTCTGAGCGGGCCGGCCCGGACGTTCCCTGTTTTTATCGGGGATTCTTCCGAATTTCCGATGGAGGAGACCATGAAGGTCAATAAAGCTATCATCCCGGCCGCCGGTTTCGGCACGCGCTTTTTACCGGCGACAAAAGCCCAGCCCAAAGAGATGATCGTGGTTATCGACAAACCCCTGATCCAGTACACGGTGGAAGAGATCGTCGGCGCCGGCATCCGCCGGATCGCGGTCATCACCAGCCGCGGGAAAGCCGCCCTGGAGGACCATTTCGACCGCAGTCCCGAACTCGAAGCCGTTCTCGAAGAAAAGGGCAGGATCGACCTGCTCGAAGAAGTGCGGACGATCGCCGGCCTGGCTGAATTCTCCTTTATCCGGCAGCCCCATATGCTGGGGCTGGGCCATGCGATCCTCATGGGTGAGAGTTTCGCGGCCGGCGAGCCGGTGGCGGCTTTAACGCCCGATGACATCTATGACTGCTCGGTGTCCTGCACCAGGCAGCTTACGGACGCTTTCGAGGAGCTCGGAGGAACGGTCGTCGTCCTGGGGCGGGTGGATGAAGAAGGGACCCGCAAGTACGGGATCATCAAGGTCAAGAAGCAGATCTCGGAGCGTGTTTTCGAGCTGGCCGATATGGCGGAGAAGCCCGGTCCGAAGAAGGCCTTCTCGGACCTGGCCATTTTGGGGCGGTACGTCTTTACTCCCGGTATTTTCGCAGCCATCAAGGAAACGCCTCCGGATTCCCGGGGAGAAATCCAGATCACCGACGCCATTCGCGGCCTTCTAAACAGCCAGCCCGTGTACGGTGTCCTCTTTGAAGGGAAGCGCTATGACTGCGGCCACAAACTCGGCTTCCTGGAAGGCACGATTGCCCTGGCTTTGAAGCACCCCGAGTTTGCGGAGCCGGTGAGGAAGATTATTCAGTCTCTCCTGGATTGAACCGCCTCATAGCCACGTGATCTCATAAGTGGTCTTCGAGGGGTCCCATTCATCACGCACCCATCCGGCGAAAGTAACCTTATATGGTGAGGTCGCTTGCGGGGCCAGCGTTCGAGAATCGGGATAACTCCATTCTTGTCTGATCGTGCTGCCGTCAGCCCGCTTCGCAGTGAAGTAGATCTTGACTTCCCTGGCCTCGGCGCTGCCGACATTTTTGACCACCCCTATATAGCTGAAGAAGATATCTTCTTCCTCGAGCGTCGGGCCCTCCACCATGATGACGTTGGCTGTCCCTCCGCCATTCCCATCATCGGAGCTCTTACAGGCGACGATGGCCAGAATGATGACACACACGAAGACGAGCTTTTTCATCTTTGTCTCCTATTTATTGGGGAAATTCTAGGTCAAATGGATGGCTGTTGTCAATATCGAAAAATCCTTTTTTTGCCGGATCAGAATTTGGAGACGGACACCCGTCAAACTGGCCCATTTCCGCGCTAAATGAGCTAAAAAGGGAGGATCTGTCCTCGGAAAAGGAAGTGGGGTGGCGAGGGACGGATTTGAACCGCCGACGCAGGGATTTTCAGTCCCTCGCTCTACCGACTGAGCTACCTCGCCATGGCACTGAAAGGCCGATCGTCAACGCGGCCTATAGTATATTTTTCCCCTCCCCGAAAGTCAATGGGGACTGCGCTTGACGGGCCCGACGGCCGAGGTCCAATGGCTAAAGAGAGCCGTATGAGGGCTGAGCGGGCTGACGAACCCAATCCCGAGCCGCCCTTAAATTGAATTGCCCCCTTTCTTATGATATCCTTGGCGGGTGAGGCGTTCGCATGAATGAACAGGCTCTGAAAGATCTTATGCTCAGGGAAAACGAGGACTTCCGGAAGCTCTATGAAGAACATCAGGAATGCGAAAAAAGGCTTGAAATCCTTCAAATCAAAAGCGTCTTGAGTGAGGGAGAAAAGATCGAGGAGCGGGAACTGAAAAAGCGCAAGCTTGCCTTGAAAGACAGGATGTACCTGATGATGGCCGAGTTCCAGAGAAGGCGTTGACGCGCCTCTCCGGAGGAGCTCCAGAATGCCCGGGCGGAAAAAATTTCGGGTCGCTCTCGTGGGCACCGATTCGCTGCGGGGGAAAGAGATCAAGACCATCCTGAGCGTGAAGAAATTTCCCCTCTCTCAGATCGAATTCTATGATGTGGACGTCGATGAAGAGTACGGCAAGCTGACCGAATTCCGCGATGAGCCCCGAGTGATCCATCATCCCTCGGGCGAGGCCCTCGAGGGCCTAGACCTCGTTTTCCTGGCCGGTGGTAAGGAGACCAGCCGGCTCTACGGCCGGCTGGCTGCCGAAAAAAGATTCCAGGCGGTCGATTTGAGCGAAGCATTCAACGGTCATGAGGAAGTCCCTCTTGTGGTGGCCGGGGTCAACGATTCGTTGCTTTCATCCCGGCGCTTCCCCCTGATCGCCAATCCCCATCCCCTGACGATCATCCTTTCCTCCCTCCTCCATCGACTCATCGCCAGGTTCGGTCTTGGAAAGGCTGTCGTCGTTGCCCTGCAACCCGTCTCCGCTTTCGATGAATCCGGCATCGAAGAGTTGGCCAGCCAGAGCGCTGCCATGCTCTCCAGCGCAGCGCTCAGAAAGAAGGTCTTCCGGGAGCAGATCGCCTTTAACATTCTCTCTCACACCGAAGCACCTGACCCCAACGGTTTCTCCTCGGGGGAGCGGCGGGTCGTCGCCGAAGTAAAAAAAGTCCTGGGCCTTCCCGACCTGCCACTCTTTCTATCGATCGTCCAAGCGCCCGTCTTCCATACATATTCCGTTATGGCTTATCTGGAGCTTCAGACCGAGGCGGACATCCGGAGCTTGAAGGATCTTTACCGGGAGGGGCCGCTCTTCGAGCTCAGTTCGGCCACTTCGTCCTGCGCCGTCTCCTCTATATCTGTTGCCGGGAAAGAGCAGATCTTCATCGGTCAGATCAAGAGGGAAGAAGGCTTTCCCTGTTCCTTTTGGATCTGGACGGTCACCGACAACCTGACCCGCGGCTCGGCCCTCAACGCGCTGGAGATCGCCCGCATTCTATACGGTCTCAAATCCACAGCCCGGGCGGCGAAATGAAAGACGTCCTGGCCCTCTTCCGGCTCGCCCGGCGGGAAAAGGGACTCCTCGTCCTCTCCTTCTCATGTTCCATTTTCGTGGCGTTTTTCACTTATGTCTTTGTCAATCTCGTCCAGCCCATTATGGACAAGCTCTTCCTGCTCGATGCGGTCAAGGCTCCTCCTGATAAGGCCCGCTTCTTGGATGTCATTTTTCGATCTTTGCGCATCGACGAAAGCCAGCTCGTCAAGTTCCTGCCCCTTCTCGTCCTGATCGTCATTTTCGGCAAGGGCTTTTTCACATTTTTGTCCTCATATTTCATGAAGGGAGTGGGGCATCGGGTGGTCAAACGGTTGCGCGACGACCTTTTTACCCATCTTATTTACCAGTCCAACACGTATTTCGACCGGGTGCGCACCGGCGATTTGATGTCGCGTTTGACCAGCGATGTCGACAAGATCCATCAGGCTATCTCGGGAAGCATGGCCGACTTCATTGAAGAGATTTTCATCCTGCTTGCCCTGCTGGTGGGGGTCTTCGTCATCGATTTCCGCTTGGCCATCGCCGCCTTTGTCATCACTCCGTTGGCCGTTGTTCCCCTGGCCCTGTTCAGCCGACAGCTCAAGAAAAAGAGCCTGGTCGGCCAGAAAAAGATGTCCCAGATTTACAGCCTTCTTCATGAGGCCATCACCGGCAACAAGATCATCAAGGCCTTCACCAGCGAAGAGTTCGAAATTAGGAAATTTTTCAAGGCGACGGCCAGCTATTTCCAGACGAGCATGAAACTGGCCTGGATCGGGAGCCTCTCCTCTCCCTTTATGGAATTTATCGGAGGTCTGGTCGGAGCGTTCATCCTTTATGTGGGGGCGCGCCGCATTTCCCAGGGTGCGATCAGCCCCGGCGATTTCGGCGCTTTCGTCATGGCTATCTTCATGATGTACACTCCCATCAACCGCCTCAATCGGGCCAACAATGTCATCCAGCAGGCGATCGCCTCCCATCAGCGCGTCGCCGAGGTTCTCAAGGAGCCGTCCCAGATTCTGGAGGCTCCCACGGCCTACCCGCTGCCGCCTGTCCAGGGGCATGTGATTTTCGAGAGGGTTTCCTTCTGCTACAACCAGACCCGGCCGACGCTCATCGATATCTCCTTCGAAGTGGGCCGCAACGAGACAGCCGCTTTTGTCGGGCTCAGCGGTGCCGGAAAGACAACCATCATCAACCTTCTTTCCCGCTTTTACGATCCGACCATGGGAAGAATCATGATCGACGGAATCGATGTGAAAGAAGTCACTCTGAGTTCTCTCCGCTCTCAATTGGGATTGGTGACTCAGGAAACCATCCTTTTCAACGATACCGTGCGGGACAATATCGCCTACGGTCTGGAGAATGTGCCGCTCGAACGGGTCGTCGAAGCCGCGCGGGCCGCCCAAGCTCATGAGTTCATCACCGCCCTTCCCCAAGGTTATGAGAGCCAGGTCGGCGAGAGGGGAGGGCAGCTTTCGAGCGGCCAGCGCCAGCGCCTGGCCATCGCCCGGGCCCTGCTCAAAAATCCTCCCATCCTCATTCTCGACGAGGCCACTTCCGCCCTGGACACAGAATCTGAAAGGCTCATCCAGATCGCTTTGACCAATGTCATGAAGAACCGCACAACCTTGGTCATCGCTCACCGGATATCGACCATCCGGAACGCCGACCGAATTTTCGTGGTTGACAACGGTCGCATCGTCGAATCCGGGAAGCACGACGACCTGTATGAGAGATCCGGCATCTACCGCAAGCTTTACGACCTGCAGTTTCCTGAAAAAGAGGAGAGCCTTTCGTGAGGAGCATGACGGGATTCGGCGAACGACGGTTCACGGCCCGGGGTTTCCGTGCGAAGATCAGCATCAGAAGTCTCAACCACCGCTATTTCGATTGGAGCTACAAGGGGGCGCCGCTCGCCGAACTGGAGAACAGGCTCCGCGCTTTGGCCCAGCGGAGACTTCTCCGCGGTCGCATCGAAGCGGCTGTCGATGTGGACTTCCTGGATCCGTCGTGCTGGGAGATGGCCGTCAATGAAGCCCTCCTCGAGAAGATCCTGATGACCATGGAGAAGGTATCCAGACGCCTGGGAAAGCCCCTCAGCTTTGCGGCGGATAGCCTCTTCCGCATACCCCAAGTGGTCGAGATCCGGCGCAAAGAGCTGACTCCAGAGATGCGATCCTTCCTGGAGAGAGCTTTTGACGAAACGATCGATCAGGTCCTTAAGGAGAGGCGCCGTGAGGGACAGGAGATCGGCCGTCAAATCCGACGCCACCTCCAGTCGATGAAACGGTCCCTCCGGCGAATCGAAAGCCTGACCAGGAAGCAGCCGGGCTTGATGCGGACCAAGCTGGTCCAGAGGCTGAAAGAGCTCAATGGAAATCTTCCCGTTGAGGAAGAAAGGATCGCCAGCGAAGTGGCTTACCTTGTCCAGAAGGCCGATATTGCCGAGGAGATCATGCGGCTCCGGAGTCATCTCGGCGCCTTCGAGCTGTGGGTGGGCGCCGGGCGGGAGGAGCCTGTAGGGAAGATGTTGGACTTTCTTTCCCAGGAGATTTTCCGGGAAGCCAACACCGTCAACTCCAAGAGCCAGAATATCGCTATCACCAAGGAGAGCCTGATCATCAAGAATGAGGTGGAGACCATCCGTCAGCATATTCAGAACATCGAGTGAGAAAGAGATGATTTATGTCATATCCGGGCCATCGGGATGCGGGAAGTCGACTCTCATCCGGCGTGTTCTTGCCGAGGTCGAGGATGTCCGCTTCTCGGTTTCCCACACGACCCGGAAGAAACGGGACGCGGAGGTCGAGGGGGGGGATTACTATTTCGTCAGCCGGGACTCCTTCCGGAGGATGATTCAGAAGGACCGGTTCGTCGAGTGGGCTCTTGTCCACGCAGAGTACTACGGGACATCCGGGAAAGAGCTGGCCAGGGGCAGAGGAAAAGATATCGTCCTGGATATCGATGTCCAAGGAGCCCGCCAGATCCGGAGAAAAGTCCCTTCAGCTGTCTTTATTTTCGTCCTGCCGCCGAGTTACGGTGAGCTGAGGAAAAGAATCAAAGGGCGGGGGCTGGACAGGGCCGAGGCCGTCCGGAAAAGGATGGCCACGGCCAAGAATGAAATCAAAGCCTACTCCTCGTTTGATTACATCCTGGTCAACGACGATCTCGACAGAACCGCCGCTGAACTCGGAGCGATCCTGCGGTGCCGGCGGGCCCTTCTTTCGGTCCGGGAACGGGCCATCCAGCCGATCCTGAAGAGCTTTCGCGGCGAAGGGTGAACAACCGCTATGAAAAAAATTGCCTTGGGTGTCACTTCTTCGGTCAGTATTTATAAGGCCTGCGAGATCCTCCGTGGTTTCCAGAAGAATGGGATCGCCGTTCAAGTCATCATGACACCCAACGCGGCGAAATTGATCTCTCCCCGTTTGTTCAGCGCCCTCTCCGGGAGGCGAGCGGAGGTCGATCTTTTCGGGGAAGAGGAAGTGAACCGGGTCGCCCATATCTCTCTGGCCGAGGAGATTTCTCTCCTGGTCATCGCCCCGGCCACGGCCAACATCATCGCCAAGCTGGCCGGCGGTGTGGCCGATGACTTCCTGTCCACGTTTTATCTGGCCGTGCGCTGTCCGGTGCTCATCGCCCCGGCCATGAACGAAGCCATGTATCTTCATCCCCAGACCCAGTCCAATATCCGCAAGCTCCGGGCCGTGGGCGTCGAGCTCGTCCTGCCCGAAAAGGGTTACCTGGCCTGCCGAGAGGCAGGCTGGGGCCGCTTGGCAGAGCCCGGCAGGATCGTTGACCAAGGTCTCCAGCTCCTGAAGAGGAGCGAGAGCCTGAAAGGCCGGACTATCCTGGTCACAGCCGGACCGACCCGCGAATCCCTCGATCCCGTCCGCTACCTCTCCAACCGTTCCTCGGGGAGGATGGGATATGAGCTGGCCGGAGAAGCTCTCCGGCGGGGCGCCGCCGTCATTCTCATCTCCGGGCCGACCTCGCTTCTTCCGCCGTTTGGTGCCGAAGTGCGGGCGGTGGAGACCGCCGCCGAAATGGCCCGGGAGGTTGAGAAGAACTTTGCCCAAGCAGACGCCCTGATCATGGCCGCGGCCGTGGCCGATTTCAGAATGACCGCCCCCTCCCTGCGGAAAATCAAGAAAAAAGGAGTCCCGCGGGCGCTCAGTCTTGTGCCGACCGAAGATATCCTGGCCGCGCTGAGCAGGAAGCGTGACCGGGCGATGAAGTTAGTCGTTGGGTTTGCGGCTGAGACCGAAGATGTCGCCGCCAACGCCTTGCAGAAGCTCCGGGCGAAGAATCTCGACCTCATCGTTGCCAACGACGTTTCCCGGAAAGACATCGGGTTCGATTCCGAGGACAACCAGGTTGTCATCATCGACCGGAAAGGGACGGCCTTCGAATCGGACAAAGCGGGCAAGAGACAGATCAGCCGTCTGATCATGGACCGAGTGGAGGTTCTGCTTGAACGAAAAAAGCGAGAGGCGTCTCGAACGTCTTGAGCGGGAACTCCGGTTCCTTTCCGATATCGGCGCCGATTTTATTTTTGCTCCGGTGGGAAAAAGAAGAACCCGATCAAAAGCTCTGGGACTGAATGCAGCGCCTTTACCCGAGGCGATTCCCCCTTCCCGGACTCGGCGAGCGGACAGAGCGGCGACGTCGAAAATCCTCCAAGAACTGGATCAAAAGATCCTCACGTGCACACTTTGTCCGCTCTCCCGGGAGCGGACCCACGCCGTCCCGGGGGAAGGCCACGACCAGGCGAAACTGATGTTCGTCGGCGAAGGCCCGGGAGCGGATGAGGACTCCCAGGGGAGACCGTTCATCGGCCGGGCAGGCCAGCTCCTGACCAAGATCATCGCGGCCATGGGTTTCGGCCGGCAAGACGTTTACATCACCAATGTCATCAAGTGCCGGCCGCCCGGGAACCGCACGCCGGTCCGGAGGGAGATCGAGGCGTGCCGGCCCTACCTCATCGCCCAGATCGAGGCGATCGCTCCCAAAGTGATCGTGTCGCTGGGGAAAGTCGCCACGGATTTTTTCCAGCCCTCACCGACCGGGATGACCAAGCGGCGGGGGCAATTCGTCGAATACGGGAAAATACTCGTCATGCCCACCTTCCATCCCGCCTATCTCATCCGGAATGAAGGCGACAGGGCGCTGAAGAAGGCTGTCTGGGAGGACATGAAGCAGGTTATGGCTGTTCTGGGCGAATAATGACGCTCTACGCCGACGTCATCCTGCCGCTTCCTCTCGATCGACCTTACACCTACTCTCTGGCCGAGGAGATGAAAGGGATAGCCCGGGTGGGCTCGCGCGTTCTTGTCCCTCTGGGAAACCGTTGGGTCACGGGAATCATCGTCGGTTTCAGGAAAAGAAAGCCCGACGCCGCAATGGAGGTCAGGCCCGTCGCCGAGGTATTGGATGAAACACCTCTGTTCACTTCCGAGCTTCTGGCCTTCGTTCGCAGGCTGAGCCGTCATTATCTCGTTCCTTGGGGAGAAATGCTGCAATCCGCCGTGCCGCCTTCTTTCCTCGTCAAGAGCAGAGCGTCCGTCCTCCTGACGGCGAAAGGAAAAGAGGCCCTTGATAAAGGCCTTCTGAGCGAAGACGAACGCCGACTGGCGGCTCTACTTGGAAAAAAACCGCACTCGCCGCTTTTTCTGGAGAGGGAAATCCGGGCCAAGAACGTCCCCGCACTTATTTCCAGGATGCGGAAAAAAGAACTCGTCACGGTCGAGCGATCGATTCGACGGGTGCGCCGAAGGAGCCCGCCCGAGCCCTCTGGAGGACCGGCCCAGCTCGAGCTTGACTTCTCTGCGGATGAGAGGATCTTCCGGGCGACGGAGATGATCTCCGGAATGATGGCCAAGAAAGTCTTCGCTTCCTTTCTCCTTTTCGGTCCGGCCGGACGGCGCAAAGCCGTCTATTCCCGTCTGGTCCGGGAGACGGTCTCGAAATCCGGGTGCGTCCTTTATCTTGTTCCCGAAATCTCGCTGACGCCCGACTTGATCGAAGAGTTCGAAAAGAGCCTGAGCGGTGGCCTGGCGCTTCTCCACAGCCGGATGACGGACAGACAGCGAGAACTCGAATGGCAGGAGATCAAAGAGCATCGCGTCCGGGTCGTCATCGGGGCCCGCTCGGCGCTTTTCTCGCCGCTCGACAACCTCCGTCTGATCATCCTCGACGAGGAACAGGATGAAAGCTACTCTCAGCAGGAGGGACTGTCTTTCGATGTCCGGCGCGCGGCCGGTCTCCGGGCCGAAGAGGAAAAGGCCGTTCTGGTGATGGGAAGTTCGGCGCCGACGATCGAATCCTTCCACCGCGCCCGCAAGGGCCGTTCTCTGATCGACGTCGGCCCTGATTCCTTCAGGCTGAAAGTGAGGCTCATCGACTCCCGCGGCCGGCCGGGATTGGTCGATACGCGGTTGATCCGGGCCATCCGGGAGCGGCTGGAAAGGCAGGAACAGGCCATCCTGTTTTTCAACCGGAGAGGTTATGCTTCTTATCTTGCCTGCAACCGCTGCGGATTCGTGCCGAAATGCGACCGCTGTGACCTTTCCTTATCCTACCATAGGGGCGAGGGAAGGCTGGTCTGTCATGCCTGTCACCGAAGCGTCCCCGCCGAGCTAAGCTGCCCGCGCTGCCGGGGGCATCTGACGGTCAGAAGAAGCGCCGGGATCGAGGCCGTAGCCGAGGATTTAAGGAGAACATTTCCTGGGAACAGGATCGAAATCTTCACCGCCGACGAAGCCGGCCGGAAGGTGAAAAAAGAATCGCTCCTCCGCGGGTTTAAAAGAGGGGATATTGATATCCTGGTCGGGACGCAGTTGTTGGCCCGCCAGGCCGGAGTTCCGGCGGCGAAGCTCGTCGCCGTCCTTCAACCGGAGATGGTCCTTCATCTGGCCGATTTCCGGTCGGGACAGAAGGCTTTCCAGAGCATCTCCCAGGCCTCCCGTTTGCTTCGGCCGGACAAGGACGCCGAGCTCTTGGTCCAGACGGCCACTCCCGATCATTACAGCATCCGGGCGGCGGCTCAGGGCGATTATGCGGCTTTCTATAGGAGCGAAATCAACTTCCGGCGCCTTCTCGACTATCCGCCCTTTTCTTCATTGGCGGAAATCGTCTTCAGCGCCCGCAACGTGCGTCTGGCTGCGGCCACAGCCCGGACGTTCGCCGCAAAGATCAAGGATTCAGGCGGCGGCATCCAGGTGTTCGGGCCCTCTCTGGCTCCGCTCGCCCGGAAAAGAGACCTTTTCCGGGTCCAGGTGAGTCTCAAAGCGAGGAGGCCGGAGACTCTGAGAAAAGTTGTGGCCTCCGGTCTTAAAGGAATTCGCTCGAAGAAATCCGTCCTTTTCTTCCCCTAAGAGGCGGCCCGGGTCAATTCTGGCGGACGATTTGGATTTGGAGCAGTTCGGAGAGAGCCTCGGTTACGTCGACTCTGATGTTCACCAGGGCACCCGCCGCCGGGATCTCTACCCAGAGCGGTCCGACATAGGTGACCGAAGCGATACCGCGATTATTGGTCAGTGCCATAGTATTCCGCTTTCCGTCGGCAAACTGGCCGATATACTCGCCATCGCGAATAAGCACAAAATAGACCGGGATGCCGGCTTTCGGCTTGCCGCCCACCGTCACCGTGGCTCTGATCTCGGAATGATCCCGCTTCTCAGTGGCGTAGATCAGGTCCGGGATCGCTTGCGCGGCCAAAGCCATTTCGCCTCCAGCGATATAAAGCAGAGTATCGTCCTGGATCAATTGCGAACCTTCCCAGGCCACGGATGCCCGAATAATAAGATAGGGATCCGTGGGGACTTCGGGTGTCAGGGGTCCGTAGTAGTGAGTCCGGGCGGTCCCGTCCCCTTCGGTGACAATGGACTGCATGGCCAGGTTCCCGTCGAAATGGCCGATGTTTATCCGGTTGTATTCGGTATCCAAGACTTCGAAGAAGATGGTCTTGCCGGAGATAGGAGTGCCGTCGAACTTCTTAAGGATGGCCGTGAGCTCAACCGTCTGCCGGTTCAACGGCCCCGCAACGATCACGTTCGGGTTGGCGTTCACGTCGAGGATGATGGAAATTGTGGAGGGTCCAAGGGGCGAGGGTTCTTCGATGGTGGCTTTCTGGCACGAATAAAAGACGAAGAGAAGCAGGGCCACAGAGACCGCGATCAAGATTGGCTTTTTGTTTGTATTCATGTTGATCACCTTTTCATTGTCAGGTGCTATTCGCCGGCCGAGTCTGCATAATTGGCGAAATAGACGGTCAGGTAGCCGGTGGCCTTGACTGTCCTGTTCACCATGTCATGGCCGTAGAATTCGATCTTGGCCGTGCAGGTCAGAACGACTTCCGCCCCCCAATCCGCCAGCTTGCTCAGAGGGGGCTCGAGCTTGGCGACTTCCCTCACCAGGACAAGACTGACCGATGCGGTCGAACCGACTTTGATGACGGAGGACATGGATCCTTCGAAAGGATAAGGGACATCCTGGCCCGGGGTGTTCCTCCCGTCCGTCCGGGTAAAACTGACCAGGTAGCGGGTCAGGACGATGTCATTGTACTGGGATGATCCCAGGAGGGGATCGGGATCCAAAGTCTCCGCCCGGAGTGTCGCCGTGATCGAGTCCGCCAGGACGCTTCCATTGCCCATCAAAACATCGGATTGCAGGAAATTCGCGTTGCCGCCCTCGGCATCTTTACCCTGGATGTTATCGACAATCAGCAGGCTGGACGACCGCGAATCGTCCTCAACCGGGTTGCAGGAGACCAGGGCCAGGAAAGCCGAAAGGATGACCGCTAGACCGTATACCGTCTTCATGTTTTTCATGGTCGCACCCCTTATTTAATGATTCGGGGAGTGATAAAGATGAGCAACTCCCGATTTTGCTTGGTCCGGGCGAACGATTTGAAGAGATTCCCCAGGATGGGTATGGTGTGCAGGAACGGTACCCGATCCCGGGTGATTGAATCTTCCGTCCGGTAGATCCCGCCGATGACGGTCGTCCCGCCGTCGGGGATCATGACTGTCGTCCGGGCGCTCTGAGTGGTGATCGGCGGGATGCCGTTGACCAGGTTGGCGAAATCGGCGGCGTTATTCTGGATCTCGATCGTCATGATGATCGTTCCCTCGGCGGTGATCTGAGGCGTGGCTCTGAGCTCCAGGGCCGCGTTGACATACCGCGTTGTGACCGTGAAGTTGGCCACAGTCTGGACCGGGATCTGCCGGCCCTGGACGATCTCGGCCTGCTGGTTGTTTTGGGTCGTGACCTTGGGGCTCGAGATGATACGCCCTTCTCCAGCGGTCTCCAAGGCGGATAGATACATATCCAGCCGGAAGGTGTCCAGAATGTTGGCAAAGGAGAACCCGACGGCGGTGTTGAATGCGGGCGCCGGAAGGTTGATGGAGTATCCGCCGAGCGGACCGCCGATTCCCTTGGTGACAATGCCCTGAGGAATCACCGCGCCGTCCGACAGGACCTTGTTGGGAAATTCGAGGCTGGTCTGGTTACCGTAGTAGGGATCGGCCACGCCGCGCCAGCCCCACTGGATGCCGAGGTTGCGAATGAAGGTTGAGGTGGCCTCGACGATCCGCGCCTCGATCGACACCTGCGGTGTGGGCGTGTCCAAGACGGAAAGCAATCTCTCGAGGAGGTCCAGATTCTCCCGGACGTCGGAGATGATCAGCGTATTCGTCCGCTCGTCAATGGTGATCTCGCCCCGCGACGATTTCTTGGCGTTGAGGAGACCCAAGACGTCCCGGGCCTTGGAATAGGACAGGGTGACGGTCTTGACGATAAGAGGCCCGGCGAGTTCTTTGCTCTCCCTGAGCTTCCTCTGGTCCTCGTCCTCCCGGGTCAACACGCTGACCGGGGCGATGCGGAGGACATTCCCTTCCAGGACCTTGCCGAGCTTGTTATTGCGGAGAAGAATATCAAGCGCCTGGTCCCAGGGGACATCCTCGAGGTTGCAGGTGACGACCCCCCTCACTTCCGGATCGAAGACGACGTTCAGTTTGGCGAAGTCGCCGAGATAGAGGATGACATCCCGGAGGTCGGCGTCTTTGAACTTCAGGGAGATGATCTCGCCGGTGTATTTGACCTCCCTTTCCATGAGGGTCCTGGGTTGGTATCTTTGCTCCTGCTCCTGCCCGAAACTCACCTCTTCTTGCCGGGCCGGCGGAGGACTTTTCTTGGCCTCGGCCTTGCTGTTCTCCCCGTTTTCCGCTTTGGCCGGAGCGACGGGAACGGGGGAATTGACTTCAATCTCGGGAGCGGCCTCAATCTTGGCCGCGGTCACGACCGGCGGCGAGGGAGGCGGAGCCGATTCTGGGACCACGGTCCCGGCGGCTGAAGCCAGGACCGGGCTCTTCTCCTTGAAAAAAGAAACGACGATCTCGTCGTCGTCCGAGTGGAGATTGTAACAAATCGGTTCCTTCAGGTCGAAAACCATCCGGGTGATGGAGCGGGGGTTGCTGAGCTGGAATTGCGCGACCCGGACCTTTTTCAATCCGTACCGGTCGACCGGAAGGTAGGACGCCGGCTCTTCGTAAACCGCATTGAAGACATCGACGACCAGGCGCAGAGGATTTTCGAGAGCAAAGGCCTGAGAAACGGTCTCGCCGCTGAGCCGGGCTCGAAATCGAACCTCGCTATCCCCGTCCTCCATGTTCACCGAATTCATGAAGACCGTCGAACCGGCGGTCTTGTCCAATTGCTGTTGGGCCTGGGCTTCGATGGGGGGATCGCTCAATCCCCTCTGGATCCTGTTCAACGTGACGACCGTTTGGTTCTCTTCGATCTTGATCGTGTAGGGGACGGATTCGCGAAGCTGGATCGACAGCCGGACCTGTTCGGCCCCCGCTTTTTCCAGGTGGATGGCGGTGACGAGCGGGATGCCGGCTGCTTGAATCGGCGGCTGGCCGCTCAGGTTGACGTGGTCGAGCTCGAGGACGAGCGTCTTGTCTGCGTAATAAGTCCGGGTGACTGTCAAGGGTTTGTCCGTCTCCACGACGACCCAGGTGTTCACCGGACCGGGCTGGGCGACAATCCTATTTATCGTGGCCGCGGCAGGAGAACCGGGGCCGTAGCCGGCGAAGACAACCATAAGGCTCAAGCTGATGAAGAGCAGCCAAAAAGCTTTCCTTTTCATGTTTTAACGCTCCTCTGGGTTTATTTCTTTGATGACATCTTTGGGCTTGGTCAAGGGTATGCCCCGCTCGTTGGTCTTGCGAAAAACGACCTGGGTTTCTCCAATCGACAAGATGAACCCGTCCGATAGCTTATCGCCGATCTCGAAATAATAAGGGAATCCCTGGGGGCCGCTGAGAATAGCCGTATGTTTCTTTTTGTATTTGACGATCCCGATGAGGTTGATATCATCGATGAAGAGCTGAGGCGCGGCGCCGAACTGCGATTTCTCCTTGAGCTCCTTGCCGCCCAAGAGATCCTTGAAGGGATCCCTCCGCCCGGAGGCGTCGTAGGTGAGCTGGTC
>JBAUIH010000207.1:0-14881 GCA_049682755.1 Candidatus Aminicenantales bacterium | reverse complement strand
GCCTGGATGTTCGTGGAGGCCTATCCGCTCGGGACGCTGGGCACCAAGGAAAAGGGTTTTCAGGGCGAGATGTATTTCACCTCGCCGAACCCGCCTGTCGGGGCTGTGTTCACCTATTATTTCAAAGAGAATGTCCAGACGCTCAAGGAAAAAAGGGAAAAGGCGGAAAAGGATGCCTTCAAGGAAGGGAAGCCCATCGTCTATCCGACTTATGAGGAGATGAGGGCCGAGGAGGAGGAGGAGACGCCTTATCTCCTGTTCTCGATCACGGACGATGAGGGGAACGAGGTGCGCCAGTTGCGGGCTCCGGCGAAGGCCGGGCTGCACCGGATCGTCTGGGATTTCTGCTACCCGGGAACGCGCCCCACCAGTCCGCAGGAGGAAATCCCCACAAAAACCGGGCCTTCGGGAATCCCGGTCATGCCGGGAACGTATCAGGTGGCGCTGGCGAAGAGTGTCGGCGGCATAGTAACGCGGCTCATCGAACCCGTCAAATTCAAGGCCGAGATCCTGGGATTGGCCTCTCTCCCGGCTGAGAATAGGACCGACCTGACCGCTTTCCAGAAAAAGGTGACCGATTTGAGCCGGCGGGTGAATGCCGCCTCGAGCCTCGTCCGCGACTTGAGGGAGAAGGCGCGCCACTTCAGGGCGGCTTTGAAGAGCCTGGGCAAGCCGGACGACGCGCTCTTTGCCGACATCAAAACCATGGAGCAGAAGATCGGGGACATGGAGCGGCAACTTTTCGGCGACCGCACGTGGGAAAAGATCGATCAGCAGGCCGAGCCGGGCCTCGTCCGCCGGATAAACGGTGTCGTCTATGACCATCGCCGGTCGACTTCCGCGCCGACCCAGTCGCAGAGGGATGCATTCGATCTCGTCGCGGAGGCTTTCCCGCCCGTGCTCGAAGCCCTCAGGGCCGTTGCCGAGGAGGACGTCAAGAAGATAGAGGAACGCCTGGATGAGCTGGGAGCGCCCGCCACCCCGGGCCGCATTCCCCGCTGAGCTGAATAGATATAACCGGGAGAGCGGTCCGGCAGGCGCTTCCTCATCCGGGACCATCTATGCTATAAATAGCCTATGAAAATCGTGGACGGAAACCGCTCTCGAGGAGTTGACGACCAGAGAATCCGGGAAAAGATCGTCGAGGTCGTGGCCGGGCTGGTGAAATGACCGATATTCAGCATCCGTCGTTGGCGGCGGGCCGGTGGCACGGTTTTTCCCTGATGTTCCAGCTGGCCAACGTCGGGAGCGAGGTCGAGAGAGCGCTCAACTGGCGCAACAAAGGCAATCCTCAATACAGCCAACAAGCCTTTCTCCGGGGGCTCGAGCTCCTGGATCTGACGATCGCCGATCCCAAGCACGGGCATCGGCTCAAAGAAATGACCCGGGTGCGGGAAGCTCTGCTGGATTTTTTTCTCGGGGACAACGAGTACCGGACGACGGAGAAAAGCCAGCGGAGCTATTTCTTCGCCTTCGCATATGCCTCGGCGCTGGAAAGGCGCTGACTTACTCTCTATCGTGAGTCCGAGCGGGAAGGCGAGCCGTTTCAGCGGATGTGCAGTTCATAGCTATTTTTCTCGTCGTTGTATTCGAACCAGACGAGCTTGTCCCCTCGAACCCTCGCGAAAAAGCATAGGCCAAGAAATCAAATTCCGTCAAGGATGCATATATGCGCGGGGAAACCGACTGGCCGCCCTCGCCTCGACAGACGCAACGTCCGGCAGCGGGGCCGGAAAACGTGGAGACGCCGGTGGGAGACGGAGCCTGATGGTTTGGAGAGTTCAAACACTGTCCCTTTTTTGAGTTTTTGACCTCGATGTCCATTGGTGGGATAATCCCATTTCAAGATGCCAAAGGTAGGAAAGTGCTGCGCGCTCGTTCTCTTGTTGGCGGGTTTTTTCGCCCCGGCTCAGGCTCAGTGGGCTCCGGCCCGGGAACTCGCCGGGCTGTGGGAGGCGAGACGTCACTTCGGCCCGGAAATTCGCGGGACTTTGACGATCATGAAGAGGCAGGAGAGCTGGCAGGCGGAGATCGCCGGACATTCTGTTTGGGCAATAGTTGAGCGGGGGAGAATCCGTTTCCGGTTTCCGGGAGGCCGGGGCGAATTCAAGGGCGGGATTGGAAACGACGGGCGGCGGATCACGGGACACTGGGTCCAGCCCGGGATCACCACCAGCGGTCTCGCCTTTGCCTCAGCGGTCGAGCTCGACCGGGCGGGACGGGACCGCCGGCGCGTTTATCAGGAATCCCGAAAGGAACATCGGCGTCTTCCTGAACGTCGACCGCATCGAGCGGCAAGGAGATCGCGTCAGACTGATTGGGAGGTTCTTCAGGAATACGGAAGAGACCACTCTGGCCGAGGGAGTTTACGACCAATCGAGCGACCGACTCTCGATCTCCATCCCGAACCGAGGCGGCACCTATGATTTCGCCCGGGCGGATGACGATCCGGACAGCAGCTTCTACGCCCGCGGGAAAGATCCGGGCGCCTATCGATACCTGCCGCCTTCAAACGAGCCTGATGGCTGGCCCACGGCGCGGCTTGAAGACGTGGGGATCTCGTCGGAGCCCGTCAAAGACTTGATCGAAAGGGTGGTCTATCCGGCCGCCGAATCGGTCGATTCACCATACATCCATGGCTTGTTGATCGCCCGCCACGGCAAACTGGTGCTGGAAGAATATTTTTACGGCTTTCACAGGCAGAAACCCCATGACTCGCGGTCGGCCAGCAAGAGCCTGACCTCTATCCTCGTCGGGGCGGCGATCCTCGATGGCGCCCCTCTCGACGCGTCGAGCCCTGTCTACCAGACCATCTTCGGGGCGGACTTGCCGCCGGATATCTATGCCCGCAAGAAAAGGCTGACCGTCGAGCACCTTCTGACGATGTCCTCCGGGTTCCATTGCGATGACCGGGACCCTGCGGCGCCGGGCAGCGAAGACGTCATGCAGGAGCAGACTGGGGAACCCGACTGGTATCGCTACACGCTGCGTCTGCCCATGATTGCGGATCCGGGAACGACGCCCGTTTATTGCAGCGCCAACGCGAATCTTCTCGGCGCCGTGCTCAGCGCCGCGACCGGGCGGACCCTGGAAGAGCTCTTCCAGGCGTTGATCGCTGGACCTCTTCAGATCAGGCGCTGCTACCTCGATCTGCAGCCGACCGGCCAGCCCTATATGGGCGGCGGCATCCACTGGCTGCCTCGAGATTTCATGAAATTGGGACAGGTCCTGCTGAATGAAGGAACCTGGAATGGCCGCAGGATAATCAGCCGGGAATGGGCCCGGCGGTCCATAGCGCCTCTCGTTGAGCTTAGGGACAAGCCCTATGGCTACCTCTGGTGGCTGATGGATTACCCGCTTAGGGGAAAGACTGTGCGCGCTTTTTTTGCCGGCGGCAACGGGGGTCAGTTGGTGATGGGGATTCCCGAACTGGACCTGGTGGTCGCGTTCTTCGCGGGCAACTACGGCAGCCCGGTTATGTACAGGATCCAGGAAGATCTCGTTCCGAGATATATCCTTCCTGCGGTTGACGCGACCGAGTAGGATTGGCGCCACTTGCCTTCATTCATGGCGCAAAGTGATGACCACTTTTCCGTGGGCGTGGTTCTCCTCCAATTGGCGGAAGGCCTCGGGTGTTTCGCCCAGCGGGTAGTTTCTGTCGATTACGGGGGTGACCTTGCCGGACTCGATGAATTCCTTCAAGACGACCAGGTCCTTGTTGTTGATGGACGCAAGAAAGGGGCGTCCGTGCCGGCGACCGAACACAGACAAGAAATATGCCTTGAATACGTAACCCATACCGCCGTGGCCGCTGTTGGGTATGATCTTCCCCTGAGGGGCGAGCGCCCGTCTGAGGTCAGAGAACGTTCGGCTCGCGACATTGTCCAGGATGAGGTCGTAGCGCTGTCCGCTTGCGGTGAAGTCCTCTTTGGTGTAATCGATGACCCGGTCGGCACCGATCGAACGGACCATCTCCAGGTTCCTCGTGCTGCAGACACCGGTCACTTCTGCTCCGAGTGCCTTGGCGATCTGAACGGCGAAAGTCCCGACGCCTCCTGATGCCCCGTTGATCAAGACCTTCTGACCTGGGCGTAGCCTTCCCTTGTCGCGAAGGGCCTGAAGGGCGGTCAGCGCCGCGGTGGGCATGGAGATGAACCTCCTTTGTGACCCAGCGCGATGCGAACTCACGGCCTCCCGGCGCACCCATTTCGGTACTATCCTATCACAATACTGCCTGGCATGTGGAGGACTCCGACGGAGGGACAAGACCAATAGACTCGGCCGGCATCACGTTCAGAAGGACTGGGGATTTCTGCGTTCGATTAGGGAAACCCCGATGAGGAATGGCGAGATGGCGAGCAGTGCACCGGCGAAGGGCCATGATCTAAGAGCGGCTTGCATTCGGTCCTGGACCCAGACATAAGCAAGGGCGACTATTCCAATACCCATACCGATTGAGACATCGGTGACTGTCGCGGATTTATTGATAATAATTTGCTTTTCTGGGACGCCGGTTGAGTGACTCTTTTCGACCTGGTTTTCCGCTCCCTCCATCGGGAGGAAGCATAAATTGTGACGGCGGACACTGTCAAACGGGCCTGAGAGGTTGGTGATATCTGCCGGAGGCCATCCTGGGGCTACAAAGCCCTGAAAATAGGCCGGACCCCCCCCGCCCGGCAAGGGGAGATTACGAAAAATATTCACCGGCTGTCTCAGCCGCCATCAGGTGTTCTTGATAGGCGAGGTGTGGAGGGGGCGGTCTCTCCGCGACAAAAGTCAGCTTGAGGTGGTCGATAATTTTATCGACCACAGCATAGTCGGTCAGGAAAGAGATGATCTTCATCTGTCCGCCGCACTGAGGGCAGATCATGGGATCAACCTCATAGACCTTGCGTGATATCGCTCGCGGCGACCATTTCGAAATAACGGATGAGTGAGCGCAGGGCGCAGCGACAAAGTTCCCCCCAGAAGCCGGCGGTTGTCCTTGAAGAAAATCCGGAGCATCTTGGGGATGGTGAAGACAACATGGCGATGGGGGATATCCAGGAGGAGTATCTCCCGCAGCGCGGGTTGCTGCAGTCGAAATATCGCTCCACAACCTCCTTGATGATCGGCCGGAAGAACCCGTGCTCATTCTCGAAGCGGCTCTCATAAAGAAAATCGAGAGGCAGCTGGAGGAGCTTGGAGCGCCCACGACGCCGGGCCGTTTGCCCCGCCAGGCTGAATAGATATCGCCGGGAAGTCAGGTCCGGGAGGCGCTTTCTCATCCGGGGCCATATATGATATATATAGCACATGAAAATCGTGGACGGCCCGATCTCCTTAGCCGATCTAAAGGCCATGGCTGAAGGACGCTAGTATGCGTCCCTCGCAAAGAAACCGCTCTCGAGATGTTGACGACCAAAGGATCCGGGAAAAGATCGTTGAGGTGGTGGCGGCATTGGAAAGGCGCTGACTGGATCTATTTCAAGAGCCTGCGCGGAAAGACCAACCATCTCAGCGGATGTGCAGTTCGTAGCATTTTTTCTCGTCGTTGTATTCGAACCAGACGAACTTGCCCCCTTCGATGTCGTATTTGAGACCGTTGAAGAAGGGCTCCTCAAAATTGGGCTGCAGCGGGAACTGGAATTCTCTTCCCAGGATCCTGCCTTCGAGGTCCATGGTGATGATTTCGTATAAGCCGTCTTTCTGGGCCGCCGTCAGAGCGTAGAGGCGCCCGTCGTCTATCTTGAAATCAACGAACGCCGGGAAATATTCGGGGACCACGGGATTGATATGGCGGTAATACGTCTCCCAGTCCCTCGATGCCTTCCATTCCTTGACGACGTTATCGACGAAGTTCTTCGGCACCTTGACCTGGTCAACGGGGAGCTTGATCTCACGGATAAGAACCCCATTTTCATCGAAAACCGAGATGGGGAATTCCCGCCGGGAATCGGCGACGTAGATCCGGCCTTCGTAAACCGTATAGTCCCCGTAGTCCCGGATAAGGAGCCTCTCGCTCTTGCCCGTCGGCTCCGCGCTTCCGGGAGGAGGGGGCGCCGGGGGAAAGGCGGGCAACGCGCCGAAGAATTCCCGTTTAAACTTGAGATCGGCATCATAGATGCGGCCGGTCGGCGGGGCCAGTGAGCCGTCTTCATTTCTGAGCCAAGCGAACCCCACGATATTGCGGCCGACGGGAAGGAATTGATGGAAGGCTATGGGATCCGGGTCATTGTGTCCGCCGATGCGGACACCTTCCAGGTTGAACCATTCAGAACTGCGCTGATCTCTGACGATCAGTCGATCACCCAGAACGGCCAGACGGTTCGGGCCCATGGCGAATTCTCCGGGTCCCTGCCCGAGCTTTCCGATTCTTTTAAGAAAGAGCCCATCCGAAAGATAGTAGACAACAATATCCCGCCTGTCGACGAAATAGACCCTCTCCTTCTCGGCGACGATCTGGCGGGGGCGTTCGAGTTCCGGCAGGGCGATGACTTGCTCGGTCCGGCCGGAAGCCCCGGGTCCAGATGAGAAGATGGAGAATATCCCCAAAAGGAGAGCTCCGGCGGGAATTGAACGTCGGCCCTTATTCATCCGATCCTCCGCGCGATAAGCAGTGGCACTTTGATTTATTGACTTCGTTGCGTGCAGTCACAGTCTTGCTATTATTGTCCCCTTCGACCATCATGAGGAACCATAGACCAAGACGTCGAACACTGTCAAGGAAGCACGAGGATTTCGGAGATATCGAATTATGGCCGTCCTGACGCCAAGAGCGCCGACAATCAGCCGGACCCCTCCTTTCTGGGAAAGAAGGCGAGAGAAATATTCGCGGCGAGGCTATCGGTCGCGGGGTGATTCGTCGGTGTTCCCTTGGATGTAGAGGCCGACGAGCTTGGTGGCTCGACCCGATTCATCCGAAACGAACCGGATTCGGAACTGGCCGTATCCCTCCAGGGCGAAAGTATCGCGGCTCAACGGAAAAAGTTCGTATTCCGGACGGCCCCCCCGCTGATAATATAGCCGGCCTTCGCGAAGGGTGACGTGGCGTGTCCCGTAATCCCCTGCGATTCTTTCCATTTCCGCGACCGAGAGGACGACCGGATTCTTTTCCGCTTTCAGAGCGTCCTTCGCCCACTCGAGCCCCCGGGCCGCCAATGCGTTTTCTTTATCGATCTTCAACGCCGCTTCTATGCTCTCGACCGCTGCCTGGTTCTGTCCCGTCTCCATGTAGGCCAATCCCAGGCTGAGATAGGCATCCACCGACTCGGGAAAGGATTCGAGGCAGAATTTTAAGACCGCGATGGCCTCTTCCTGTTTGCCGATCTCGCCCAGAGCGCGGGCCATCTCGGTCAAGGGTTCCTCCTTGGCCAATTCGGGAAAAGCTTTCCTGGTTTCCTGGAGTTTCTTCAAGCCGGCCTCAGGCCCTTCCTCCATGAACGTCGTCTCCAGGGAGATGCGGGCCAGTCTTTTCGGATCGTCATATTTCTCATAGTCCAGCCAATCGAGAGCATATTGACGGTCGGGAAAAACGAGGGCGGTGACGGCCCCGGCGATGGCCAATCCGTTATTGCTGTTTGCGAAGTAGACGAATCCCTCGCGGCGGTCTTTGTAGGTCAGGGTGAAGGCCCTCAGGTCCCCGTTATCGCCCCAATGCCAGAATCCGTAGCCGGTCTCGCCGGGCTGCACGCCCCAACCCCAAAAGACGTTCTCGAAGAGGTCCGCAGTTTCCCGGCTTTTCGTCACCTGGACCTGGGGGGAGGTCATTTGCTCGATGGTTTCCTTGGATAGCCCTCTGGAATTGAGAAGGGCGCAAAGGAAAACGGCGTAATCGGAGGCCGTCGTCAGGAGCGAAGCCCCGCCGTTGGGCTCTGTGTTCTTGCGGAGCTCATGGGCGACCCCGTGCCGGTCGTGGCCCCAGGCCCCGTTCGCCGCGTAGGCCTCGTTCCAGGCCCTTCTGCTCGGGGATGAGATTCTTTTTTCTTGACACCTGTCTGGTCCGGCGATACGCTTCTTTTGTAAGGGGAACGGGTGATTATAAGGCCCAAGCCGGCGATTTCATGCCGTGTCCAATCGATGCTTATAGATAAAATTGTGAATAAAGGTGATTCAATGACTAGACGATATCCAGGCTTATCCCTCTTCGTTTTGATGCTGCTCTTGTCTTCCATCTGCGGTTTCGCGGCCGAACAAAAAACCACACTGGAAATGCCTGAAGGCACCGTGGGAATCATCGCCTATGGTTCCCTGATCTCCTTGCCGAGCCTGGAGCAGACGCTGGGGCACAAATACAACGGTCCAATCCACGAAGTTCATCTGAGTGGCTACGAGAGGGTGTGGATGTGCGTTCGCCTGTTCAACGATCCCCAAGCGATCGCCGCGGGCGCCAAGAAGATCGATGCGCATTTCCTGCGCGACACGGAACGTATTCCTATCATCGGAGCTGCGGAACTCAATATCTATCCCAAGAAAACGGGCCGGATCAACGGCATTTTGTATCTGATCACCAACGAGGAGCTGCACAGCCTCGACAAAAGGGAGCACGGCTATCGGAGAGTGGACGTGACCGACGGGATCGAGGAGTTCCGTTTTCGGGGAGGGAAGATCTATGTTTACGAGGGGCTTCCCGGCCCCCAGGAGGCGTTTTCCGCTGACCAGGGGGCCTGCATATTGATAAAGGAGTTCGTCGACCTGGTGACCGGCGCCTGTGACTTAAGGGGAAAGGATTTCCGCGACGAGTTCGAGAAGTCCACAAAGCCGTGCGCATTCCCGGTGTTGTCCTATAAGAGCATAATCTGGGAAAAAGCGAAAAAGGCGGGCCTTTCCGGTAGAGATCCATTCCCCGATAGACGGTGAGGTTGAATAATATCAATTTGATTTATAGACTCCGCGGGCTGTTTCTTTTTTCGAAAAAAGCGGCTCTTGCGTTGAATTAAGTGACCCTCAATTTCACTCGGTCGTAGACTTCTTTTCTATGCCCGATCTTCAAGACGATAATCGAACGATGTTCGACGCGATATATGATGCGGTAATCTCCGACCCGCATTTTTCTATGTCCGGCCAGGCTTTGCCTCAGAGGATGGCCGGCCTGAATCAGATCCTGCAAGAGTCTTTGTTCGAGAGCTTTCTTTATCCTGATCTGAAGGTTCTTGGGAATTGTCTCGATATCCTCGGCCACAAGGGGATGGTAGATCAGCTGAGCCTCTTCGCCGGGGCGAAAAGAAAATCACGAAGAATAATCTTTGCAGTCCTGCTTTCCCGCGGGCCGCCGGATATAGTAAGATGGGCCCGGGATGAGAAGGTTTGCGGCGGCTTGGCTCGCCATTTTTGCGGGGGTTTTCTCCGCCCTCTCGGCCTTCCCATCGCCGGGACGGTTCTTCCGCTTCGAGAGGATCGTCCCCGATGTCCAGGGGACGGTCGTAACCGGCATCTCGAGCCTTTTCCAGGACAAGGAGGGCTTCCTCTGGCTGGGGACGGCCAACGGCTTGGTCCGCTACGACGGTTATCGCTTCGTCTTTTATTCTCCCCGGTCCGAAGGCGCCGCGCCCTCCGACCCCTTGACCATCTACCCGGCCTTTGAAGACAGCAAGGGGGAGATCTGGTTTGGCACACACGGCCAGGGTCTCTTCAGATTCGATAAATACGAGGGAACGTCCGTTCAGTACCGCCACGATCTCCAACGGTCCGACAGCCTGAGCGGGGATATCGTCATGGCCGTTGAGGACGACAGGATCGGAGATATCTGGATCGGGACACGGCTCAACGGGCTCAGCCGCTTGAACAGGCGAAAAGATACTTTTACCCGGGTCCCGGTGGGCTCGGATTCCGACACCGTTTGGGATGTGTTGGCCGACCGGAAAGGCGCGATCTGGGCGGGGACCCTGGAGTCGGGGCTTTTCAAGATCGATCCCGGATCGGGCATCATGGTCAACTTCCACTTAATCCCCGGCGATAATAATAGCCTCGGCAGTGACACGGTCTGGACGGTTTTTGAAGACGGCGAGGGGACCATCTGGGTGGGGACGAAAAACGGAGGTCTCAATCGTTATGATCCGGAAACGAAGAGTTTCGTCCGATTTTATGGGGGGGGGCGATTTCCCCGACGACCTCGCCTCGCAGACGATCACGTCTATCGTCGAAGACTCCGCCGGCCGCCTCTGGCTAGGCACATCCTCTGACGGGCTGCGGATCTGGGACCGGAAGACGGGCGACTACACCGTCTGCCGGTATGATCCCCAGGATCCCGAATCGGTCGGCGACGACAGCGTCACCTCGCTCTTCCGGGACGCCTCCGGGATCATCTGGGTGGGCACTGCGAGGGGAGGGCTGAACAAGTGCCTCACGGTCCAGGCCAAGTTCGAACACTACAAGCGCAGCGCTTCGAATCCGCGAAGTCTCAGTCGCAACGACGTCCGGGCTCTCCTCGAGGATTCGTCCGGACGGCTCTGGGTCGGCCTGGACAGGGGAGTGGACAGGATCGACCGCGAGTTAGGCGGCGTCGTCCATTTCGACTTCGGACCTGAGGAAAAGGCGGCCCAGACTCCGGGCGCTGTCCGCGCGATCCGTGAGGACCGGGAAGGGCGGATCTGGCTGGGGACGGATGGTGGCGGCCTCGTCCGGATCGACCCGGATAGGGAAGGGATTACCCGCTATCATAATGACGGGCAAAACCCGAACAGCCTCTCCCACAACAGGATTAACGCACTGTGGATCGACGGGCAGCACGGGGATATCATCTGGGCCGGAACGCAGCGGGGGCTGAACAAGCTTGAAACTCACACAGGCCGCTGGACCTGTTTTCTCAACAGCCGCGATGATCTGGGCAGCCTGAGCGGCAATATCGTCACGGCGCTTTATGAAGACAGGGCCGGCTTCCTCTGGGTGGGAACCCGGGAAGGGCTGAACAAGCTGGACAAAGCGACGGGTCAATGCGAACGCTTTGTCGGCCGGATCGGCGACCCGCCGGGTTCGAGCATCAACGACAATGTCATCAATTGTCTCCATGAGGGCCGGCACGGGATAATCTGGATCGGGACAGATAGCGGCCTCAACCGTTTCGACCGGGCCAAGAGCGAATGGCGTGTCTTCGGCCAGAAGGAAGGCCTGAGCGGAGAGGTTGTCTGCCAGATCCTCGAGGATTCCGGCGGCGCCCTCTGGGTGAGCACCAACCGGGGGCTTTGCCGGCTCGATCCGGAGACCGAAAAGATCACAAAGTACGGCCTCCACGACGGACTCCAGGGGAACGCTTTCAATCCAGGAGCCTCGTTTCAGGCTTCCGACGGCAGCATGTACTTCGGAGGAACCAACGGCTTCAATGCCTTCCATCCCGCGGACATCGGACAAAACCCGTTCGTTCCCCCGGTTGTTTGGACGGGGTTCTACAGGAACGATGTGGAGGTCCACCTCCCCGGTCATCCCTCCCTCCTCCGGAACCTCACGTTGACATACAAATCAGGCCTGGCCACCTTTGAATTCGCCGCCCTGGTGTTCACGGCTCCGGAGTTGAATACCTTCGCTTACCGCTTGGAGCCGCGCGATGACGCCTGGATCACTCTTATCCCGGGTCACCGGGTCTCCCTGTATGATATTGAACCGGGTGAATACACCCTCAGGGTCAAGGCCGCCAACCCCGAAGGGGTTTGGAACGAAGACGGGATCGCCATCAACCTTGAAGTGTTGCCTCCGTTCTGGAGGACTTGGTGGTTCGCCCTGATCGTTGCCGTGTTCGTTCTGTCAGGTATCGCCATGGCGGTCGGAGCCTGGAAGAGAGTCAAGTCGGCCCCCCTGACCCTTGGAGAAAACCTGGAGGACGTCATCGGAGCGGCCGGTTTGACGGCGAGGGAGCAGGAGATCCTCCGGCTGGTCCTCCGGGGCGCCGGCAACAAGGATATTGCCCGAAAGCTCTTCATCTCCCCGAGCACGGCCCGGAACCATATCTCCAACATCTATCAGAAGCTCGGGGTCAAGAACAGGCTCGAGCTCATCAACCGGCTCGGCAGCGGCTTCGGGAAAAATCCGCAGCCACGTGCTCGTTGATTCCTTTTCCTTTAAAGTATCCTGATCTCTATGCGTTTGCCCAACGCCGATGCGACCTTTTCCAGGGTAGAGAGCCGGATATCCCGAGAATGATTTTCTATGCGAGACACCGCGGTCTTCTTTGTTTTCAGACGACGCGCGAGTTCCTCCTGGGTCAATCCCGCAGCCTTCCTGGCCTCCCTGAGCGCAACGCCGATCTTGAACTTCTGATAGCCCACCTCGAATCCAGACGCAAATACGCGGTCTCTCTTCTTTCTATTCGCGATGTACTTTTTAAGATCACTCATGATGGGCCTCTCTTCTCAAATAATCTCTTCGATAGGATTCAGCTCTGTCGATCTCCCTCCTGGGAGTCTTTTTAGTCTTCTTCATGAAGCCATGAGTCATTACGACGGTGAACTTGTCTTTAAAAAAACTGAGAATGCGATAAGTATTTGAAGAGAAATTGACTCGGCATTCCCATATTTCTTCTGTCCCCGGCAGCTTGACAAAGTATGTTGCAGGGACAAATTCCAAATCCTCTATGAGTTTTAACACCCAAGTGATTTTTTGGGCCGTCTTGCCAGGCAAAAAATCAAGAAATTCTTCGATCGGGCACTTTCCACCGGCGGTCCGAAAAAAGAGAATTTTCCTTCTCATATTAATGTTAACTTATATGTTAACTATTGTCAAGCTCTTACGGCCAGAAATAAAAGGCCCTCATGATTCATAAGGAAAGACGCCCCTGAACGGCAAGCTTTCTCAATCTCCTCGCGGAGAGTACTGAAAAGGACTTTTCGGGCGAAACGGCGGTTGGAGGGAGCAGGGCTGACCTTGACAGCCATTGAGGAGGCCCGCAAGTCTCGGGAACAACGCCTTATAGGCAATTGTCCTATTCCCGAAAATAGGACGGCTGCCTACAGACAACGAGCCATTTCCTCACTATATTGGGCATGTGGAGATAAGCTGGAGATCAGTAACATCTTCTTCGGTCTGGCGGCGGCCGCGGTCGTCGCGAATGTCGTCATCCTGATTCTCATCATGGCCGCCCTCGACCGCCATGGCCACGAAACGAACATCCTGCTCGCCCGCCTTTATATATTCAAGTACATTTCGGCCTACAAGGAGGCCACCAGAAAAGAGACCGGGAAGCCGGGGCGTCTCTATGGCGTCTGGATCTTGACCATCAACCTGGCGCTGGCCTTCGCACTGGCCGGCTTTCTGAGCAGGGGAAATATCTAATAAAACTTTAGTCAAAGGAGAAGCGGATGGATGAGAAACAGTTCCAGCAAATCATGGGCAGAATCGGCGAGCTCAGGAAAAGGCTCTTGATCATCCAGGTTTTGGCCGCGGTCACTCTTGGGTTCCTGACCGGTGTCGCGATTTTCCGGGCGCTCTAGCTCAAAATGAAGAGAGGTATTATTGTCATGGCCGGGGTGCTCGCGGTCGCGCTCTTCGCCGCGGGCAACATCGGGATTATCAAGGAAGTCCTCAGCGGGGATCTCGTCCGGATCGGCAATGGGTTCGTCGCCCGGCTGACCGGGATCAAAGCGCTCCAGCGCGATGAGCCCCTGGGAGACGAGGTCTACGATTTCACGAAAAGAGAGCTCGAGGGCCGGACGGTGAAGCTCTTCACCTGGACGACGGACAACACGGCGGCGGGCATCGTCTATGACGAGGACGGCTATGCCCGGGTCCAGATCTATTACGGGGAAGGGGCCTCCGTGAGTTTCAACGAACTTTTGTTGAAAAAGGGTTACGCGAGCGTCGACCCCAAATACCTGCCGGATGATCTGAAACACTATGTCGATTTGGAAAAGGAAGCCCGGGAAAAGGGCCTCGGCATCTGGAAGATGCCGGAGACCGGGCCCTCCGAATAAAAGTAAGGGTAAAATGACCAAGAAGAAATGGACCTTCGGGATCTATCTGACCGTCCTGGCAGTCGTCTTCAGTGTCGGGCTGACGTTTGCCTCGATCGAGCTGCCGAGGCTCCTGCACTCGGCCCTTGTCAAGGCCACGCCGACGCTCGAGGGAGATTCCCACGGCGACGAGACGACGGTCTTCCGGACCGAGCTGTTCCTGGAACATTACCATTTCCGGGTCATCGGCTACGTCTGCTTCGGACTGATGGTCCTTCTCATTGTGGCCGGCTTTGTCTCGGGAAAGGCCGGCCTCTCGGCCGTCGGCGCCGCCGCGATGTTCCTGCCCGTGTTCGCACAATTCGCCGGGGTCATGTTCTTCCTGGCCGGGCTGGGCTTCCTGAACCTCGCCTGGCTGCCTGTGCTGGATGTCTCGTTCGACGCCGGTCGGCTCGGAGACATCGTCTATTGGCCCTACGACGCCCTCATGTCGCTTTTCGGCCGGTGGGGCATCGACGCCCATCCGCCGTTGGTCTACGCGGCGATCGGCGGCGGCCTGCTCCTGTTCGTCCTCGGAACCCTGGCCTGGTTCGTCGCCCGCCAGAGAAAACGGGACGTCGCCGATTTCTGGGTCTACCGCCTCTCGCGCCATCCCCAGTACCTCGGCTGGATCCTCTGGAGCTACGGAATGCTCCTGGTCCTCAAGCGCGTCCGCTATCCCCGGAGGTCCTGGGGCATCCCGGCCAGCCTGCCTTGGCTTCTTTCCATGATGGTCATCGTCGGCGTGGCCCTGCTCGAAGAAAGGAAAATGAAGCGGATATCGGGAGAGGCCTACGACGCTTACAGGAAAAAGGTCTCGTTCCTCTTCCCGCTGCCCCGTTTCCTCAGAACGGCCCTGGCCGCCCCGATCCGTCTCCTGTTTGGGAAGAGCGTCCCCGAGCGCAAGGGAGAGATCGCCGCGGTCCTGCTCCTAGTCACCGCCCTGCTCACGGTCTCTTCCCACTTCTACGTCCGTCATCGCCGGT